>JBBRZH010000001.1:0-174498 GCA_038236935.1 Lysobacterales bacterium
AACGTGCATCAAGGAACTTTTTTTGCAGGACAGAACCGCACCCATGCTCGCTGCACAGCTAAGCCCTTGCCGCATCAAGCGAAACCACCGTCGGCGGCGGGCGATCGTGTCGGGTCGGCGACACTACAACTACTTCCGCGATTACGAGGCGGCCACCGGACGGTATGTGGAGAGTGATCCCCTTGGGTTGGCTGCAGGTGTGAACACCTTTGGATATGCTCTGCAGGAACCGTTTGTCGATACCGATAAATTCGGCTTGGACGTAGATTTAAATGGATATTCAAGATGTTTGATTGAACGAGCAGCAAGAGGTGACGGGTCGACACCTTGCGAGCAGTTGCTAACCGCAAGTGCCGTAGCAGGATTAAAGCAAGAGACGATCAAAGATTGCAAATTAACTGAGAGAGGGTTGAAGTGCACAACAATTTGCGCCGTAAAAAATTACCTCTTCGACTGGGGCGATGTGCCTCAAACGGCGCTTGAATGGCACCTGGATGCCATCACACGGGCGTTGGAGAAAACCGCAGAAGAGGCTGCCCGAAAAAATTTGGCTCGACTGGCTTCGTTTGCCGGCCTGCTCTTGACCGCATATGACACGTACGGTGCAATCAAATGCACTTCTCAATGCATAAAAAACTAAGTTGGGGAGTAAAGCTTGTCGCCTGGTGTGCTGCCTATGCCGGTGTTTGGCTATATGGCAGTAGTGTTTATGTTCGCGTGAATCACGTCACTATGCTGGCAGCGGCGTCCGCGATTAAATGGTGGATGGTTCCGGCAGGCGTAATAATGGCGCTTTATCTCAGCATCGATGACGATTCATAGAACATAATGGGCAGAAATTATCCGCCGCTTGAAATCAATTAGTGGTGACAGTCATGGTTCCGATAATCTTAGCGTTGGTCCAAATATTTTCTCTGCCGCTCTCATTCGACCAAGCCAAGGCGGCGGCCGACGGCCAACTCGCATCATTGCCTATCGAACTATCGGTTGAGTTTGGTGCGTCTCTGAGCAATTTCGTTGGGACCGCTTCTAATGCCTGCGCGCGGCCTCGACAGTCGTTGTCTGATTTCGCGGTGGTGCTTTTCGTGGACAAGGATGGGAAGGTAAAGCGGACATGGCGGCGAGGAGACTCGGTTTATGCCTACTGCATAGAAGCCGAACTTGCCACAGCGGATTTCATGCTGAAGCCCTCGGTGCAACCATTTTTCATCTCGTATGAGTTCACTGCAAAGGCCAATGGATCAAACGACGTGTCTGGAAGATGTCGCAAAAAGCTGCTCCGCTTAAATCGGCAGGATCCTACCCACAAGCGCCCGGCAGTGTCTGGCAGCCTTGGTAAGCGGTAAAAAATGAATCGACCTAGAACTTAACCAAAGCCCCGCCAAGTGCGGGGGTTCCTGTTTAGCGACGTGCTTGTGCGAGTATGGACTCGAGCTCTTGCATGACGGAGCGCTGCTGAAATTTTGGCAGCATTGCGATGCGATCCATCTGTTGTTGCAACTTCGGGGTGGGGCCACGTTTGCCGCTGGCCAAGGTGGATGTACCCATCAACTCTTCGACGGCCACACCGAGGAGGGCGGCGATCACATTGAGCGATGACACCTGGATCCGACGGCGGCCCACTTCGTAGGTGGTAATGGTCTGCTGGGAAACGTCAAGCATGATTTCCTATTTATGTCATCAGTTGCCACTGCTCACGACCCCACTCGTGAATCTGTGAGTGGAGGGTAGCTGATACGTCCTCGTTGGAAGTTGCTTCGCTCCTTCCGCGTACAATTCAGATACCGCCTGCAATCGCTTCTCATCCCATCGCTTATGTGCGTAGATGTGTGAGTAGAGTCAGCTCTAACCTAATGTAACTTGACTTAAATCAACGCTCTAGCATGGCTATGCGGGAGTACCTATAGCCACCAATCCGGCGCGCGCCATGGATATCTTCAAGACATTCACCATCGAAGCCGCGCACCGCTTGCCGAACGTGCCGGACGGGCACAAATGTGCGGGCCTGCATGGTCATTCGTTCCGGGTGGAACTCCATGTCTCGGGCGATCCTGACCCGCAGACCGGCTGGATCATGGATTTCTCCGAGATCAAGGCGGCGTTCGGGCCGTTGTACGAGCAGTTGGACCACCATTACCTCAATGAGATCGACGGGCTGGACAACCCGACCAGCGAACGGCTTGCGATCTGGATCTGGGATCGGCTCCGGACTGGATTGCCCCAGTTGAGCGAGGTGGTCGTCCACGAAACCTGCACGTCGGGCTGCCGTTACCGCGGCAGATAGCCTCCGCCTTGGGTGGCAAGCCGTTGAAACAGAACGGTTTGTGCACGTTTCGATGGGTTTTGGCGCTCAATGTTGCAATGCAGCATTCCCGGGTTTATGCTGCAACGCACAAACCGGCACTCCCTGCCGGATCACCGCAGGAAACCCGCCATGAACCAGATCAATATGAACCAGATGAACGACCAGTTCGCCTCGGCCTCGCGCCAGTTCGCCGACACCGCCGGCCAGGTCAGCCGTCTTGCCCTCAGCAATGCCGAGCAGGCGTTTGGCCTGCAGTTCGCCGCGATGGAGAAGAACGTCAATGCCACTTTCGCCTTCTGGGGTGAGCTTGCGCAGACCCGTGACCTTGACGGCTTGAAGACCCTGTTGCCGAAGGGCATGCAGGTGGCGCGCGAGAACTTCGAGCGTTCGGTCAGCACCGGCCAGGAAGTCATGGGCCATACCGTGAAGACCAACGAAGCCATCGGCGAAATCGCCAAGGGCCAGTTCGAGCGCACCAGCGCGCAGGTCAAGGATGCCGCCGGTCAGGCGAACGAGCAGTTCAACACCGCGACCAACGCGGTTGTCGAGCAGGCCAACAAGGCGGTCGACCAGACCAACGCGCAGATCAACAAGAACAAGCACGGCAACAAGTAATACGAAGGCTCAGGTCCCACGCGGACCTGACAGTCAAACCCGGCAGCCCAGGCTGCCGGGTTTTTTATTGCCCGCGATTCCTTCGCTGCTGCGAAAGCAGTGCGGAATGCTGAGTCGTCATTCCCGCGAGAGTGCGGCTCACAACTGACATGGTGAGCGGGCAATTCGCAGCGATGAATCAACTTCGAGCAGGCGGCGCGTCCTCTGCATCCAGCTTGTCGCCCTGCAACCGGCGCATGAGCGTGTAGAACAGAGGAATGAACAACAGGCCCAGGAAGGTCGCCGCGAGCATGCCGCCGATCACGCCCGTGCCGATCGCATGGCGCGCGTTGGCGCCCGCTCCGGAAGAGATCGCCAGCGGCAGCACGCCCATGATGAAGGCCAGCGACGTCATCAGGATCGGGCGCAATCGCAACTTCGCGGCCTCGACCACCGCCACGCCGAGCGGCTTGCCCGCTTGCTGTTCCTGGATCGCGAACTCGACGATCAGGATCGCGTTCTTCGCGGCAAGACCAATCACCGTGATCAGGCCGATCTTGAAATAGATGTCGTTGGGCAGGCCGCGCATCATCGACAGCACCACTGCGCCCAACACACCGATCGGCACCACCAGCAACACGGCCACCGGCACCGACCAGCTTTCGTACAACGCCGCCAAGGCCAGGAACACGACCACGATCGACAACACCATCAGCATCGTGCTCTGGCTGCCGGACAGGATTTCCTGGTGCGATTGCCCGGCCCAGTCGTAACCGAAGCCCGCCGGCAGGTCGGTGTCGACGATTTTCTGCATCGCGTTCATCGCTTCACCGGAACTGTGTCCCGGCGCCTGCGAGCCGACGACTTCGGCGGCCGCGAAGCCGTTGTAGCGGGTCAGCGACGGAGCTGCGACCGTCCATTGCGAATGCACGACATTCGACAGCGGCACCATCGTCGGGATGGCAGCGCGGCCGGCTTGTTGTGACGCGGCACTTGCGGCAGCCGCACCCGCGTTGACCGGTGTGTAGAAGTGCGACAGCGATTCGGCGCCCGTGCGGAATGGCGCGTCTGCCTGCATCGTCACCCGCTTGACGCGCCCGCCCTGCACGAAATCATTGACGTACACCGGCGCCAGCATCAGCTGGATCGCGCTGTAGATGTCACCGACCGACAAGCCCATCGCCTGCGCCTGCACGCGGTCGACGTCGAGCTTGAGTTGCGGCGCATCGGCCAGGGTGTTCGGGCGTACGCCGACCAGCGCCTTGTCCTGGCTGGCCTTGCCGAGCAATGCGCCCAACGCCTGACCCAACGCCGCGCGACCCTGGCCACTGCGGTCCTGCAGGTACATGTCGAACCCGCCGAACTGCCCCAATCCGTTCACCGTCGGCAGGTTGATCACGAAAATCTGGGCGTCACGAATCGGGAACAACGCCTTGTTCGCGTCCTGGATGAAGTCCGTCGCGTTGGTCCTGCGATCGCTCCAGTCCTTGAGCTTGATGAACGCCATGCCGACGTTTTCGCCCTGGCCGATGAAACTGAAACCGGCGACCTGCATCATGCCGGCAAAGCCTTCCTTGTCCTTCAACGCGGCGTGCACCTGCTCGAACACGGCATCGGTGCGGCGCAACGTAGCGCCGGGCGGCAACTGCACGATGGCCAACGCATACCCCTGGTCTTCCTCGGGCAGGAAACTCCCGGGCATGCGCATGAACAGGAACACCATCAGGCCAGCCAACGCCACGAACAGGATCATCCAGCGTGGCGCGTGATGGATGGCGCGCCCGATATGACCCACATACGTGCGACTGATTCGCCCGTAAATATGATTGAAGCCGCGGAAGATCGGATTGCGACTGTCGTGATGCGCGCTGGGCTTGAGCAGGCTTGCGCACAGTGCAGGGGTAAAGCCGAGCGCGAGGAACGCCGAGAACACCATCGCCATCGCGATCGTCAGCGCGAACTGCTTGTAGACCGCGCCGGCACTGCCTGCCTGCAACGCGCTGGGGATGAACACCGCGGCCAGGACAATCGTGATCGCGATCACCGCGCCGGAGATCTGTTGCATCGCTTTTTTCGTCGCCTCGGCAGGCGTCAGCCCTTCCTCGGTCATGATGCGTTCGACGTTTTCGATCACGACGATGGCGTCGTCGACCACGATCCCGATTGCCAGCACCATGCCGAACAGGCTGAGCTGGTTGATGGTGAAGCCAATGATCTTCATGCCCAGGAACGTGCCGAGCAGCGCCACCGGAATCACCAGCGTCGGGATCAGGGTCGCGCGGATGTTCTGCAGGAACAACAGCATCACCAGGAACACCAGCACCATCGCTTCGGCCAGCGTCTTGACCACTTCCTGCACGGATATGCGCACGAAGGTGGAGCTGTCGTAGGGGGCAAACCACTTCACGCCCTGCGGGAAGCTTGGCTGCAATTCGCCCATGCGCGCCTTCACCGCAGCGGCGACGGCAAGCGCATTCGCACCCGGCGCGAGTTGCACCGCGAAGCCCGCTGCGGGGCTGCCGTTCCACTTCAGGTCGAACCCTTGCGCCGACCCGGAAAGCTGCACCCGCGCGACATCCTTCAGCCGCACCGTAGCGCCATTGGGATCGGTGCGCAGCAGGATGTTCTCGAACTGTTCCGGCGTGCTGAAGCGTCCTTCCGCCGAGACCGATGCGGTGAACATCTGCGTCTTCGGAGAGGGCTCGCCGCCGACCGAGCCGGCCGAGAACTGCACGTTCTGGCCACGCACTGCTGCCAGTACCTGGCTCGCGGACAGGCCGTACGCACGCAACTGGTCGGGATTGAGCCAGATGTGCATCGCGTATTCGCCGCCGAACAACTGCGTACTGCCCACCCCAGGTACACGGGATATCTGGTCGATCACGCGCGAGGCCAGCAGGTCGGACAGCGCATCCCGGCCGATCGCCGGGTTACTCGACAACAGTGCCACCACCATCAGGAAACCTGAATTGGCCTTTGATACGGTCACGCCCTGTTGCACGACTTCCGACGGCAGGCGCGGCGTGGCCTGCCCGACCTTGTTCTGCACCTGCATCTGCGCGGTGTCGGGATCGGTGCCGGGCTTGAAGGTCAGGTTGATCGACGCGCCGCCATTGGCGCTGGACGAGGAACTGAAGTAGTCCAGGTTGTCGATGCCGCTGAGCTGCTGCTCGATGATCTGGGTGACGGCGCGCTCGGTGGTTTCCGCGCTGGCGCCCGGGAAAACCGCGTTGACACCCACCTGGGCCGGGGCGATGTCGGGATACGACTCCACGCCCAGCCCCCGGATGGAAAGCCCACCGGCAATCACGATCAGGATCGCGATCACCCACGCGAACACCGGGTGCGCGATGAAATACCGGGACACGGCTCAGCCCCGCTTGGCGGGAGTGGCCGCCGGCTGCCGGGGTGCCGGCGACTGCGTTGCCTCGGGCGATGCCGGGACTGCTTTGGCAGGTTGGCCCGGCTGCGCGCGCTGCAGTCCAGACACGATCACCTTGTCACCCGGCGCCAGCCCTTTGGTGACGATCCAGTCGCTGCCCTGTTGGCGATCGGCGCTGACATCCTTGCGCGCGACCTTGCCATCGTTGCCGACCACCAACACGTACGCCCCGGTGGCGTCGCGCTGGAGGGCTTCCTGCGGAACAAGGAAGGCGTTGTCGACCTGCCCCATGCTGGTCCGAAGCGTCACGAATGTTCCGGGCAGCAGCAGCTTGTCCGGATTGGGAATCCGCGCACGCAGCGACACCGCGCCAGTGGCCGGGTCGACCACGTCACCGGAAAAATCCATCGCGCCCATGTGTGCATAGACCGTGCCGTCGGGCAGCAGCACCTGCACCTGTCCTGCGCTGTCGTTGGCGCCTGCTAGGCGACGGGTCTGCTCGCGCTCGGCGACGCTCATGGAGAAATTCACATACAACGGATCGATCTGGTCGACGGTCGTCAGCAACGTGGCGTCGCCCTGCCCGACCAGCGCGCCCTCGGTCACTTGCTGCTTGCCGGCTCGGCCGCTGATCGGCGCGCGCACGGTGGCGTAGCCGCGATTGATGCTGGCGCTCTGCATGCCTGCCCTCGCCTGCGCAACGGCAGCCGAGGCACTGCGTTCGGCGGCCAGCGCGTTGTCGTAGTCGGATCGGGAGATGTATTTCTGCGGAATCAGTTGGCGGGCGCGATCGGCCGCGGCCTTTGCGTTGGCATAGGTCGCCTGCGCCTGCGCGAGCGATGCTTGTGTCTGCCCGAGTGCGGCCTGCAGTTGTGCCGGGTCGATCAGGAACAACACCTGCCCCTGCTGCACGTCACTGCCTTCCTCATACACGCGCCGCTGCACGACGCCCGGGATACGGGCGCGGACATCGGCGCTACGGAACGGTGCCAGCCGGCCGACCAGATCCTGTTGCAGCGGGACACTCGTGGCCTGGGCGGTGATCACGCCGACTTCCGGCGGCGGCATCGCGCCCCCAGGCCCACCGGGGCCTGCGCCTGCTGGCTGACCTTTACCGCAGGCGGCAAGCGTAAGAACGGCAATGCCGGCGAACGCCAGCGAACGCAGTACAGGGGTCATCGATCGGGCTCCGGATACCGTTCCAGCACAAAAATAAGGCGTATTTCTATACTGGCCAGTGTAGCATTCAGGCGTCACGACACCCGTGCCGAAAGTGCTGGTCGCTCCCCTTACGGCAGCGTCAGCTGTCGCGACAAATCACGCGCTTCGGCACCCACCGCATGCCGAAGCCAGCCAAGGCAAGGCGCCTGGATCCGCGATTGCAGCATGAAGCGATGCTCCTCCCGGCAGGCCATCAGGGGGTCGATCGCATTGCCGACCCAGCCCACCAGGTGGCAGCCGTCTGCCGTGATCGTGCGCGCGCTCAATATCGCGTGGTTGAGGCAACCCAGCCGCAAGCCGATCACCAGCACCACCGGCAGGTCGAGTGCACGCACGAGGTCGGCCTGTTGCAGCGATGCCGACAGCGGTGCGGCCCAGCCACCAACGCCTTCGACAATCACGACGCCGGCCTGCGCCTGCAGTCGGGCATGCGCGGCGAGGAGGATCGCAAGATCGATCTGGGTGCCAGCGTCGCGCGCCGCCAGTTCCGGTGCCAGCGGCAAGGGCAACGCATACGGATTGAGGTCGGCGTAGTCCGGTCGTGGATCACTCGCCAATTGCAGCGCCAGCGCATCCTCATTGCGCCAACCCTGCGGCGTCGACTCGCAGCCACTGGCGACCGGCTTCATGCCGACGGCACGTTGCCCGCGAGCGCGCAACGCATGCAGCAAAGCGCAACTGACGACGGTCTTGCCGATGCCGGTGTCCGTCCCGGTGACATAGATGCCAGTCATTGGGTACTTGCGCCCCGCAAAGCGACCAGCGCTTGGACGCGACGCCGATTGCGCTGCCCGAGTATCGGCAACACCACGCCCAGCAGCGAATACACCACGCCGGGCACGGGCCCCATGCGGTAATCGGCAGGCATCGCCAACGAGACGCCAGCGGACAGCAGCGCCGTGGCGATCAATACCAGGTACGACCAGATATCCCCTCGCAACAACTGCTGTTCGGCCGCATCGAAACCCAGTGCATCGGCGCGGCGCAGCGCATGCCGATTCAGCAGCGCCATGATGGTGGCAAGCGTGGCGAAGCCCGCGCCGTACAGGACGAAGATCAGGCGGAACTGGTCGAAGCTCGACACAGTCAATTCGCTCGGCGCCCAGCCATTGGTGAGGAAGTGCATGCCCGCCGACATCACCATGCGCAGCGGATACACGTAGAACAGCGTGGCTGCAACCAGTGCCAGCCCTAACGTCCGCGACGTGCCGTCCTCCAGCCCGGTGCGACGACTGAATCGATCATGGCCATTCCAGAACAGGGCAAGGATCGCGAAACCCGCGACAAAGGCGGGCAGCCGCTTCAGTGCGTCGTACAGCGTGTTGAAGTCATGCGGCATCGACTGGAACGACACCACCAGCAACGTGACGGCAAAGGCGAACGCCGCATCGACGAAGGTCTCCAACCGCGTGACCTGTTCGCCTCGCTGGCGGAAACCATCCTCGGCCGGGAGCTGCGAAAGGTCCATGCAAGGGTTCCTGGAAAGTGCCGTGTCCATGGTACCGGCAAGCCCGCGCTACACTTCAGGGATGTTCACCCAATCCATGCTTGCGGGAAGCAAGCCCGAGCAGTACGCGCAACTGCTGGAGCAGGCGCGCGCACTTGTTGCGGGCGAACACGATCGCATCGCCAACGCCGCCAACCTCTCGGCGCTGGTGTACCACGCGCTGCCGAACCTCAACTGGGTCGGCTTCTATTTCTTCGATGGCACCGAGCTGGTGGTCGGACCGTTCCAGGGACTTCCGGCGTGCGTGCGGATACCGCTGGACAAAGGCGTATGCGGGGCGGCGGCGGCAACGCGCACCTCGCAGCGCGTGGCGGACGTCGATGCATTCCCCGGGCATATCGCCTGCGATTCGGCGTCGCGTTCGGAGGTGGTCGTCCCCCTGTGTCGGGGCGACACGCTTGTCGGTGTGTTTGATATCGACAGCCCGGTTCCCGATCGCTTCGACGCCGACGACCAAGCCGGCCTGGAAGCGATCGCGCAATGCTATCTGGCGACACTGACATGAGCATGCCCGCATGACCACGCAGGAAAAGATGCGCAACATCGGCCCGAAGTCGGCCGCGTGGCTGCGCCAAGTCGGCTTGCGGACGCGTGAGGAAATCCAGGCGGAGGGAACCGTCGACGCGTTCATGCGCGTCAAGCGCGCTGGTTTCAAACCCAGCCTCAATTTGTTGTATGCGCTGGAAGGTGCATTGCTCGACTGCCACTGGCAGGACGTACCGGAAGCGCGGCGCGCGGAACTGGTCGCCGCCGCCGAGGAAAAAATCGCATTGCTGCCCTCCCCACGCGGGCGTCCTGTAGCTGGCCCGGTGACGACGACGATGATGATGCCCGACGTCGATTCCCCTGACGTTGGCGATGAAGTCATGGGTCACCGCGACGTCAACAAGCCTTCCGGCTAGACGCGCTTTGCGCAACCGCGCGCACTCGCATAGACTGCGCGCGCTTCATGGTGACCTGCGGATATCCGTCCAAGGGTTGAAACGGGAAGCCGGTGACACTGCACTCGCAATGCGTTGCGCAGCCATTCCGGCACTGCCCCCGCAACGGTAAGCGAGACAAGCTGCGACATCCGCCACTGTGCATTGGCATGGGAAGGCGTCGCCGCTGGTAAAGGGGTCAGAGTCATTTACCGTCGCGATCGCGACAGAACCGGCAGGTTTCTTGCCGTAAATGACTCTGACCCCTTTACCACTCGCAAGTCCGGAGACCGGCCACGAAGTCACTGGTTGCGATGCGGCGGGCATTGCGGCGGCGGCGCCGTCTGCTTTCCGCGGCCCTTCGCACGCACACCTTCTCCATTGCGACCCCTTCCCGTCGATGCGCGCGGGCGTGCGCGCTGGAGAAAACCCATGCATTTGCGAACCCTCACCACAGCGCTCGTGCTGACCCTGCCGACGTGTGCGCTGGCGCAGACCGATGCCACCGATCTCGACCGGATCACGGTCACCGCCACGCGCACGGCGGTGACCGTCGACAATTCCTTGTCCGCCGTCGAGGTGATCGACCGCGACGAGATCGAACGCAGCCAGGCGCACTCCCTGCCGCAACTGCTGCGCGGACGGGCCGGCATCAACCTGGTCAACCAGGGCGGCCTTGGCAAACTGACGACGTTGTTCATGCGCGGCACGGAATCCGACCAGACGCTCTTCCTTGTGGATGGTGTCCGCATCGGTTCGGCGACGTCCGGCCTGGCGTCGTTGCAGGACATTCCGGTGGACCAGATCGAGCGCATTGAAATCGTGCGCGGTCCGCGTTCGAGTCTGTATGGGTCCGAAGCGATCGGTGGCGTCATCCAGATCTTCACCCGTCGCCGTGTCGAAGGCGTCCATCCGCATCTACGCGCGGGCATCGGCAGCCATGGGCTTCGCGAGGCCAGCGCCGGCATCGATGCGGGTTCGGCACGCGGCTGGTTTGGTGTCGACGGCAGCTGGCAGAAAACCGACGGCATCAATGTCTGCAACGTCGCCACGCCATCTCCTTTTTCCGGCGGCTGCTACATCACCACACCTCAGCCCGATCGCGATGGCTATCGCAATGCCTCGGTGTCGATGCACGGTGGCGTCAAAGCTTCGGACACGCTGACGCTGGAAGCCAACGCGCTGCGTAGCGAAGGCCACAACAAGTACGACTCCAACCCGGATTTCGGCCTGCCCGACAACTCCGACACGGTGCAACAGGTCGTCGG
This sequence comes from Lysobacterales bacterium, assembly GCA_038236935.1. GTDB lineage: Bacteria > Pseudomonadota > Gammaproteobacteria > Xanthomonadales > Xanthomonadaceae > Cognatiluteimonas. The sequence goes on from JBBRZH010000001.1 coordinate 11,198, forward strand.
CGCAAAGGTGCGCTACGTGCCCAACGATCGCTTTACATTGCAGTTCACGGCAGGTCGCAACGTCGATGCCTCCAACGATTTCCTGGGCCATGCATTCACCGACCGGTTCGACAGCACGCGCGACAGCGCGACGTTGCAGGGCGATATCGGCCTTGCAAAAGGTCAACTGCTCACGGTGGGACTGGACTGGCTGCGTGATCGTGCCGAGATTTTCCAGCCATTGAATCGAGGCAATCGCGCTGGGTTCGTCCAGTACCAGGGGCGTGCGGGGCGCAGCAATTTTGAAGCGTCGCTGCGCCACGATGACAACGATCAGTTCGGTGGCCATGACACCGGCGGACTGGCATGGGGCATCGACGCGTCGCACGGCATGCGCGTCACTGCCAGCATCGGCACGGCATTCAAGGCGCCGACGTTCAACGAGTTGTATTACCCGTACTACGGCAATCCCGACCTGCGGCCGGAAACGTCGCGCAGCGTGGAAGTCGGCGTTGCGCAACGCATGTCGGCATGGCATTGGAGATTTGACGCCTACCAGACCACGATCAACCAGCTGATCAGCTACTACGCCGCGCAGTTCCGGGCCAACAATATCGACAGTGCACGCTTGCGCGGTGCCGAGCTGACCGCAGGTACGACGCTGCGTGGTTGGGATGTCACCGGCCAGGCCAGTTACGTCGATCCGCGCAATCGCAGCGGTGATGATTTCGACAAGCTATTGGCTCGGCGCGCGCGCCAGAATGGACGCGTTGACCTGGATCGCGCATTCGGCGCATGGCGCGTCGGCGGCAGCTGGATCGCCGAAGGCGGGCGTTACGACGATGCTGCCAATACCCTGCATGTCGGCGGATACAGCACGCTCGATCTGCGCGCGGAGTATTCATTGCATCGCGACTGGACGCTGCAGGGTGAAGTGCGCAACCTGCTGGATCGCAAGTATGAAACGGCGGCGTTCTACAACCAGCCCGGGCGGGAATTCGCGATCAGCGTGAGGTGGCGTCCAGCCAACTGACGCCCGCCATCAATGCAGCTGCGCCGACCATGCCGGCAGCAGCGGCATGTCGGGCAGACCACGCAAGGCGCGCAGCGTGCGCACCAGATCGCGGTAGCTACGCGCCAGTTGCTCGAACAGCGTGGCATAGGAATTGCGGCTGGCCACCGCGACTTCGGCATATGCCCCGCGGCCCATGTCGATGAAGTAATCGGCGCCCACCCGGCGCCGTTGGGCCAGGCCTGGATACAGGCCGGCGATCAGCAGGCACCGATCGCCGACATCGCGCAATGCATCGGCCCGCACGCTGCCAGGTTGATCCTGCGCCTGCAGCCATTCCAGCGCCTGCGTGCGCGCCAGCAACGTGGCGTCGCCCTGGTAGCGCAACAACACGAACACCAGGTAGCTTTCCCGAGTGTCGTCAAGCGCCGTGCAGGTGCGTTGCCCCGCTTCGTGCACAAGCGCCTGCCACAACTCGGCGGGTGCACCACATGCGATCGATGGATTCACGCATCACTCCGCTGGTGTCGATGCATCCGAGACTAGTGGAGTTTTCCGCTTCCGTGTTGGCAGCCTGTCGTGCCGATTGCCAGCACCGCCTTGCAAGCAGGCAACGTATTCGCATCAGCGGCGGTGGACTGTTGTAAATCCGAAAACCGTGGCGGCGCGATGCATTGGAGATCGAGTCGCATCGACCACAGACACGACGATCGTGATCCGTCAGCGCATCAACTTGCGTAGTGCCCACACGGTGCTGGCCAGGTAGATCACAGCCGCGGGAATCCACATCAGCAGGCCCGCTTCCTGCTGGTCGGCCAAGCCATTCGCGCCCGCATAGCTGGCATACAACGGCGCCGGCGCGAGGGTGATCAGCGCTGCCATCAGGTTGCCCTGCAAGCCGACCAGCGTCACCAGCACGATCGCCGAGCCGCGATGGCAGGCGTCGTCGCGTGCTGCGATCGGTCACAGGCGCCGAGTGCAAGGACCATTGGAAGCAACGGGATCGCGACCGTCGATACCCGCGTCCACTTCGAAGATCTCGCGCTCACCGCGCATGCTGACGGCACTAGGCTGCTCCCGGGATGCGAAGGTCGATAAAAACACAGACAAAGTGATAAAAAAATGAATCGCGCATTAAAAACATTTAATGGAAATTAGCGCGCTGGCGACACGAAGCTTCCCGTACCACGATGGACCAATGGACCAGATCCTTCGTCGACAGCCATGCTCGACGGCTGGCCACAACGCTCATTCGGCAGCGCCAGTCAGTCGATCGGCCTCGCCGCCTGCGGCGAGTTCGTCCATGTCCAGTTCGGTTTCAAGGCGCTCGGCCACGGACTCGCCCATGCGTCCGGCGTCACGCAGGCGGGCCACCACCTTGCGCTGGGCATCCAATACTTCCATCAATGGCGCCTGGTCTCCGGGCTGACCGGCATCGGCGCCAGCTCCGGCAATGCCGATGCTGCCGTCGGTAACACGCGGCAACAGCCGTTCTGCCCGCTCCAGCCCCGAAGCATCGTGATGCAGGGTGTGTCTCAGCGCCTTGATACCGGCGCGACGGGCGCGCTTGCGCGCGCGCGCTTCGTCGCGCGCATCCAGCTGTGGATCACCGACACCCAACAGCCGGATCAATGGCAGCAGGGTGACGCCCTGGACCAACAGCGTGGCGAAGATCACCACGAACGTCATGAAGATGATGGTGGACCGCACGCCGTCCGGCGCCAGCGACATTGGCAACGCCAGCGCCAGGGCCAGCGAGACGACGCCGCGCATGCCGGCCCAACCCAACACCGTCTGCTGTCGCCAGTTGCTCGGCTCCGTCACGCCTTTGCTGATCGCCGCCACCAGGCGCGGCACCAGCCACATCCAGGCCAGTCGCAACACGATCACCGCCACCGAGAGCTCGACACCTGCCCACAACATCGACCACCCGGGCCAGGCAATGGCGATTTCGCCCAGCAACAGGCCCAGCAACAGGAACACCAGCGCGGTGCTGGCATAGCGGAACGCGCCCCACACCGTGCGTGCCGCGAGCCGTGCTGCCGGGGAGTGGATATGGCCGATGTAGCGCCGCAACAGGAATCCGAGCGTCACCACCGCCAGCACGCCGGAGCCGCCCAGCCGGCCGGCCAGGTGATAGGCCAGGTAGGGACTCACGATGGAAATCCCGACTTCCAGCGGGACGCTGTCGATGCGCACCCGCGTGTGCTTGGCCGCCCAGCCGACGACGAATCCCACGCCGATCCCGATCGGCGCCTGCTTCAGCAGTTCCACCAGCACGCTGGACCATGCGAACTGCCCGGTGACTGCCGTATTGACTGCGATCCCGAACGCAACGATCGCAACCGCATCGTTGATCAGGCCCTCACCTTCCAGGATCACCACCAGCCGATGCGGAAGCCCGGTACGGGCGGCAATCGCGGTAGCCGCCACCGGATCGGGCGGCGCCACGATCGCGCCAAGCACGAGCGCGGCCGCCCACGGCAGGCCGGCGACCCAGTGCCCCACGGCCGCGCCAACCAGCATTGTCGCAAGCACCAGGCCAATGGCGAGCAGGCCGATCGGCAGCGCGTTGCGGCGCACGGATCCCAGCGGCAAGGCGTAAGCGGCGGTGACCAGCAGTGGCGGCAGGAACACGAACAGCACCAGGTCCGGCGGCATCGTCACCGGCGGCAACGCCGGCAGCAGATGCCAGCACAACCCGGCAGCGATCCCCACCGCGGCGAAAATAATCGGCGCCGGCGTGGTCAGCCGGCGTGCGGCAAGCGCTGTCACCAGGATCAGGGCAAGCAGCAGGAAGGCGGTATCGATGACGCTCATGGCCTGGACCGTCCGGTGTTCAGTACGGCCACCACGTTGACATCTTTTCCTTCAGGCCAGCGCGGATCATCCGCCAGCTCACTGCATACGCCGTCGCGAATCCCCCGATCTCTAGAAACAACAGGGCTACTCCACCGTCACCGATTTCGCGAGGTTACGTGGCTTGTCGACATCGGTCCCGCGTGCCAGCGCCGTGTGATACGCCAGCATCTGCACCGGGATCGTGTGCACGATCGGCGAGAGCACGCCGACATGCCGCGGGGTGCGGATCACGTGCACGCCTTCGGACTCGCCGAAGTGGCTGTCGGCATCGGTGAACACGAACAACTCGCCGCCGCGCGCGCGCACTTCCTGCATGTTCGACTTGACCTTTTCCAACAGGCGGTCATTGGGTGCGATCACCACCACCGGCATATCCTTGTCGACCAGCGCCAGCGGTCCATGCTTGAGCTCGCCGGCCGGATACGCCTCGGCGTGGATGTAGGAAATTTCCTTGAGCTTGAGCGCGCCTTCCAGTGCGATCGGATAGTGCACGCCGCGACCGAGGAACAACGCATGTTGCTTGGGCGTGAAGCGTTCGGCCCAGGCGGTGACCTGCGGCTCCAGGTTGAGTGCATGCTGCACGCTGCCAGGTAGGTGGCGTAGCGCATCGAGGTATTCAACTTCCTGCGCGTCATCCAGTCGCCCGCGCAGTTTGGCAAGCGTCGCGGTGAGGATGAACAACGCCACCAGCTGCGTGGTAAAGGCCTTGGTCGAGGCCACGCCGATCTCTGCGCCGGCACGCGTGTAATAGACCAGTTTGCTGGCGCGCGGGATCGCACTCTCGGGCACGTTGCAGACCGACAGCGTCTTGTGCTGGCCGAGTGACTTGGCGTACTTCAGTGCTTCCATCGTGTCGAGCGTTTCACCCGACTGCGAGAGGGTGACGATCAACTGCTTCGGGTTTGCGACCGCGTCGCGATACCGGTATTCACTGGCAACTTCCACAGAGCAGGGAATTCCGACAATCGCTTCGATCCAGTAGCGCGCGGTCAATCCAGCGTAATAGCTGGTGCCACACGCGAGGATCTGCACGCTGTCGACATCCTGCAACACCTCCTGCGCATTGTTGCCGAATAGATCTGGGGTGAAGGCGTTGCCATCAAGCAGTGCCTCGATGGTGTCGGCGATGGCGCGTGGCTGCTCGTGGATTTCCTTCTGCATGAAATGCCGGTACGGGCCAAGCTCCAGCGAGGCCAGCGACACGTCGGACAGGTGTTCGTCGCGTTGCACGGCGTGGCCGTCGCCATCGAACACCTGCACGCCGCTGCGGGTCAGCTCGGCGGTGTCGCCTTCCTCGAGGAAGATCACGCGGCGGGTCGACGTCAGGATTGCCGAGACATCCGAGGCGACGAAATTTTCACCATCGCCAAGGCCAATCAACAGTGGGCAGCCCATGCGCGCGGCCACCATGCGGTCGGGATCGCGCCGGTCGATGACGGCGATGGCGTAGGCGCCGTCGAGTTCGCGCACGGATTTCTGCAACGCGTGCAGCAGGCTGTCGCCTTGCGCGCGATAATGGTGGATCAGGTGCGCGATGACTTCCGTATCGGTCTGCGATTCGAACGTGTACCCCAGCGCAAGCAATCGTTCACGCTGGTGTTCGTGGTTCTCGATGATGCCGTTGTGCACCAGCGCCAACTCGCCATGGCTGATGTGCGGATGCGCGTTGTCCTCGGTGACGCCGCCATGCGTGGCCCAGCGCGTATGGCCGATGCCAAGCGACGAGACGAAGTTCTCGGCCTGCGCAGCGGCTTCCATCTCCGTCACGCGTCCGGTGCGGCGCACGCGGCGCACGCCTTCCTCGGTGACCACGGCAATCCCGGCCGAGTCATAGCCGCGATATTCGAGCCGCTTGAGTCCCTCGATCAGGACTGGAACCACATCGCGATCCGCGATCGCGCCGACGATGCCGCACATGGACAGGAACTCCGCTGGTCAGTGACCAGTGTAGCGGCTGGCCGCTTTCGCCCAGCTGTCCAGCGGGCACGGACGGTGTCTGTTGGACGCCTGTTGCCGACACGAAAGGCAAACGTGCAGGATCACGACTTCCTATGCGGCCTGTGCCAGCCGTGCAGCGTCTCCTGACGTCCTCGCGCCACGGTGAGTTCGCCGTCCGGCGCATCCTTGGTGATGACCGAACCGGCGCCGATCGTCGCATCCTTGCCGACATTGACCGGCGCGACCAGCGACGTGTTGGAGCCGATGAAGGCGCCGTCGGCAATCGTGGTGATGGACTTGTTCACGCCGTCGTAATTGCAGGTGATGGTGCCCGCGCCGATGTTGACGCGGCTGCCGACCTGCGCGTCGCCGAGGTAACTGAGGTGGTTGGCCTTGCTGTCCGCACCCAGGTGCGCATTCTTGGTCTCGACGAAGTTGCCGATATGCACGCCCGCGGCCAACACCGTGCCCGGACGCAACCGCGCGAACGGTCCGATCGTTGCCGCACCATGCGTGCGCACGCCGTCGAGGTCGCAATGCGCGCGCACCTGCGTGCCGGCAGCGAGATCGACATCCTTCAGGCGGCAGAACGGGCCGATGCGCACGTCGTCTCCAAGCACGACATCGCCTTCGAGGATGACGTCGACATCGATTTCGACATCCCGGCCGACGTTGACAGTGCCGCGGACATCGATGCGTGCCGGATCCGCGAACCGTACGCCTTCGATGCATAACGCGCGCACGGCGCGTTGCTGGAACGCACGCTCCAGTTGCGCCAGCTGCCAGGCGTCATTCGCGCCTTCGGCCTCGACCGGATCGGCGACAAGCACGATCTGCGCCGGATCGAATTCCGCCGCGGCCTGCGCGAACACGTCGGTCAGGTAGTACTCGCCCTGCGCGTTGTCGTTGCGCAACGCCAGCAACCAGCGGCGCAATGCGGTTGCGTCCGCGGCGATGACGCCGGTGTTGACCAGATGGATGCGGCGTTGTTCTGCGTTGGCGTCTTTCTGCTCGACGATGCTGGCGACGTGACCCTCGGGATCGCGCACGATGCGGCCGTAGCCGGTGGCGTCATCGAGTTCCGCGCCAAGCACGACCAGGTGCGCCGACGCATCGAGCAGCCGCTGCAACGTGGCGGATTCGATCAAGGGCACGTCGCCATACAACACCAGCACCTGCGCGCCATCGGGCACACCGGGCATCGCCTGGAGCACGGCATGCCCGGTGCCGAGCTGCTTGTCCTGTTGCGCCCACTGCAGATCCGTTTGCGCGGCGAAGTCCTCCTGCACCGCCGCGCCACCGTGGCCGAATACGATATGGATGCCGGCAGGCTGTAAGGCACGCGCCGTGGTGATGACGTGCGCCAGCATCGGCCGGCCTGCGATCTTCTGCAGCACCTTCGGCAACGCCGACTTCATCCGCTTGCCTTCACCGGCAGCGAGGATGACGACATGCAAGGGCGCGGACATGGGCAATTCCAGAACCTGGTTTGGCGGCATTGGGCATTCTAGCGGGGACGCGCTGGTACGATGCCCGACCCTTCGCTGCCACCGAGCCGATGACCGAATCGTTCCATCGTCCAGCGCCGGCTTTTCTTGTGGTATCCGGACTCGTCGCGGCCGCATTCGCGATTGGATCCGGGCTGCTATGGCAGCTGCCATGGCAGCGGTTCGGGTGGTCGCTGCTAACTGGATTGGCCGCGCTCCTGGCCGCTTGGTTGCTACAGCGCATGACGCGCTGGTCGATCGCATCGGGGTTGATCGTGGTGTGGGTGCTGGCGCTAGCCTGGTTTGCAGGGCCGCCCGCCGTCATCGCCACCTGCCTGCTGGCCGCGGCGGCACTGGGTATCGGACTGCGCGTGACACCCCCGATCCCGGGACAGGCAACGCTCGCGCTGGTCGTGGGCCTGATGGTCATCGCGGGCGCGGCCGGCTGGCTGATCCTGCTGCCGATTCATCATGCGCTGGTTTGGTGGGTCTTGTTGGCCGTCATCGTGTACGTGCAGCGTACAGCACTCGCACGATGCTTTGGCCACGTGCAGATCGGCTGGCGTCGTGACGTTGCCGCGACGCCGGCATGGGCGGCATTGGCCATCCTTTTGCTGGGTCTTGCCTCCACGGCGTGCTGGCTGCCAACCATGCAGGCAGATGATCTTGCCTATCACCTGGGGCTGCCCAGCCAGTTGCTGGCACATCAGCGCTATGCCCCGATGCCGCAGCATCAGGTCTGGTCATATGCCCCCTGGGCAAGCGATATCCTGCACGGCATCGTCGCCGTTCTGTCGCGCGGCCAGGGCCGGGGCGCCGTGGATGCGCTCTGGCTGGCGGTCACTGCCGCCGCGGTCTGGGCGGCAATGGGGCGGCTGTCGACGTCATCGAAGGAACGCTGGGCCTGCGTGGCGCTATTCGCAAGCTTTCCGCCGCTGGTATGGCTGGCCGCGGGCATGCAGACCGAATTGCCGGCGATGGCCGTGCTGGTTGCGCTGGCCGCGACGTTACTGCCCGTCACTGCCGGCCGTCCTCGCGACGAGGGCTCCCCACACGTCCTGTATGTGGCGGCAATCCTGATCGGCGGTTTGTTTGCGCTGAAGCTGACCCACGCTTTGGCGGGGTTGCCATTGCTGGTCTATGCGGGATGGCGCCATCGCCACCACTGGCCGTGGCGGCGGCTGCTGATCGGTTTGTTGATCGTGTGTGCAATCGGAGGATCGAGTTACTGGTACTCGTGGCGCGCCACCGGCAACCCGCTGTTGCCGCTGTTCAATGCGACATTCGCATCCCCATATTTCGCCTTGCGCGATCTCGACGACCTGCGTTGGCATGCGGGGCTTGGGCCAGCACTCCCCTGGCATCTGGTGGTGGACACCCACCAATACGGTGAAGCGTGGGACGGGGGCCTGGGCATCACCCTCATTGCGCTGGCAGGTGCGTGGGTTCTGGCACTGTGGCGTGCCGACACGCGCAGCTTCGCCATCGCCGCGACCCTGGCCATCCTGCTGCCCCTGCTGCCGCTGCAATACGCCCGCTACGCATTCCCGGGCATGGCGTTATGGCTGATCGTGGTCGTGCCCGGCCTGGAGACCGTGTTGGGCAAGCGCTGGTTCGCCCCGACGATCATTGGCATCTGCTTGGTCAACCTCGCGTTCCAGGCGAATGCAGGCTGGACCCAGCATTCTTCGGCATTGAAGCATCTGCTCCGCTCTGGCGGCGACGACGCGGCGGTCCTTGTGGACTATGTTCCCGAGCGCGTGCTGATCGCCAAGCTCCCCGATGATGGCTCGATCGTGCTGGCAACCGATCCCGCACGCGGGTTCATCGCCGAACTGGCCGGCCGTGGTCGTACGATGTCCTGGCACGATCCCGCCCTTGAGGCAGCGCGAATCGCGGCGGAAGCCGATAATTCCGGGGGGCGCTGGCGCGCCCTGTTCGCATCCACCCACGCACACTGGATATTGATGATTCCAGCCAATACGAGTCCCGCACTTGGTACTGCGCTGCACAATGCTGCCGCCATTCGCGTTGCGCAAGCCGGCGATGCCGAGCTGTGGCACCTGCCCTACGGAGCGCACCATCCATGAGCCTGACCCGCCACGCGCGGCATTACACCCTGATCGGCGGTGTGCAATGGCTGCTCGACTGGGGCGTGCTGGTCGTGCTGACGCATTGGGGCATGGCGGTGGTGCCCGCCAACGTCGCCGGCCGCGTCGCCGGGGCGCTGATTGGCTTCTGGCTGAACGGCAAGTTGACCTTTGCGGGCGACGAGCACGAGATCGGCCGCACGCAACTTCGGCGTTACATCACCATGTGGGTGGGCACCACCATCGTCAGCACCTGGTCGCTGGGCGCGGTCGACCACTCGCTGGACCTGAAATGGGTCTGGCTGGCGAAACCGGGCATCGAATTCATCCTCGGTGTGGTCGGCTTCCTGCTGTCACGGCACTGGGTGTATCGGAAGTAGGCACGCATTCGCCTTTCCAGCAAAAGCAGGAACAACGGACAAATACGGAAACGTCGGGCCAGCCAGACAAATAAAAACGCCGGAACAATGTCCGGCTTTTTCATGTCACCGCACGCCGAAACTCAGTGCTTGAGCGTCTTTCGCAAACGCTCCAGCGCCTGCATTTGCGCCATCACTTCCGCCAGGCGCTGCTGCGCCTCGGCAATTTCCATTGGCTCGCCACGGTGGGCGAGCACGCGTTCGGCTTCGGCCTTGGCCGCCAGCACGGCGGCTTCATCGATGTCCTGCGCGCGGATCGCGGTATCGGCCAGCACGGTCACGACCTGCGGCTGAACTTCCAGGATGCCGCCGGAAATCGCGAAGTCGAGCTTCTCACCGCCCGGCAGCGTCACCACGATCTTGCCGGGCTTGAGCCGGGTGATCAGCGGCGCGTGCCGCGGCGCGATGCCGAGCTCGCCGGATTCGCCGGTAGCCACGACCATCTCTGCCTCGCCGTGGAAGATCTCTGCCTCGGCGCTGACGATGTCGCAGCGGATTGTGGTTGCCATGGATTCTTCCTGCGTAGGGCGGGCTCAAGCCCGCCTTCAAGTATCGCGACGACGGGCCAAGGCCCGCCCTACATCAACTGAATCAGGCAGCGATCTTCTTCGCCTTCTCGATCGCTTCATCGATGCCGCCGACCATGTAGAACGCCTGCTCGGGCAGGTGGTCGCATTCGCCGTCGACGATCATCTTGAAGCCGCGGATCGTCTCCTTCAGCGTCACGTACTTGCCCGGCGAACCGGTGAAGACCTCGGCCACGTGGAACGGCTGGCTGAAGAAGCGCTCGATCTTGCGCGCGCGCGACACTGCCTGCTTGTCTTCTTCGCTCAACTCATCCATGCCGAGGATGGCGATGATGTCCTTGAGCTCCTTGTACTTCTGCAGCGTCGACTGCACCTTGCGTGCGGTGTCGTAGTGCTCGTTGCCGATGACATTCGGATCGAGCAGGCGCGACGTTGAATCAAGCGGATCGACGGCTGGATAGATGCCGAGCGATGCGATGTTGCGCGACAACACGACGGTGGCGTCGAGATGGGCGAAGGTCGTCGCCGGCGACGGATCGGTCAGGTCATCGGCGGGCACGTACACCGCCTGGATCGAGGTGATCGAGCCGGTTTTGGTCGAGGTGATGCGCTCCTGCAACACGCCCATCTCTTCGGCCAGGGTCGGCTGGTAGCCCACGGCCGACGGCATGCGGCCGAGCAGCGCCGACACTTCGGTGCCGGCCAGCGTGTAGCGGTAGATGTTGTCGACGAAGAACAAAATGTCGCGACCCTTGCCGGTGGCCGGGTCGATGTCGTCGCGGAAGTACTCAGCCATGGTCAGGCCGGTCAGAGCGACGCGCAGGCGGTTGCCCGGCGGCTCGTTCATCTGGCCATACACCATCGCGACCTTGTCCAGCACGTTCGAATCTTTCATCTCGTGATAGAAGTCGTTGCCTTCGCGGGTGCGCTCACCCACGCCGGCGAACACCGACAAGCCCTCGTGGGCCTTGGCGATGTTGTTGATGAGTTCCATCATGTTGACGGTCTTGCCGACGCCGGCGCCGCCGAACAGGCCGACCTTGCCGCCCTTGGCGAATGGACACATCAGGTCGATGACCTTGATGCCGGTTTCCAGCAGCTCGTTGGCCGCCGCCTGCTCTTCGTAGCTCGGTGCGCTGCGGTGGATTTCCCAATGATCGGCGGCGTCGACCGGGCCGGCCTCGTCGATCGGGCGCCCCAGCACGTCCATGATCCGGCCGAGCGTGCCCTTGCCGACCGGCACCGTAATCGCACGACCTGTGTTGTCGGCGATCAGGTTGCGCTTGAGACCGTCGGTCGAACCCAATGCGATGGTGCGCACGATGCCGTCGCCGAGCTGCTGCTGCACTTCCAGTGTGATCTCGGTGCTCTGCACCTTCAGTGCGTCATATATGCGCGGCACGCTTTCACGCGAAAATTCAACGTCGACGACTCCGCCGATGATCTGCACGATCTTGCCTTGCTTGCTCGCCACCTGGGTGTTCATCAGATTCTTTCCTCGGACTTTCTAATAGTGCTTCGTGATCGCGACGACATCGCGGCCATCGGGTTTTGGTTCAGACCGCCGCTGCGCCGCCGACGATTTCGGAAATTTCCTGGGTGATCGCGGCTTGCCGCGCCTTGTTGTAGATCAACTGCAAGGTGTCGATCAGCTTGTTCGCGTTGTCTGACGCCGACTTCATCGCCACCATTCGCGCGGCATGTTCGGAAGCGACGTTTTCCAGCACTGCCTGATAGACCAGCGATTCCACGTAGCGCGTCAGCACATGCTCGAGCACGACCTGCGCATCGGGCTCGTACAGGTAATCCCAGTCGTGGTGTGCGATCGAGGTCTCCGACGCGGCCAACGGCAGCAACTGGTCGAACGCGGCGCGCTGGGTCATCGTGTTGACGAAGTCGTTGTAGCTCAGGAACACCTTGTCGACGCTGCCCGCGCTGTAGGCATCCAGCATCACCTTGACCACGCCCACGAGTTGCTGGACCTGCGGCTGGTCGCCGATGTGGGACACCGAGGCCAGCATGTCGACCTTGATCCGGCGGAAGTACACCGACGCCTTCTGGCCGACGGTCACGACGTCCACTTCGACGCCCTGCTCGTGCCACTTGCGGATTTCACCGAGCAGCTTGCGGAACAGGTTGTTGTTCAACCCACCGGCCAGCCCGCGGTCGGACGACACGATGATGTAGCCGACGCGCTTGATGGACTCGCGCTGGATCAGGTACGGATGCTTGTACTCGGAATTGGCCTGCGCAAGATGGCCGATCATCTGCTTCATCGCCCGCGCATACGGACGCGACGCCTTCATGCGCTCCTGCGCCTTGCGAATCTTGGACGCCGAGACCATCTCGAGCGCGCGCGTCACCTTGCGGGTGTTCTGCACGCTCTTGATCTTGGTTTTGATTTCTCTGCCGCCGGCCATCTTTTCTCTCGCATAGGGCGGGCCCAGGCCCGCCTTTCGACATCAGTTGTATTGCGGTGGTGGGCCAAGGCCCACCCTACATCACCAGGTCCCGGTCGCCTTGAAATCCTCGACGCCCTTCTTGAACGCGGCCTCGAGTTCGTCGTTCCAGTCGCCGGTGGCGTTGATCTTTTCCATTACCGCACCGGCGGTATTGCCGAAGTGCGCGTGCAATGCTTCTTCGAACGCACCGATCTTGCTGATCGCGATGTCGTCCATGTAACCCTTGTCGATCGCATAGATCGACAGCGACTGCTCGGCGACCGACATCGGCGCGTACTGTTTCTGCTTCATCAGTTCAGTGACGCGCTGGCCGCGCTCGAGCTGCTTGCGCGTGGCGTCATCGAGATCGGAGGCGAACTGCGCGAACGCCGCCAGCTCACGATACTGCGCCAGCGCGATGCGGATGCCGCCCGACAGCTTCTTCATGATCTTGGTCTGGGCCGCGCCACCAACACGCGACACCGAGATGCCGGCGTTCACGGCCGGGCGGATGCCGGCATTGAACAGGTCGGTTTCCAGGAAGATCTGGCCATCGGTGATCGAGATCACGTTGGTCGGCACGAAGGCCGACACGTCGCCCGCCTGCGTCTCGATGATTGGCAGTGCCGTCAGCGAGCCGGTCTTGCCGGTGACGGCGCCGTTGGTGAATTTCTCGACGTACGCCTCGGACACGCGCGCAGCGCGCTCGAGCAGGCGCGAATGCAGGTAGAACACATCGCCGGGATACGCTTCGCGACCCGGCGGGCGGCGCAGCAGCAGCGAAATCTGGCGGTAAGCCACGGCCTGCTTGGACAGATCGTCGTAGATGATCAGCGCGTCTTCGCCGCGGTCGCGGAAATACTCGCCCATCGTGCAACCCGCATACGGGGCGATGTACTGCATCGCCGCCGATTCGGACGCACCGGCGGCCACCACCGTGGTGTACGCCATCGCGCCGAATTCCTCGAGCTTGCGCACGATATTGGCAATCGTTGAATTCTTCTGGCCGATCGCGACGTAGATGCACTTCACGCCCGAATGCTTCTGGTTGATGATCGCGTCGATCGCGACCGCGGTCTTGCCGGTCTGGCGATCGCCGATGATCAGCTCGCGCTGGCCGCGACCAATCGGGATCATCGCGTCGATCGACTTGTAACCGGTCTGCACTGGCTGCGACACCGACTGGCGCCAGATGACGCCGGGCGCGATCGTCTCGACCGGGGCGCTGGTCTTCGCCGCGATCGGGCCCTTGCCGTCGATCGGTTCACCGAGCGCATTGACCACGCGGCCCAGCATTTCCGGGCCGGTTGGTACTTCGAGGATGCGGCCGGTGGTCTTGGCCACGTCGCCTTCGCGAAGGTTTTCGTAGTCACCGAGCACCACCGCGCCCACCGAGTCGCGCTCCAGGTTCAACGCCAGCGCAAAGGTGTCGTTGGGCAGTTCGATCATCTCGCCCTGCATGGCGTCAGCCAGGCCATAAATGCGCACGATGCCGTCGGAGACCGAGGTGACGGTGCCTTCGTTGCGCGCTTCAGCCGCCAGACCGACCTTCTCGATGCGGTTGCGGATCAGCTCGCTGATTTCGGAAGGGTTGAGCGAAGTGGTAGCCATCTTTGTGTCCTGTGTAGGGCGGGTTTCAACCCGCCGCCGATGCGCGTGTTTGGCGGGTAGACACCCGCCTGACAATTCAAATCAATTTGCGAGTGCCGATTGCAGGCGGTCGAGTTTTCCGCGCAGCGATCCGTCGATGACGACGTCGCCGGCCACGATCACCGCGCCGCCGATCAGGCCTTCGTCGACCGCCGTGTCGACATCCACATCACGACCGAAACGTCTGCGCAATGCGGCCTTGATGGTGTCCAGCTCTGCAGGTGGCAACACCGTCGCCGACGTCACCGTTGCCTTGACCACGCGCTCGGCTTCGGCGCGCAACTGCTCATACAGCCCGGCGATATCCGGCAGCAATGGCAGGCGGCTGTTGTCGGCGAGCAATGCAAGGAATCGGCCAAAATTGGCGTCGGGTTCGTGCGGAGACAACAGCTGCACGGCACTGGCGGCGGTCAATGTCGGATTGCCCAGCAGCGACGCCACCTGAGGATCGGCAGCGATGCGCGCGGCAAATCCAAGGGCGTCGGTCCACGCCGCGAAGGCGTTGTCATCGCGTGCGGTTGCGAACGCGGCACGCGCGTACGGGCGCGCCAGTGTCATGGACTGGCTCATCGGTCGACTATCCGGTGCAGTGCTCTGGCCATCAAAGCTGAGCGGCCAGTTCGTCGAGCAGCACCTTGTGGGTGCTGGCATCGATTTCGCGGCGCAGGAGTTTTTCCGCACCGCTGACTGCGAGCGCCGAGACCTGCATGCGCAGTCCTTCGCGAGCACGGTTGGCAGACGCGTCGATGTCCGACTGGGCGACCGCTTTCTGGCGGTCGGCTTCGGCGATCGCATCCTGCTTGGCCTGGTCGATCATCTGCAGCGCGCGCTGGTGCGCCTGTTCGATGATCTCGTTGGCCTTGACCCGCGCTTCCTTCAGCGACTCGTTGACCTTGTCCTGCGTCTGCGCGAGGTCTTTCTGGCTGCGATCGGCGGCGGCGAGGCCTTCACCGATACGCCGCGCACGCTCGTCCATCGCCTTCATCAGCGGCGGCCAGATGAACTTCATCGTGACCCAGATGAGGATTCCGAAGACGATCATCTGGGCAATCAGGGTGGCATTGATGCTCACGAGCTAAACCTCTTCGTGTGTGATTCAGTAGCGCCGGACAGCGGCAAATTAATGCGCGACGCTGGAGGCGACGTTCGCCAGCACCTTGGCCGAGAACGGGTCGACGAAGGTCAGGTACATCGCGATGCCGACGCCGATGATCGGAATCGCGTCGATCAGGCCGACGAGCAGGAACATCTTGCCCTGCAGCAGCGGGACCAGCTCCGGCTGGCGCGCGGCACCTTCGAGGAATTTGCCGCCCATCAGGCCCATGCCGATGGCCGCGCCGATGCCGCCGAGGCCGAGCATGAGGGCCGCCGCGACTGCGGTCATGCCTTCGACTGATGCCAATGCGCTGAGATCCATTGTTGACTCCTTGGTACTTAAGTTGGATGGAACCGGGTGAGTGAAAAACTGAACTGGAAAACGAACTGTTGCGTCAGTGGTGATCCGCCGCCATCGCCATGTAGACGACGGTCAGCGTCATGAAGATGTACGCCTGCAGGGAAATGATCAGGATGTGGAAGATCGTCCAGCCGGTGGCCAGCAACACCTGCGCGAGGAAACCGATGTTGTTGCCGACGCTGCCGACCGCGTAGTTGAGCGTGAACGACGCCAGCAGGATGAAGATCATCTCGCCCGCATACATGTTGCCGAACAGTCGCAGCCCCAGGCTGATCGGCTTGGCGAGTTCTTCCACCGTCTTGAGCAGGAAGTTGACTGGCATCAGCCATTTGCCGAACGGATGGAACAGAAATTCCGAAGCGACGCCCTTGAACCCCTTGGCAACGATGCTGTAGCCAAACGCAATCAGGAACACGGTCAGCGACAGGCCGAGCGCGATGTTGGGATCGGTTGAAGGCACCGTGCGCAGGTGATCGACGCCGAGCTTGCCGGCCACCGTTGGCAGCAGGTCGACGGGCAGCATGTCCATGAAGTTCATGAAGAACACCCAGAACCCCACCGCCAGCGCCATCGGCGCGACGAAGCGGGCGCCGTGGTGGTAGGCATCGCGCACTTGCCGATCGACCGACTCAACGCAGAGCTCGATGAAGTTCTGCCAGCGCCCGGGGACACCACTGGTGGCCTTGCGCGCGGCGACGCGGAACATGATGACGAAAATCAGCGCCAGCAGGACCGAGAACACGATCGAATCCAGGTGCAATACCCAGAAGCCGGTGGCCTCGGGATCGATGCGCCACGTGTGCAGGTCCAGCTTGAGGTTAGTCAAGTGGTGCAGGATGTAGCTGCTGGTGTCGTGACCGCCTTCTGACGCCATGGTGCCGATAACCCTGATCGTTGATGCCTGGTGGAAATTGCTTGGTTGGAGTGCTAGTTCATTCAGTTCGCGCGACTGCCAACGTCAACCAGTTCATGGCCAGGCAGGCCACGCAGGTCAGCATCAGCGGCGCGAAATGCGTGCCGAACACCAGCGCCCCCACGTAAAACAGCAGCGCTGTCAATAAAAATTTGCCCACTTCGGCCTGGTAAAACGCGCCGAGTACCGCTTTTGCATGCGCCGACCTGCGCAGGAAACCAACCCGCAGGGCGAAGTACAGCGCCGGCACGATCACGATCACCCCGCCAAACATCGCAGCGACCGCCGCCGCACTGCCCGACGCCATCCATGCGACGAAACCTGCGAGCGCAGTCGTCACCGACTGGGCAACAAACAACACCCCAGCCGGAGACATGTCGCGCAGATGCACTGTTCGCCCCTTCATCATCACCAGCAGCCAAGCCGCGCGCCGATTGGATGCGCCACGCGAGATGGCCTGACCGAGCCGCAAAAGTATAGCGGGACGGGTTTTATGCGGCAACTACCAGCCCCTGCTGGTGCCGCAAATGTCGCTGAATTGGGGCAGCGTGCGTCAATTGCACCTCGCACAGGAACCTTTCCCCAACCGCCCGGTCTTTGATCCGTGGCCTGCCCTCCACTTCCTCGTCGACGCGCGGCAGACCCCGGAAGCCCCGACCGCAAGGCCGGGGCTTCGTCTCGTGCGGGGTCAGTCGCCCGGCGTTTTAGTGCGCGTCCCAGTGGACATCGGCGTCCCCACGGCGGTCCAGTGCCATCTTGACCGCATCCAGCAGGCTCGATGACGCGCCGGCCTCGACCAGCCGCAGGAAGGCCTGGTTGTCGATGCAGGTGGGCCTCGAGGCGTCGGTATTGGCCGCTAGTTGCGTCTGCAGCAGGGCGATGTCGTCCCTGCTGACCTCGCCCAGCAACCGGTTGTCGGCGCTGTCGTAAAGCTTGGGCATGGAATGTCGCTCCTTTGGTCCTGGAGGCCCTGATTATTTCCTTCTGGGGAGGTAAAGATCGGTGATCGTGCCCTCGAAGACTTCCGCGGCCATGCCAACCGACTCGCTCAGCGTCGGATGCGGATGGATGGTGTGTCCGATATCACCGGCCTCGCAGCCCATTTCGATGGCCAGTGCGATCTCGGCGATCAGTTCCCCGGCATGCACGCCGACGATGCCGCCGCCGATCAGGCGATGCGTGGCTTCGTCGAACAACAGCTTGGTGAAGCCCTCGGTGCGGCCGCTGCCGATCGCGCGGCCGGATGCCGCCCACGGGAACTTGCCGACGCCGACGGACAATCCTTTCGCCTTCGCCTCGTTCTCGGTGACGCCCACCCACGCGATTTCCGGATCGGTGTAGGCGACCGACGGAATCACGCGCGCGACCCACTCACGCTTCTGGCCCGCAGCGACTTCCGCCGCGAGCCGGCCTTCGTGCGTCGCCTTGTGCGCGAGCATCGGCTGGCCGACCAGGTCACCGATCGCGAAAATGTGTGGCACGTTGCTGCGCATCTGCCGGTCGACCGCAATGAAGCCACGCTCGCCAACCTGCACACCGGCCTTTTCCGCATCGAGCTTGCCGCCATTGGGCGCACGCCCGACCGCAACCAGCACACGGTCGAATGCAGTCGCCGCTGGAATGCTGCCACCTTCGAACGTGCAGTGGATGCCATCCTGCTGCGCCTTCGCCTCGACGACTTTCGTCTTGAGGTGGATGGCCACGCCCTGCTTTTTCAGTCGCTCGCCGAGCGGCTTGACCAGGTCCGCATCTGCCCCCGGCATCAGCTGGTCGGCAAGCTCGACCACGGTGACGCCGGACCCCAGTGCATGGAATACCGTCGCCATTTCCATCCCGATGATGCCGCCGCCAACGACCAGCAGTCGCTTCGGGATTTCCGACAACTCCAGCGCATCGGTGGAATCCATCACGCGCGCGTCGTCCCACGGAAAACCCGGCAGCTTCATCGCCTGCGAGCCCGCGGCGATGATGCATTGCT
Organism: Lysobacterales bacterium; assembly: GCA_038236935.1. Lineage (GTDB taxonomy): Bacteria > Pseudomonadota > Gammaproteobacteria > Xanthomonadales > Xanthomonadaceae > Cognatiluteimonas. The sequence continues at coordinate 29,950 of JBBRZH010000001.1, forward strand.
CGAATCGCAGCAATTGCTTGCCACTGCCGGTATCGATCTCGATCTCGTTGGGCGATACAAAACGTCCGGTGCCAGTGACGACGCGTACCTTGCGCTGCTTGGCCATCGTCGCCAGGCCCTTCGTCAATTGGCCGACCACTTTGGTTTTGTAATCGCGTAGTTTTCCCAGCGTGATCTTCGGCTTGCCGAAGTCGATCCCGTAATCGGATGCATGCGCGGCTTCGTCGATCACCGCTGCTGCATGCAGCAGCGCCTTCGACGGAATACAACCCACGTTGAGGCAGACACCGCCGAGTTGCGGATACCGCTCGATCAACACCGTGTCCAAGCCCAGGTCGGCTGCGCGAAACGCCGCGGTGTAACCACCAGGCCCGGCACCGAGCACGACCAGGCGGCATTGGATGTCGGGCTTTCGGCCGGTGACTGCCGTCGACGGCGCGACCGGCATTCGAACGGCAACTTCCTCAGCCGGGCTCCGTGCTGGAGGGCTCCCTTCTGCAGCACGTGGAGAGGGTGCACTAGTCGCTGTCGCTGTTGATTCGATTACGACCACCACACTGCCTTGCGACACCTTGTCGCCGACCTTGACCTTTATCTCCGTGACCACGCCCGCGACACTCGCCGGCACTTCCATGGTCGCCTTGTCGGATTCCAGCGTGAGAAGACCCTGGTCGAGCTTGACCGTGTCGCCGATCGCCACCAGCACTTCAATCACCGGCACGTCGTCGTAGCCGCCAATGTCGGGGACTTTTACTTCAACGTGGCTCATCGCTTGCTCCGTGGCATGGTGTCCGGTCCCGTCGCTGCCGGGTCTTCGGCAGACTCGCCGGGGGCTGCATCATCCAGCGGAGCATCCCGGTCCGAGCCTCGCGGCAGCGACTGCGTCTCGCGCGCGATCTCACGTTCCACCTGCCGATGCTCCTCCACGTCCTGCTGCGCGTCGTTGGAGGCGAGTGCAGCGCGCTCCTGTCCACTCAGCCCAGTGCCCAGTTGCGGACCGAAGCGCTCGGCGAAGATCTCCGCGTCGACACTGGCGACACTGCGCATCAATGCGAGTGCCTCGTCGCCGTGGCGGCCGAACAGGCTGCGCACGTGCAGGTCCTGCTGGGGGAACGGGATTTCGATCGCGTATTTGGCCAGAGCGGTGTGCAACGCCCAGGTGTAGGCCGCACGAACTGCACTCGGGCGTTTGGTGGCCTCGGCGTTGAGCCACACCACCAGTTCGAAATCCAGGCTGCTGGCACCGAAGTTGACCAGCCAGACCCTGGGCCCACGTGCACCTTCCAGGGTGAGTGTGAATCGGACCTCCGCTGCCGCTTCCAGCGCGGCCTTCTTGACCAGCTCCTTGTCGCTGCCGTAAGCAACGCCGAAGGGGATGCGCACGCGCCGCGAGACTTCGCGATACGTCCAGTTGACGACCCGGCCGGTGACGAATTCCGCATTCGGCACGAGGATGTCGATGTTGTCGTTGGTGACGATGCGGGTCGCGCGGATCTTGATGTCGCGCACCTCGCCATGCACACCGGAAGCCAGTTCGACGAAGTCCCCGACCTTCAACGAGCGGTCGAACAACAGGATCAGTCCGGAGATGAAATTGCTGAAGATCGCCTGCAGGCCAAAGCCCAGGCCGACACCCAATGCGCCGGCAAACACGGCGAATTTTCCGACGGGAATCCCGGCCAGGTCCAGCGCCAGCAGTGCACCCAGCAACAGCAGGACGTAATGCACCATCCGCGCAAGTGTGTAGAGCGCGGCGCGGTTGGCGTGCGCATTGCGTTCCGCGTAGTGGGTCAGCGCGCGTCGCACCAGCGAGGAGGCGAACCATGCTGCCGCCAGCGCCAACACGGCTGCGACCAACCCGCCCACCGTGAGGTCGAGCCCGGCAATGTGCAGCAGCTTGAAGTCAAGCAGCGGTTGGACCCCGCGCCAGCTTTCCTGCGCGGCATCGCCTGCCGCATCGCGAACACGATCACCGGCGTGTTGCAGGTTGTCGCCCACGTCGGGTTTGGCCATCTAGAGCAGCACCCGGCGCATGTCCCCCAGCAGTTGCGCCAGGTACGCGGTGAAGCGCGCGGCCGCGGCACCGTCGATCACGCGGTGATCGTAGGACAGCGACAACGGCAGCAGCAGGCGTGGCGCGAATTGGTGGCCATCCCACACCGGTTTCATCGCCGCTTTCGACACGCCCAGGATGGCCACTTCCGGTGCATTCACGATCGGGGTGAACGACGTGCCGCCAATGCCGCCGAGCGAACTGATCGAGAAACACCCACCCTGCATGTCGGCCGGGCCAAGCTTGCCTTCGCGAGCCTTCGCCGCGAGCTCACCGGTTTCGCGCGCGATCTGCAACACGCCCTTGCGATCGCAATCGCGCACCACCGGCACGACCAGGCCATTCGGGGTGTCGGCGGCAAAGCCGATGTGGAAATATTTCTTCAGCGTGAGGTTTTCGCCATTGGCATCCAGCGACGAATTGAAGTTGGGATACTTCTGCAGCGCGGCCACCGAGACCTTCATCAGGAACGCGAGCATGGTCAGCTTGACGGCATCCTTGTTTTTTTCGTTTTCCTTGTTCAGTGCGACGCGCAACGCTTCCAGCCCGGTGATGTCGGCATCGTCGTGCTGGGTGACGTGCGGGATCATGGCCCAGTTGCGCGCGAGGTTGGCACCGGACAGCTTCTGGATGCGGGTGAGTTCGCGGGTTTCAGTCTCGCCGAACTTGCTGAAGTCGACCTTCGGCCATGCCAGCAGATTCAAGCCCCCGCCAGCCGTGGTCGTCCCGGATGCGCGACCCGCCAAGGCACCCTTGACGAATGTCTGCACGTCCTGGCGGCTGATGCGGCCACCGCGCTCGGAACCGGTGACGTGCGCCAGCTCGACGCCAAGTTCGCGGGCGAGCAGCCGCACCGCCGGACTCGCATAGGGCGTTTTATCGGGCATGACCGCGTCGGCATCGAAACGTGCCGTCGAAAGTGACGCTGTCGCAGGGTGTTTTGTCGGCGCCGGTTGTGCCGTCGCACCGGCAAGCAACGCTTCCTTGTCGATGGACGCCTGCGCGATGTTGTCCGCCTCTTGCTGGACCGCAACCGGCTCGACACCCGTGCCGGTTTCGACGCTGCGCGTGCGTTCTTTCGGTGCTTCGGGTTCAGCGCGCGGCGGCGCGGCGGGCGTCTTCGCAGGAGTTGCGTCATCGGCTGCAGCAGGCGCTGCCTCGGCAGGCTCGATCACCGCGACCACGCTGCCCTCGGACACGTTGTCGCCCAGCTTGACCTTGAGTTCGCGCACGATTCCGGCGAACGGCGCCGGCACTTCCATCGTCGCCTTGTCCGATTCCAGCGTGACCAGGCCCTGGTCGAGCGTCACCGAATCGCCCACCGCGACCAGGACCTCGATCACCGGCACATCGTCATAGCCTCCGATATCCGGGACGCGTGCTTCCTTGGGGTCGGCCATGCGGGGCTCCATCGTGTGGACCCCCATTGTGGCGGTGCCGGCGTCAAGCGCCAACTTCACACGAGCGGGATACGGGCGGTGAAGGCAAAAAAAGCGCCCTCCACTTGCGTGGAAGGCGCGCACACCATGCCTCGGGGGAGTCAGTGGTGGTGCTCGACGCTCGCGATGATCCGAGCCGGGGGAGAGGCGCCGATACAGACGCTGACGACATCGTGGCCGACGTGGCCACCCGTGTCCCATGCCGTTCGGCGGCATGACCTTCGCCACACAGACCCTTTCAGTGCGCCAGCGCGGATTCGCCTAAAGCCTCGCGGTAGCGCTCATAGAGCGCCTGCACCTTGGCGACGTAGGCCTGGGTTTCCGCGTACGGCGGCACGCCCCCATAACGGGTGACGGCGCCGATGCCGGCGTTGTACGCCGCCGCCACCAGTGTCAGGTTGTTGTGATAGCGACGTTTCAACCCGCGCAGATGACGTGCGCCCGCGCCAATCGACTGAGCGGAGGCGAATGGATCATGCACGCCATATTCGCGTGCCACCTCGGGCATCAGCTGCATCACGCCCTGTGCGCCCTTGGGCGACTGCGCGTGCGCATCGAAGCCGCTTTCCGCATGGGCGATCGCGCGCAACCAGGCATCGTCCACGCCGGTGGCCTTCGCTGCCGCGCGGAACTGCGCCGCATACCGGTCCAGTTGCGGCGCGCCGACCTTGCCAAGCCCCACATGCGCCGGAGACCCCGGTGGCGTGCGCACGGTAAAGCCGAACACCCGTGTCGAGCCCGGCAGGTTGCGCGTGCTGTAAACGAGTACGCCATCCTGTTCGCGCTGATACAACGCGCCTTGGACGACCCCCAGGTTGCCCCACAGGTTGGGCACGGCAGCCGCGTTGTCGTCGTACGTGTGGGCAATGCAATGCGAGCCGGGTTCCGGCGCGGTCGCCAGGCTGACGCTGCCGTGGCGCACGCAACGATACACCGTGCGCGCCTGCACGGATGTCGCAACCAGCGCAAGCAACGTGCATGCGATGACGTATCGCAACTGCACCGGTCAGCCCAAGGGTTGCGTCGTCAGTTGCTGCATGCGCCAGCCCAATCCGATGCCCTGGACCAGGTAATACGCCAGCAATGTGGAAACAAACGCCATCGTCAGCATGCTGCCCTGCTGCAGGGTGGCCGGGCCACCTCCGGTCATGAATCCACCATGGCTCCATCGCCAGGCCAGGCGTCCGACCAGCAGCAGCGACAGTGCGCCGCCAATCCACCGATTGGGTGTGTACCACTGCGTGCCGTCGACGCTTTCGATGTGCGTGTGTCGTAGCGCGAGCCAACCGAGCAACCCACCGATCGCGATCCCTGCGACAACCGGCAACAGTGCATTGGCGATGGTGCTTGCCGCCACGCAGATCCCGGCCAGCAGCACCGCCAGAAGGATCAGTCGCAGCCAGCGCCCGGTACCGGGTCGCCATTGCTGGCGCCCGAACTGGCGACGGATGCGTCGGTAATAGATCCAGCCGATTCCCGCCATGAACAGCACGGGGGTGAAGGAAGACGGAGCGATCGGTTGCATGCGTGAGCCGGGTGGAAACCGCGCCGAGCTTACCCCAACGCGGATCTCACCCAAGCGGGTGCCTCAGGGCTGCAGCACGACCACGCCAAAGCTGTCGGGCAGCATCGGCGGTCGCGTGTGCGCAGGCGCATCGGCAGGCAACGGCCCGAAGTTCGCGGCAGGCAGATACACCCGATGGCTGGCCGCATCCAGCGTGATGGTGCGGGCACTCACCTGGGTCGGCACGTTGGCGACAACATGGAAGTGCTCCGGATCGTCTTCGTGCACCACCGTCAGCGTGCCATCGTGGCCATTGGCGCTGTACGCCAGCCCCAGCGCCGGATCGAATGCCGCGCCATCCGGGCCGGCGCCGATCGGCAACTGCGCGACGCGACGACCGGTATCGGCATCCAGCACCACCATCATCGCGTTCTGGCAGACCGAAAACGTGCGCCGATGGGCGACGTCCACGGCCAGCCCGCTGGGTTCTTCGCAACCGCCGAGCGTCCATGTCGACAGCACCTTCGCCACGCGCGCATCAAGTTGCGCGAGTTCGCCCTTGCTTTCGATGTTGACCAGCACATGGCCCTTGCCATCGCTGGCGGCGAACTCGGGATTGCCGTCGAGCTTGATCGTGGCGACGACTGCGCGCTTGCGCGCATCGATCACGGTGATGTCTTCACTCTTGCCATTGAACGTCAGCACGCGGTCACTGGCGCGGTCGTACAGGATGGCATCCGGGCCGCGACCCGGGATCGCGATCTCGGTCAGTACCTGCAGGCTTTTCAAGTCGAACACCGACACGCTGTTCGACTTGCCGTTGCTGGTGAAACCGACACCATGGCGCGGCGCCAGCGCGACGCCGTGGACGCCGTCGGTATGCGCGATTTCGCCGACGGCTTTGCCGGTGGCCGTGTCGACCACCATGATGCGGTCGCCACGGCTGAGGTACAGGCGATGGCTCGCGCCATCGACCAACGGATAATCCCAGCCGCCGACACCACCTAATGCAAGCGGGGCAACCAAATGCGGAGCGGAGACTTGGGTCGCGGCGTGCATCTTCGGTATGTGTGGTGCCTTCACCGGCATTGCCGCCATGACGGACAACGGCAACAAGGCCAGAACCGGAAGGAATGCGCGCATGTGGGAACTCCGCAGAGGGGGTAGGGAGCGTCGCACAAATCCCAAGCCGTCGGTGAGCCGGGCCAGAGGCCGACGCCACGTTGTTTGCCCCGCCTTCACCTGATGCGCGCAATAACAGTTCCATGGAAAAGCCCGCACGCACCCTTGCTGTCCCTCTTTGGCGCGATCTGGCATGCATCTCGTGCCTTGTCCTGGTGTTGGCCGCGTGCGCGACGCAGAAACCACCGCCCCCACCACCCCCGCCGCCTGCCTCCCTGGATCTGCTGCCGCCGACAGTGACGCGCGGGGAGTTCACTCTCCACGCCATTCCAATCGACGTGTGGAACGCCATCGGCGACATTGTCGTGCGCACGCCGCAAGCCAGTTACGACAGCCGTTCGCAAATGATTGGGCTGTACTCGGTTCGCTACAGGGGCCAGCCGTTGCTGATCCTTACGCACGGGTTGCCGCTGTCGGACAACGTCCATGAATTGACCACGCAGGTGACTGCAAAGTCGACTGTCGGCACGCCGGTCGACAGCGATGTCGTTGCCGACCTGCTGGCACTGCTGCAACAACAGTTGCCAGCGGAGATCCAGCAGGTGCATGCACGCCAGCGGGCGGCGGATGCTGCCGCCGCGGCGGCAGCGAAAAAAGCAAAAACGCACAAGAAGAAGTCACGTCACAAAAAGTAGTCTGCGTTTGGCGGGTACGAGACCTGCGACCGGCCTGCATTCGATTGATGCGCTAGGGCGACACGCCGTGGTCGTCGAACATCAATTGCTGGTTGCTCGCCTGCACCCCATGCAGTTGCCCGCTCGCGTCGAAATCCAACCGCAACAACCATCCGAATATGGGGTCGGGCCAGATCGCTGGCAGCGATGATGGCGGCGCACCAAGCGCATGCGCCAACGCCAGGATCTGACCGTGGTGCCAGCAGATCATGGTGGTCGCGCTGTCGTAATGGGAATCGCCCAGCAGGCGGTCTGCGAGTCGCTGGAAATCGTGGTCGGCGACGGACAGATCCAGCGGCACATCCAGCGACGCTGCCAACGGTTCGAGCGTCAGGCGCGAGCGCGTGCTGTGCACAGAGTCGGTCGCAGCGATCAGGTGCGTCGGGGTAGCGACAGGTGCCGGCCCACGCGGGAGGTTTCGGAAGTAGGCGACGTAAGCCTGCGCCCGGGCTTCTCCGGCGGGTGTCAGGGCGACGTCCAATGGGTCGCCGGATTTCTCGGCGTGGCGGATGAGCAGGACGGTGGCGGACTTGGGCATCGGGAGGATCGCAACGTGCAATGCGCCATTGGACGCGTGCGCGCGCCTGCATACCGTGATCGTCCGGCAAGGGGCGGTCACATGCGCAGCGGCGGATCTCCCGCATGTGCCTGCTTCCAATACGCCAGCACCGGATCGACGGCGCGGAACCACAGCGGCGGGCACAGCGCGAGCACGAACATCGCCGCGTAGCCGCCGGGCAACTGCGGACTGGCGGCGTGGTGCAGCAGCAGCGGATACCGCCGCCGCGGCGATTCGTGGTGGTCGGAATGACGCTGCAGGTGCAGCAGGATCAGGTTGCTCAGGGCGTAATCGGAGTTCCACGAGTGCATGTGGGTGGTGCGCTCGTAACGGCCATCGGCCAGGCGCGCGCGCTCAAGCCCGTAGTGCTCGATGTAGTTGATGGTCTCCAGTGCGCAGGCCGCCAGCAGCCCCTGCACCACGAAGAACACGAAGCCCACCGGTCCGAGCCACAGCCAGAATGCAACGGCAGCGCCCAGCCACACCGCAGTCCAGCCAATCAACTCGTTGCGCCAATGGCACCAGTGCAATCCGCGTCCGCGCAGCCGTCGCGCTTCCAGTCGCCATGCGTTGATGTTGTTGCGCAGCAACGCGCGCGGCAGGAAATTCCAAAGTGTCTGCCCGGCGCGCGCGCTCGACGCATCGCGCGGCGTCGAAACATGCACGTGATGGCCGCGCAGGTGTTCGATCTTGAAACCGTGATAACCCACGCTCGCCAGCAGCAGCCCGCCGACCACGGGCTCAAGACGCGTGGCCTTGTGGATCAATTCGTGCGCAACGTTGATGGCGATCACACCGCCCACCACCCCCTGCGACAGCATCCATCCGACCGTGCCGACCACGCCCAGTCCTGCGTGCAGCAGGAACCATCCAGACCACGCCAGCAACCCCGCCTGCACCGGCAGCGCTGCCAAGGTGATCGCGCGGAACCATGTGTCGTGCTCCAGCGCAGCCTCCGCATCGGCGCGCGGCTGTCCTGGATCGTGCCCGAGCAGGAGGTCCACCACCGGCAGCACCACGAACAGGAAGAACAATGGAAACCACGCCATCAGCGCCGGATGCCCGCTGCGCACGCCGAGCCACCCCGCCATCGGCATCAACGCCGGGACGACGAACACAAGCAGGAACCCCAGGCGTTTCCAGATCGGCATGTCCGCAGCCTACGCGGAGGCGACGCCGATGCAAGCCGCTCCTCCAACATTTGCGCCTGTTGCTAGTGGCTGATCAGGTGGAGGATGTTGCCATCGGGATCCTTGAACCACGCCACGCGCATGCCATGGCCAACATGGACGACACCCTCAAGGGTGATCCCCGGCATGTCGCGGCGCTCGAACGCAACGCCTTGTTTCAACCCGCGGGCCGGCGACCGCTCGTTTCGTGCCGGGTGCGGGCGTGGCGCAGAATCCCCCAGCCTGCGGTATCGGTGGTGAGCCAGAAGTCGCGCATTGACGAATATCCACGACACTCGGTTTACGGTCAGGGCAGTCCCTCTGCCACTCATGCTGTGAGAAATCGCACAGTGCCGCGAATCATGGTGTCGAAGGGCGCATTGAGCCCGCAGGACATCACTCCATGCAGCAGGTCAGCACCATGGCGAACATCGACCAACACGTATTTGGCGAACTCCTGCAGCGCCATCGCGCGATCGTGTTCAAAGTGGCCAACACCTATTGCCGACATCCCGACGACCGCGCCGACATCGCGCAGGAAATCGCCGCGCAACTGTGGAGTGCATGGCCAGGCTACGACCCGGCGCGACGTTTCAGCACCTGGATGTACCGCATAGCGCTGAACGTGGCGATCAGCTTCGTACGAAGCGACAGCCGGCGCCAGCACCGCATGCAGGCGCTGGACGAGACGCTGCACGACATGGCGGACGAGAACGCATTTGATCACGAAGCCAACCAGCACCTGGGCCTGTTGCAAGCCTTCATCGAGCGCCAGTCGCCGCTCGATCGCGCCTTGCTGTTGCTCTACATGGAAGAAAAAAGCGGGCTCGAGATCGCCGAAATCCTCGGCATCAGCGAAGCCAACGTCTCGACCAAGATTGGGCGCCTGAAGCAACGCATCCGCGACGACATTTGACTCCCGCCCTCCCCGAACATCAAAGGACACTCTCATGGAATTCGACGACTTCAAGTCTGCCTGGCACGTGCTTGATGCGCGCCTGCAACGCGACAACGCCCTGAATCTGGAACTGTTGCGAGCGCACCGTTTCGACAAGACGCGCTCCAGCTTGCGGCCGTTGTTCTTCGGCCAACTTGTGCAGATGCTGTTCGGGTTGGGTTTCATTTTGCTGGCGGCGCAGCTGTGGAGCAGCAAGCCCGATGCGGCAGCGGTGATCATCGCCGGCGTGATCGTGCATGCGTATGGCGTGGGCTGCATCATCCTGGCCGGCATCGTGCTCGGCGGCATCAGCAAGCTCGACTACACCGCCCCGGTGCTCGAGATCCAGACCCAGCTCGCGCGCGTTCGACGCGCCTACATCCTCAGTGGCATGGTGGCAGGACTGCCGTGGTGGTTCATGTGGGTGCCGATCATGACGATTGTCTGTGCGCTGGGCGGGGTCAACCTGTATGCGCACGCGCCGTCGGTGATCTGGATTGGCTACGGCATCGGCATCGCTGGATTGCTGGCGACCGCCTGGTTCCATCGCTACTCGCGCAGCGCCGCCAGACCGAAGCTTGCAAGGTTCATGGCCGATAGCGTCACCGGCAACAGCTTGCGCCGCGCCCAGGCGCACATCGAGGAGCTCAAGCGCTTCGAGCTGGAATGACTGCCCGACCTGCCGGGAAGCTGGCGAACTTCTCAACTGCGGCGCCGACAACTGGCCATGCGAACAGGTGGGCAGAGCGCTGCACGTTATCCGCCGCAAACGAAAGTTGTAACCCAAAAGGTGCCAGCTGGAATCAACCTGGCCTTTTTTTTGCGACGCAAGGCGGAGTAATCCGCCTTGCGCGCGAAGCCACGCAAAACACGAGCGTAAATCGACCTTACGGCGCCGGAGTTGCGGCAGCCATCTCGGCCCGGTGACTTGCAGCTTCTGTCTCGGAGAGCTTGCCGTCGCCATTGGTATCGGCTTTGGAGAAATGATCCTTCAGCATTTCGCCGTCGGGCAATTCGTCCTTGGTCAACGAGCCGTCGTGGTTGGTGTCCAGATCCGCAAACGGCGTGTCTCCTGCGGCCGCGGCAGGCATGGCGCCGGCAGCCATGGGGGCGGGAGCTGTCGCAGCATCGGGTGGCGGCGTGGTGGCGTCGGCGGCAGGCACGGGGGCAGGCGCGGCATCATCAGCGTCTTTGCCTTTGCAGGCCGACATCGCTGCCAACAAGGGGATCAGTAAAGCCAGCATGAGTGTGTTTTTGCGAATCATTCGAATTCTCCATTTGGGAAACTGCGGGTTGGGAAACTGCGGGCGGATGGCTCATCACGGTGCGGATCAATCAACGCCAACTCACCGTGCGCCGTGTACGGTTCCAGCCTGCCTGTTAGGCGGTCGTGACGGCGGTGAATATCGCTCCGCAGCGCGGTGACCTCAACGAAATTGGAGGTCGATCATTGCCTCTGGTTCGCGACTCAACCGCACTTCGAATACCCACAATTCAAGCAGGTCGCGCAGCCGTCCATGATCACCACGGACTTGTTGTGGCACTTGTGGCACATCACGGCCGAGGGCGGAAAGGACGCGCCGTCGCCGGTGATCTCGATGGACTCGTCGTGGGATTCGTTTTCGCTCTCGCGCGGCGCGAGGGTCGCGCTTACGTCAGAGTTTTTTTTTGAGCCCTGCCGCTGCTCGAAGGCGCGGCGTTTTTCGGCAATGAGGGCGCGCTGGGTGTCGGACATGTCCGGGTCGTGCATCATGCCGATCGACTTGAGGTGGTCCTCGACGATGCTGCCCAGTTCTGCCACCAGCGACGGCTGGTACACGCCTCCGGCCTTGAAATAGCCGCCCTTGGGATCGAACACCGCCTTCATTTCCTCGACCAGGAAGGTGACGTCGCCACCCTTGCGGAACACGGCAGACATGATGCGGGTCAGCGCGACGATCCACTGGAAGTGGTCCATCGACTTGGAATTGATGAAGATCTCGAACGGGCGGCGCTGCTCGTGCTCGCTGCCGGCGTTCAGCACGATGTCGTTGATGGTCACGTACATCGCGTGTTCCACCAGCGGCGACTTGATCTTGTAGGTGGAGCCGATCAGCACCTCGGGGCGCTCGATCTTCTCGTGCATCTGGATGACATCGGCCATCGGCAGCTGCGCTTCGAGCGCGATGCGCGAGACGGCCTCGACGCGCGCTGATTCAACGCGGGCGGCTTCCTTCGCTTCAGGACTGACGACGGTGTAACCCTTGATTTTCTTGTCGATCTTGACGGCCATGGGGATCCGGGACTGATGCGGTGACGTGGTGCGATGGGGATGCGTTGTATCAATACGCAACCGTTCCGGCCCACCCGCGAGTGCGGGCGGGCCGGGCGGTGGACTTCAGCTTCCGCGTTTGGCGCGGGTCGCAGCGGCCTTCTTGCCAGCGGCCGAACGCGATGCGGTCTTTTTCATCACCGCGGTCTTGCGCTTGGCGGTGCCGGTCGCCTTCCTGACGGCCTTGGCGGCCTTTTTCACGGTCTTCCTGGCCGCGGCCACATCCTTGCGCACGGCTTTCTTGATCGCGGTCTTGCGGGCGGCGACCTTGCGCGTCGCCTTCTTGACGGCTTTCTTCGCTGCGACCTTGCGTGCGGGTGCCTTGCGCGTTGCCTTCTTTACAGTCTTCTTGACGGCGGCTTTCTTGGTTGCCTTCTTTGCCGTCTTCTTTGTTGCCTTCTTCGCGGTCTTCTTGGTGGTGGCCTTCTTGGCCGCCTTCTTCTTGCCGACGCCCTTGCGCTTGAGGCTCGCAGCCTCGGCCTTTGCGTTGGCGCTGGCCTTGCTCAGGGATTTCTTCGCCGACTTGGTGGCCTTCTTGACCGCCTTGCGGGCCTTTGTCGCGGTCTTGCGAACCGTTGCCACTGCGCCGCTGGCGGTGGATGCAATCGCACTGCCGATGTTGACCGCGGTGTCCGCGACATTTTCGGCGGCCTTCGACAGCGTCGCCGTCACTCCATTACCGTTGCTCATGAGCCGTCCTCGTTTGGGCGTATAGGTGCAATACAGGTGTTACCGGAGCGATGCTATACCCGCCGCGCGTGATGGATACAAGTGGTGTGCGCGACATTCGCAAATACCGTTGTCAAAAACTCATCCGCCAGGGTCCTGCGAAATCCCCGAAATCATTCCGCGAACGCCGGCGACACCGGCAGCGTCGCCGACACCAACGCATGGCGCGCGACTCAGAACTTTCCGTAATACCCTTCTTTCAAGGCATCGAACAGGTTGGCGGCGGTGTGCATTTCCCCGTCGTATTCGATTTGTTCGTTGCCCTTGACCTCGACCACCTCGCCGTCTTCCAGCTCAAACCGGTACAGCGTGTTTTCCAGGTCGGCTTCCTTGACCAGCACGCCCTGGAAGGCGGCGGGGTTGAAGCGGAAGGTGGTGCAGCCCTTCAACCCCTGCTCGTGTGCGTAGCGGTAGATGTCCTTGAAGTCCTCGTACGGATAGTCGGTCGGGACGTTCGCGGTCTTGGAAATCGAGGAGTCCACCCACTTCTGCGCCGCGGCCTGCACATCAACATGCTCTTTCGGTGAGATGTCGTCGGCGGAGATGAAGTAGTCAGGCAGCTTGCCGAGCGCGTCCTCGGCGAATGGCATCGCCTTGGGGTTCACCAGTTCGCGATACGCCAACAGCTCATACGACCAGACGTCGACCTTCTCCTTCGACTTCTTGCCTTCCCGGATGACGTTGCGGCTGTAGTGGTGGGCAAAGGAGGGCTCGATGCCATTGCTGGCATTGTTGGCCAGCGACAGCGAGATCGTGCCGGTGGGGGCGATCGAGCTGTGGTGGGTGAAGCGCGAACCGACCTGGGCGAGCTCTTCGACCAGCTCCGGTGCGACCCCGGCCACGCGCTGCATGTAGCGCGAGTACCTGGCGAGCAGCACCTTGCCTTCGATTTCCTGCCCCAGCTTCCAGCCATCAACCACCATCTCCGGGCGCTTGCGCAGCATCTCGGCGGTGATCGTGAACTGTTCATCCATGATGGGCGCTGCGCCTTTTTCCTTGGCCAGCTCCAATCCCATTTCCCACCCGGCCACTGCCATCTCGCGCGCGATGCGTTCGGTGAATTCGCACGATTCCGCGGAGCCGTACTTCATCTGCAGCATGGTCACGGTGCTGCCAAGCCCAAGGAATCCCATGCCGTGGCGGCGCTTGCGCAGGATCTCGTCGCGCTGTTTCTGCAACGGCAGGCCGTTGACCTCGACCACGTTGTCGAGCATGCGGGTGAACACGCGCACGACCTCCTTGTACTCGTCCCAGTCGAACGTCGCCTGGTCGGTGAAGGGGTGATGCACGAACTTGGTCAGGTTGACCGAGCCCAGCAGGCACGCTCCGTAAGGCGGAAGCGGTTGCTCGCCACACGGATTGGTCGCGCGGATGTTCTCGCACCACCAGTTGTTGTTCATCTCGTTGACGCGGTCGATCAGGATGAAGCCCGGCTCGGCGTAGTCATACGTCGACACCATGATCATGTCCCACAGGTGCCGTGCGCGGATGTGGCCGTAGATCCGGCAGGCGACCAGGCCATCGTCGCGGGTGACGTAGTTCCTGTGCACCGGCCAGTCGCGCCAGACGACCTGCGCTGCGTCGTTGAGGTCGAAATCGCCCTGCTCCTTGGCGTTGATCGGGAACACCAGCGGCCAGTCGCCATCGTTGGCCACCGCGTCCATGAAGCCGTCCGTGATCAACAACGACAGGTTGAACTGGCGCAGCCGACCGTCTTCGCGCTTGGCGCGGATGAAATCCTTCACGTCGGGATGCGAGACGTCGAACGTGCCCATCTGCGCGCCACGCCGGCCGCCGGCGGAGGACACGGTGAAACACATCTTGTCGTAGATATCCATGAACGACATCGGCCCCGACGTATACGCGCCGGCGCCAGCGACGAACGCCCCGCGCGGGCGCAGCGTCGAGAATTCGTAGCCGATGCCGCAGCCGGCTTTCAGGGTCAACCCGGCCTCATGCACCTTTTCCAGGATGCCATCCATCGAATCCTCGATGATGCCGCTGACAGTGCAGTTGATGGTCGACGTCGCAGGCTTGTGCTCCAGCGCGCCGGCATTGGAGGTGATGCGCCCGGCGGGGATCGCGCCACGACGCAGCGCCCACAGGAAACGTTCGTTCCAGAAGCGTCGCAATTCGAGCGTCGGTTCGGCATCGGACAACGCCGTGGCCACGCGTTGGTAGGTGCCGTCGATGTCGGCGTCGATGGCGTCGCCGGCCTTGGTCTTCAGGCGGTATTTCTTGTCCCAGATGTCGGTCGACGCCGGCTGCATGGGGATGCTTCGTTCCGCTGCATGTTCGTCCGCCTTGTTGTCCATTCCGCTTCTGACTGCCTCAAGGCGCACTGTGCTCATCCCGTCTTGTCTCCTCGTCCGGCGCGACGCTGCCGCGGCCATGTGTGATGTCGGTGCCGCGACACGACCATTCGAGGTCGTGGAAGGCAGTAGCCGGAGCGCCAAGCATGCGCGCCACGACGTTGTGTCGCTGTGTGGTGGTCCCACCCCGCGGGGCTGGTCCTCCCCCATCCGCCGCTCCCATCGGCGGGACCAAGTGGCCGGTTTCTCCGGCGGAACGCGTTACCGCGATACCCCATTACTTGGGCTTCCGTTGCCCTGTTTACCACAACATGTTGTGGCAACGCGGGCGTCCAAGGTAAGCCTGACCAATGGTGAAGTCAACGTCCGTTTGTCTGTTGCAGGCACGATCGCTCGGCGGCGCTTGAGTTGTTGCGCGTACTCAAACACCGGCGAAGGAAGCGGAGGTGGTTCGACCCAGGGGCGGACAGCCTGGCCCGGCCGTTCGCCGATCCACAACTGGTTCATCCGGCCTGTGAGAACTTGATCCGAGGCCGCCTTGATTCCGGTGCGGCCAGCGTCCACGTTTGCCTCACTTACACGAACTCCGGATACAGACGACGCATGCGTCCATCGTCCCGCAGCACCCTGTTGGCCCTGACCGCGGCGGCCGCCTTTGGCGGCTTCGTCGCGACCGCGCTGCATGACACGCTGGACACTGCCGTGTCGGCATCACCGCATGTCGTGCCTTCCATCGCCGCCTTGCCGGCCGCTGTCGGTGGCCAGGCGCTGCCATCGCTGGCACCCATGTTGCAGCGTGTGCTGCCGGCGGTGGTCAGCGTGCACAGCCAGCAGCGGGTGCGGATCAACAATCCGTTCGCCAACGACCCAGTGTTTCGCCGCATGTTCCCGAACATCCCGCAGGAACAGATCAACCAGTCGCTGGGCTCGGGCGTGATCGTGGATGCCGCGCGTGGCCTGATCCTGACCAACCACCACGTGATCGAAGGCGCCGACGAAGTCTCCGTGACACTGGCCGACGGGCGCACGATGAAAGCCGAATTCGTGGGCTCCGATCCGGACACCGATGTCGCCCTCATGCGGATCAAGGCCGACAAACTCACCGCGATTCCACTGGCCGACAGCAGCCGTTTGCAGGTCGGCGACTTCGTGGTCGCGGTCGGCAATCCGTTCGGCATCGGGCAGACGGTGACGTCGGGCATTGTCTCGGCGGTCGGCCGCAGCGGCCTGCGCGGCCTGGGCTTCCAGAACTTCATCCAGACGGACGCCTCGATCAACCCGGGCAATTCCGGCGGCGCGCTGGTCAACCTGCGCGGCGAACTTGTCGGCATCAACACCGCCAGCTTCAATCCGCAGGGCAGCATGGCCGGCAACATCGGGCTGGGGTTTGCCATCCCGTCCAATCTCGCCGGCGATGTCATGCGCCAACTTGCCGCGACCGGCGAAGTGCGGCGCGGAAGCCTGGGCATCGACACCCAGGATGTCGACGCGAAAATTGCTGCCGCCCTGCACCTGGATCCCGCAACCGGCGCGGTGGTGACGCGCGTGTACCCCGGCTCGGCCGGGGCGGCGGCGGGGCTGCAACCCGGCGACGTCATCGTCGGCGCCAATGGCCAGCACCTCGCCGATCGCGAGGCGCTGCATAATTTCGAAGGGTTGCAAGCCGTGGGTGCCAGGGTCGCACTGGACGTGCGGCGCAATGGAAAGCCGCTTCAAGTCAGCGCCAACCTGCGCGAGCAGGCCAAGGCGGTCGATGGCCTGATGCTGGATCCGCGGCTGTCCGGGGCGACGTTCACGGAGCTACCCGAGCGCCTGCGTCAGGCTGGGGCCAATGGCGTGCTGGTGGAAAAGGTGGCCGGCGGCAGTCGCGCGGCCAGCAATGGCCTGCAGGATGGCGACGTCGTCATCGCCGCCAACAGTGGACGCTTCGACGACCTGCCCGGGTTTCGCTTGAGCTTTTCCAATCCAAATCGCGCTACCGATCAACCAAAGCTGGTTTTGCGAATCGTGCGCGGAAATGCGCAGGGCGACCTGCTGATGCAGTAAGCAGCACCACACACTTAAATCACATGAACCCCGGCATCCTCGTCGGATGTCGTCACCCCAAGGAGCCCCACCATGAACACCACACCCTCCACTGCCACCGATGGCCTGAAATCCAATCTCGGCGACGCTGGCGTCCATCTCAAGCAGGCCGCCGTGCACGCCGGTGAAACCATCAAGGGCGCCAGCAGCGCGGCCGGCGACGAAATGCGGCTGGGCAAGGCGCAGATGAAGTCGGAGCTGGCCGAAAGCGCACTGTCCGGCATCGCCGCCGTCGAGCAGGCCGGCGCCGCGAGCCGCGAGCAGATGGACGCATTGATGGACAAGGGGCGCGACCTGATCGACAGCGCGTCGGAGTTGATCCGTGAACGCCCGTTGGCCTCGTTCGGCATGGCGTTTGCCACCGGCTGGATCATCGCGAAACTGGGACGTAGCGGCAGCGGCGACAAGTAAACCTCGATGAGCGTTTCCGCCGACGAGCTCGAACGCCAGACCAAGTCCAAAGCCCCCGAGGTGGATGTCGATCCCGACGCCAAGGCGCCGGATATCGAAGAGTCGCTGCGGCAACTGCGTGCGGCCGGAGGCGCCACCTGGCGCGCCGGTCGTGACGCCAGCAAGGCCTTCCGGATCCTGTTGTCGGCCGATGTCTCGCTGGCCCGCAGCGCGTTCGGCCGCACGCTCGCCTTTACCGGCTTGGCAATCGCGTTTGGCGCGTCGGCGTGGCTGCTCCTGATGGCCGCATTGATCACGTGGCTGAGCCTGAACCTGGGCTGGGCCTGGTCGCTGTCGATGCTGCTGGCCGCAGTGGTGAGCATCATGGCTACCGGGCTGGGTGGCTGGAAGGCAATGGCGTATTTCGACTTCACCCGCCTGAAGGCGACACGGCGTCAATTGGGGCGCCTGGGCATTGGAGAGCTCGCCCGGTTCATGCCCGATGCCGGCTCAGAAGCATCGGCCGAGGCGGCCGCCGAAAAAGTGGCAGAGGCGACGGCGAACGATCCGGTCAAAAAAGGCCTGGGCGTGGATATCACGCCGCCGTGAACATGCAGGGATTCCATGAACTTTGAGTCATTGATCGAGAAAGTGAAGCAGGCCGAAGGCGCGCTAGAGGAAAAGGAGCGCAAGGCAGGCGCTGACTGGCGCCATTTCAAGACGTCATGGAAAACAGCATGGACGCCTGGCCGGATCGTTTCGATCGGCCTGGTCACGGGCTTTCTCGTTGGCCGGGCCGAGCCCGCCAAGCGCGTGATGCGCGGCGGTGGCGCATTGCAGATGCTCAGCTCATTGGCAGGGCTGTTCGCCGGGAGCAGCGCGCAGGCCGCCGCAGGCCATGCCGAGCAGGCAGCAAACGCGGCAAACGCCGCCCCGCCCGTCGCGCCACCCCTGGCGCGAACGGTCACGCCGTCGGCTCCGTTGTCGCATACGCCCGAATCCCTTCGCGCCGCCGGCATGTTGTGAGCGATATCCTCGACAACAACACGAAGGCGACGGTCGAAAATACGGCGCCCGAGCTGGCAACCATCAACATTGGCCCGATGACGCCCACGAAGCCGTCACGGCCACGTCCGCGCGCGTCCACCGCGATCCTGGTGTTGGCGACCCTGGCAGTGGCCTACACCGCATGGGCGGCCCAGGAGTTGATCTTGCCAGTGCTGCTGGCAGCGTTTTTCGCACTGGTCGGCAATCCGATCATCCGGCTGCTGCAACGGATCTGGATTCCACGCTTTCTCGGCGCACTCATGGTGCTGGTGTTCGGCATCGCGGGCATTTACGGGCTCGGCCGCCAGCTGGTGACACCCGCCGCCGAATGGATCCGCCAGGTGCCCAATCAGATGCACGAGCTGGCACCGAAGCTGCGCACCCTCGCCAAGCCAGTGCGCGAGGCCAGCAAGGCCGCAGAGAACATCGCGCGGGTCGCTGGCGGCGACACCGCGGCCACGACCACCCAGGTCGTCAAGACGGAAGTCAATGATCCCTACAAGGCGCTGACCGCCACACCCCGAATGCTGGCCTCGGTGCTGGCGGTGGTGCTGCTGACGTTCTTCTTCATGGTCTATGGGCAAAGCCTGCAGCGCAATGCAATCGCGCTGCTGCCTGGACGCCAGCAGAAGCGAATCACGGTCGACATCCTGCAGTCGATCGAGCATGAGATCTCCCGTTACATGCTCACGATCACGGTCATCAACGCGTTGTTTGGCCTGCTCTTCGCCAGCGCGTTGTACTTCCTGCAGGTGCCGCTGGATGAAGCGCTGCTGTGGGGCACGATGGCCGCTCTGCTGAATTTCGCGCCGTATGTCGGTCCCCTGATCGGGATCATGGTCATGCTGTTGATGGGTTTCGTCGCCTTCCACTATCCACTGCATTCCCTGCTGCCGGCCGGCATCTATCTGCTGTTGCACATGCTCGAAGGCCAGTTCATCACCCCCATCGTGCTTGGCCGGCGCATGGCGCTGTCGCCATTGATCCTGATCCTGGGCCTGATGGTGTTTGGCTGGGTTTGGGGCTTCATCGGCCTGCTGCTGGCAGTCCCGCTGCTGGTGTGCATCAAGATGGTGTTTTCGAAGATCGAAGGCATGGAAGGGTGGGCGCGGCTGCTGGAATAGCCGCCCGCAACCAGCTCGCCTTGCTGCGAGCCGGCGCGGCAGGCCGCATTGCAGGCGCAATCCCTCGCGGCGCGGGCCAAGTTGCTGGAGCGACGTCTGGTTCCTGGAAATTACAGGCGCACGAAATACGGAATCGCCATCAGCAATGCGCCGACCGCGACGGTCGCCCACGCACTGGAGACGAAATATGGAAACACCATCAGCGCAATCCCGCAGACCAGCGGGACCGGTGCGCCCTGGCGTTTGCCATAGATGAAGAATCCGGTTCCTATGGATCCGAAAATCACTCCCCACAACAATGTCGCCATGCCCATGCGCGTCGAACTCCAATGCCGGTCGGCCCCACCTGGAAAATCCTACGCTGCAGCGGGGCCCGGTAGTTGGGTTCAGGTCCGGGTGGCAGCATAATTCCTGTCATGGACATCTCCTCCGACAACCCCGAACACGGATTCCAGTTTCCGGGCGAATTCGAAATCACCGCGATGGGCCCGTCCGGCAGCGGGCTGGAAGAACAGATCCCGGCCCTGCTCGCAGCCGCCGGACTTGTGGTCATGCATGAATCCGTCACGACACGCGAATCCAGCGGCGGCAAGTTCGTCTCGATCAAGCTGAGCTTCCGCGCCGAGTCCCGCGAGCAATACGACGTGGCCCACGCCGTGCTGCGCGAGCACCCGGAAGTGAAGTGGACGATCTGACGCAGTCGGGAAGCCTGCGCGACTGCCTTGTCCGCGACCTCGGTCGCCAGCCTTACCAACCCGTCTGGCGTGCGATGCAGCACTTCACCGACACGCGTGGCGATCACACCGTCGACGAACTCTGGCTGGTCGAGCACGATCCGGTTTTCACCCTCGGCCAAGCCGGCAAGCCAGAGCACGTCTTGCTGCCCGGCGCCATTCCGGTGCTGCATGTCGATCGCGGTGGGCAGGTGACGTATCACGGTCCGGGACAGCTCGTCGCCTACCCGTTGCTCGACCTGAGCCGGCTGAAACTCGGCGTTCGCGAGTACGTGCACCGCATCGAGCAGGCGCTGATCGACACGCTTGCCGACTGGGGCATCGTGGCAGGGCGGCACGCTGGCGCGCCGGGTGTGTATGTCGGCGACGCCAAGATCGCCGCGCTGGGCATCCGCGTGCGTCGCGGCTGCAGCTTCCATGGACTGGCATTCAATGTCGACATGGACCTGGCGCCGTTCCAGCGCATCAATCCCTGCGGCTACGCCGGGTTGCAGGTGACCTCGATGCTAGAATTGCTTGGCGATTCCGGGGATTCAAGCCTCGATTCGGTCAAGCCGCGACTGCTGCATCATCTCGCCAGGCAGTTCGGTTTGCGCCTGCAGACAGCACCGCTGCCGAACCTCGCCATCCCAGCAACCCAAGCCGTTTGAGCAATCACCCGCTGCCATGACCGACTCCGCAAGGATCATTCCGCTTTCGATCGTCGGCGAGTCGGCGCCCGTGCTCCAAGCAGGCTCGCTGCCAGCAGGCACGCCGGCACCGGGGGAGTTGCAACCTGGCGCCAAGCAACTGGCTGGCGACAAGATCGCGCGCTCGCCGGTGTCCTTCGCCGATGCGCCGGTGTTGCGCAAACCCTCTTGGATCCGCGTGCGGATTCCGTCCGGCAACTCGGTGGCGCTGCTGAAGGCCAAGCTGCGCGAGAACCGCCTGGTCACGGTGTGCGAGGAGGCGAGTTGCCCGAACATCCACGAGTGCTTCGGCCATGGCACCGCGACCTTCATGATCCTGGGCGAAGTCTGCACGCGGCGGTGTTCGTTCTGCGATGTCGCCCACGGCCGGCCGAAACCCCCCGACGCGGGCGAGCCGGCGAACCTGGCGCGCACCGTCGCCGACATGGGGCTGAAGTACGTCGTCGTCACCAGCGTGGATCGCGACGACCTGCGCGATGGTGGTGCGCAGCATTTCGTCGACTGCATCGCCGCGATCCGCCGTGACAGCCCCGGCACGCGCATCGAAATCCTGACGCCCGACTTCCGTGGCAAGGGCCGCATGGAGCGTGCGCTGGACATCCTGGCGACGCAGCCACCGGACGTGTTCAACCACAACGTCGAGACCGTGCCCGATCTTTACCCGAATGTCCGGCCGGGCGCCGACTACCAGTGGTCGCTGACGTTGCTGCAGAAGTTCAAGGCGCAGCATCCGCAGGTGCCAACCAAGTCCGGGATCATGCTCGGCCTGGGCGAAACCATGGACCAGGTGCAAGCTACGCTGCGCGACCTGCGCGCGCATGACGTGGAAATGATCACCATCGGCCAGTACCTGCAGCCCAGCCCGCACCATCATCCCGTGCTCCGGTACTGGACTCCCGACGAGTTCAAGGCGCTGGAAACCTACGGCATGGCGCTTGGCTTCAGCCACGTCGCCTCCGGGCCGCTGGTGCGCTCGTCGTATCACGCCGACCAGCAGGCCGCCGAGGCGGCCTTGTCCCGGACATGATCCGGGGAAATGTTGCGTCACTGATCTGGATTCAAGAATCCTGGCTGGGCCCGATCACGAAACCACGCTCGTGGCGGGCCTGACGGCCAACGAGGACCTCGTTCCTGGTCAAACACTATTCACGTCTGGCAGGACAAGCACGGTTACAGTGAATCGACATGGCGCGGTGCAACTTTTGGCGCAGTGGTCGCGTCTGTGTTAGTGAAGACTGCCGCACGATCTGTTCCAGAACCGCCTCCCCCATCATCGGCCGAGTGGCCGCGAGAGCTCCAATGAAACCGCATTACTCCCTGCTGTTCCTGGCCCTCACCGCGCCGCTGGCGTTGCTGGCGCGTGCGCCGGGATCAACCGCCGGCAGTCATTCCGATGCGCCAGTCGCGGCTGGTCCCACGGCCGAACAGGCGACTACCGCGAAACTCGTCTACGGATTGCTGTCCGACAGCCGCTACGCCTACCGGCCACGCGCGCTGGACGCAACCTTGTCGGCTGACGTGTTCAAGCGTTACCTGGAATCGCTGGACGCGAGCAAGGTGTTTTTCACCGCGCAGGACGTACAGGCGTTCGCCCCCTACAAGGCGTCGATCGAGAATGCGCTCAAGGGCGGGGACCTCAAGCCGACGTACGCGATCTTCGCCCTCTACAAGCAGCGTGTGGCCGCCCGCCTGGCCTATGCGCGCAGCCTGCTCAAACAGGACATCTTCGATTTCAGCGGCAACGACCGCTGGTATTACGATCGCGACAAAGCGCCGTGGGCGGCTGACAACGCCGCGCTGGATTCCCTGTGGAAAGAATCGGTGCGCAACGACTGGCTGCGGCTGAAGCTTGCTGGCAAGAAGCCGGACGACATCCGCAAGACGCTCGACAAGCGCTATGCCAACCTTGCCGAGTCGATCGGTGAACTCAATGGCGAGGATGCGTTCCAGAGTTTCCTCAATGCCTATACCGCGGCCATCGACCCACACACCGATTACTTCAACCCGCGCACCGCCGAACGATTCAACCAGTCCATGTCGCTGTCGCTGGAAGGCATCGGCGCGGTGCTGCAGAAACAGGACGACGTGGTCGTGATCCGCGAGGTCGTGCCGGGCGGTCCCGCGGCACGCAGCAACAAGCTCAAGGTTGGCGACCGCGTCATGGCCGTTGGGCAAGGCACCAGCGGCCCGATGGAAGATGTCGTCGGCTGGCGCATCGACGACGTGGTCGAAAAAATCAAGGGCCCCAAGGACACGCTGGTGCGGCTTGACCTGATCCCACCGGAGGCTGGGCTGGACAGCAAGCCGATGCGCATCGTGCTCACCCGCGACAAGATCAAGTTGTCCGAAGACGCCGCCAAGGCGGAAACCATCACCATCCCGGCCACCGGCGATACCCCGGCCAAGCACATCGGCATCATCAAGCTGCCGGGCTTCTACCAGGATTTCGAAGGCCGTCGCAGCAACAGCAAGGACTACGCATCGGCAACGCACGATGTCGCGAAACTGCTCAAGCAGTTCCGCGACGAGAAGGTCGATGGCGTGGTGATGGACCTGCGCAACAACGGGGGCGGCTCGCTGGATGAAGCCGTCGATCTCACCGGCCTGTTCATCGACAAGGGCCCGGTGGTGCAGGTGCGCGAATCGGGCGGCAAGGTCACCGTCAACAGCGACACCGCCAACGGCGTGGCGTGGGATGGACCGCTGGCAGTACTGACCAATCGCGGATCGGCATCGGCATCGGAAATCTTCGCCGGTGCAATCCAGGACTATGGCCGCGGCCTGATCATTGGCGAGACGACGTTCGGCAAGGGCACGGTGCAGAACCTCGTCGACCTGGACCGCTGGCCGTCGAACGAACAGACGCATTTCGGCCAGGTCAAACTCACGATCGCGCAGTTCTTCCTGCCCGGCGGCAGCAGCACGCAGAACAAGGGCGTGGTGCCGGACGTGCGCTTCCCGGTGTCGGCCGATGCGACCGAATATGGCGAAAGCACCTACGACAATGCCCTGCCGTGGACGCGCATCGCCGCGGTTCCGCATGTGCGGTACGGCAATTTCGCACCGATTCTGCCGCAACTCGATGCGCTGCACGATGCGCGCGTGGCCAGGGACAAGGAGTTCCAGTGGTGGTCGCAGGATGTCGCTGAGTTCCGCACGGAGCAGGCGAAGAAATACCTGTCGCTCAATGAAACCGAACGTCGCGCCGAGCGCGACAAGGACGAAGCCAAGCGCGTCGAACGCCAGTCCGAACGCAAGGCGCTTGGGCTGGACCTGGACCCGCTGGCGGATACCTCCACGGATGATGGGTTGCAGTCGGGCGAGCGCGACATCGCTGCTGATGCCGCGCGCGAGAAAGCCGCCAAAAAGCGGCCGGATCCCCTGCTGCGCGAATCCGCCGCGATCCTGGCCGACGCCACCGGCCTGCTGGTGCACAACCAGCCGCTGACTGCGCAGGTGCTGCCGGAAACCAAGATCGCCACGCATTGGGCGCAGTGAACCGCGCCCTACAGAACACCAGTCAAGCTGGAATCGGATAGCGGGCGCCACTGGCGCCCGTTACTGTTTGTGCCATGAACACGCGCAGCGACAACCCAGCAATCGACCCGCGCCTGCGACGCGCCCGCGAACTGCTCGATGGCGGCGAACCGACGCTGGATGAACTTGCGAGCGCCGTCGGGATCAGCGCTTCCCATCTGCAGCGCAAATTCACCGAGCGCTTTGGACTCAGTCCAGCCCAATACCTGTCGCATCGCAAACTGGGCACGCTCAAATCCGCGTTGCGCGCAGGCAGTGATGTGACCTCCGCGCTGCATGACGCCGGGTACGGCTCGCCGTCGCGCGTGTACGAGTCTGCGGCCGCGAAGCTCGGCATGACACCCGGGCGTTATCGCGCTGGTGGCGCTGGCGAAACCATCCATTGGAGCCTGGTCGACACCACCTTGGGCTTGACGCTGGTCGCAGCGACACAGCGCGGTGTCTGCATGGTCGAGATTTGTCCAATCGACGCGGGCGACGCTGCCATCGCGCTGGAAGCAAAATTACGCACTGAGTTTCCACATGCACTGCTGGAACCCGTCGATGCCGGTCGCGACGAATTCCTTGCGCCACGCATGCAGGTTGTCGCCACCCGGCTGGCGGGCGAGCAGGGCGATATTCCTGTCGATCTCATCGGCACCGCATTCCAGAAAAAAGTCTGGGATGCGTTGATGAAGATCCCTGCCGGCCAAACCCGCAGTTACTCCGACGTTGCCACCCAGCTCGGCCAGCCCAATGCCGCACGCGCCGTTGCCAGCGCCTGCGCCCGCAATCGTGTCGCGATCGTGGTTCCTTGCCATCGCGTCATCCGGGGTGATGGTTCGCTGGGTGGGTATCGCTGGGGCTTGCCGCTGAAGCAGCAGTTGCTGCAGCGCGAACGTGCGCTCTGAATGTTCAGTCCGCGCGACGTAATTGCCGCCTCGGTGAGGCGCCCGTTGGCAACTCCAACCGCTGCTTGACGATGTCGAACAATGGATAATCAACCACGACGCATGCCGCCCCGATACGCTTCGCTGCCCTCCACCGATCTGCAGCGATGAACACCGCATCGATAGGCCTTGCACGACCCACGCCCGCGAGCAGCCTCGCCATCGGACTGGCGCTGGCGTCGGTCTATGTCCTGTGGGGTTCGACCTATCTTGCGATCCGGTTCGCACTGCCCGGCTATCCGCCGTTCCTGCTCGGCGCCTGCCGCATGTTCCTGGCGGGCGCATTGATGTACGTGGTGCTTCGCCGCCGCGGCGCCAAGGCGCCGACCGCCAAGCAGTGGCGCGCCATGATCGTGCTGTCGATCTTCATGGTGCTGCTGTCCAATGGCTTCGTGAATCTCGCCGAGACCCAGGTCGCATCGGGGCTGGCCGCGATCGCGGTGGCATCCATGCCATTGTTCGCTGGCGTATTCGCGATGCTGCGTGGACGCCATCCGTCGAAGATTGAATGGCTCGGCCTGCTGGTCGGATTCGCCGGTGTGATCTGGCTGCATTCCGGCAGTACGTTGTCAGGTTCGACGCTCGGCTTGGTGTGCCTGATCATCGCGCCACTGGCGTGGGCATGGGGTTCGATGTGGAGCCGCGATCTGGATCTGCCCGAACCCTTCATGGCCGCCAGCGGACAGATGATCGCCGGCAGCGGCTGGATGCTGGCGGCAGCGATGGTCCATGGCGAGAGGTTCACGGCCGTGCCTTCGTGGAGCGCAACGGCTGCGATGCTGTATCTGGTCGTCGCCGGTTCGATCTTCGGCTTCACCGCCTATATCTGGCTGCTGCATCACGTGCGTCCGGCACTGGCAACCAGCTATGCCTACGTCAATCCACCCATCGCAGTGCTGTTTGGTGCGCTGCTCGCGGGCGAACACTTCACCGCGCATGACCTGGCTGCGATGGCCGTCATCCTAATCGGCGTCGTCATCATCACGCTGTCCAAAGCTCGCGCACGGATTGCCGCAACATGACCCCCACATCCGATTCCCGCCGTGGTTTGTGGATCGCCGTCGCCTCCTTTGTGCTGTGGGGATTGATGCCGCTGTACTGGCACCTGCTCAAGGCGGTGCCGTCCATGCAGATCGTCGTGCACCGGATCGTGTGGAGTGCGGTGTTCGTGATCGGCTGGCTGACGTGGCAGCAGCGCGGCTGGTTCCGCACCGCGCTCGCGCGCCCACGCGTGGCGTGGATGCTGGCGCTGAGCGGCGTGCTGATCGCATTCAACTGGGGCCTGTACATCTGGGCGGTCAACGCCGGGCACATAGTCGAAGCCAGCTTGGGTTACTTCGTCAATCCACTGGTGAACGTGGTTTTCGGCGTCGTGTTTTTGCGCGAACGCTTGAATCGCACGCAATGGATGTCCGTCGGGATCGCGACCGCAGGCGTGCTGTGGTTGACGGCGCAATACGGACATCCGCCGTGGATCTCGCTCTGCCTGGCGCTGTCGTTCGCGCTGTATGGGTTGATCCGCAAACTCGCCGCGATCGACTCGATCCCTGGGCTTGGCGTGGAGAGCGTCTATCTGTTCGTGCCTGCACTCGCGCTGCTGCTGTGGGGCGAAGCGCACGGCAGTGGTGGCTTTCTCACATCGGGAAGCACCGGCTGGGGCGCAGGCCTGGATGCGTTGCTGATCGTCGGTGGCGCACTGACCGCACTACCACTGATCGGCTTTGCCTATGCCGTGCGGCGGATTCCGCTGTCGGTGGTGGGCCTGCTGCAATACATCGCACCGACGCTGCAGTTCCTGCTCGGTGTGCTGGTTTTCCAAGAAGCCTTCGATCGCAATCGCGCAATTGGATTTGGATTGATCTGGTTCGCACTGGTGGTATTTGGAGCAGACGGATTGGTTCGATCCCGCTGTACGCCTTCAGCCACGAACACAAATGCGTGACTACGGTTTCGTTACAAAGACGACACAGGCGGCACGTACAGCAGTGCGATCGGCATGCTGTCATCAATCCGCTTGACACTTCCCCTCTGCAAGCTTTTCCTAAGCATCCTCATGGCGGTGCGCATCTGTCCAATCCGTTGTCCCATCATAGACGTCGTTGGGAAGAGGCTTGGCAGTGTAGTAGTAAAGCGCTAACGATTTCCGGGTGATGTAATCAGGAGTATTCAATGGTGCTGGGTGGCCATGGAACGATTTTTTGTTGGTGTCGAAAACCACCATTCGATTGAAAACCGGAGCAACGGATCGCACGCAGCCCTGTAAATCCGAATCCCAAAGCTCCAGCTCACCGCGGTATTCCGGTTTCCAGTCCTTGTTTAGATAAAACAAGACATTGATCCGCCGATAAAGATCCAGCGCCTGAAGGTAGTTGAAGTCAGTGTGAATGGAGAGCCGACCGCCACTGAGTATCTGATGCACTCCGCCTCCATGGAGGTACGGATCGGGAAGGATTTTATCGATCCCGGTAAGTTTTTCCAGGAAATTGAGAAATGGGTAGGAATTGAAGGCACATATTATATTTTGCAGATAAGGGGACACGTCATCGAGCCGGGATGCATGCCCTATCCCTTGCTTTCTGGGATGGTGCTCCAAGTCCCGTTTCGTCCAGTCCAGCCAAATGCTTGAATCCCTGTCCGGGAACACTTCAAGCGCCTTGTTGGCATACGCTGTAGGTAGAAAGCCATCCATGACGACATGGGGATATGGCTGGGCATTGGCGTACTCGTCGCGACGCTCCTCCGCCAGCCGCGCAAGTTCAGCGATCTTGAATGCGAAAGGTTCAAGCACGTTTTGCATGACATCAACTCATCGGCTTAGTGGATCGATTGCACACTAGACGGCTATGCACAACGTGTCAGGCCTGCCTAAGTGCCGTCGCCACTGGCAACCGCGCCGCGCGCAATGCCGGGAACAGTCCGCCCACGAGGCCAATTCCAAGCGCCCATTTCAGGCCAGTCCATAACAGCTGCGGCGACACCTTGAACTTGAACACCACCTGGCTGAAGTTGTTGCCCAAGGTGCTCACGCTGTAGCCGTTGAAGACCAGCCACGCGATCAGGCCACCGAGTAATCCGCCGAGCAGCGCAAGCAGCATGGTTTCCAGCATCACCGCCATCACCACGGGCAGGCCGCGGAATCCGATCGCGCGCATGGTCGCGATCTCGCGAGCGCGCCCGGCAACTGCGGCGTACATCGTGTTGAGCGCGCCGAACACCGCACCGATCGCCATGATCGTGCCGATCACGGTGCCCAGGATGTTGATCAACTTGCTCAACTGTCCCGACTGCTTGCCGTAGTAGACGCGCGTGGTTTCGACATCGAGCTTGAGCCGCGGGTCGGCGTCCATCGCCGCCTTGAGTTGTGCGTATCCGGCCTTGCCGTCGGTCTTGACGGTAATCGACTGGAACGCGCGCCGGTTGTAGGTGGAGGCCAGCGTTTCGGCATCGCCCCACAACTCCGAGTCGTGCGAGTCCCCTGACGCGAACTTGCCGACCACCGCCCACTCCTGGTTGCCGAGCTTGACGCTCTTGCCGACGTCCAGCCCGCGGAACTGCGATTGCGCGCCCTGACCGACCACGAGTTCGCGCAGGCCCGGGGCGAACTTGCGGCCTTCGACGATCTTGATGTTGCCGCGCACGGCCCAGCCTTGTTCACCAACACCGCGGAACTGCGCGTTGGCATCACTACCGTCGGATTTCGAAGGCAGGTTGACGACCTGCGACAGTTCCGGCGACAGCAGCGGCTTGCCGTCGGCGCCTTTCGTGATGCCGGGCAAACTGGACACCAGGGGCACCTGGTCACGGGTGATCACCGAGTTGGTTTCCGCCTGCGAGCCGCCGCGCAGAATAATCGCGGTGGTGTCGTTGCCGGTGGCATCCAGCGTGGCCTTGAAGCCTTCGCCCATCGCCAGCATCGCGACCAGCACGCCGACCACCCCCGCGATGCCGATGATGATGACGGACGACGCGCCCCAGCGTTGCGGCAGGCTGGCAATGCCGATGCGAGCGGCGGCGAGCGCGAGCCGGCCACTGCGCGTCAGCGCCAGCCACAGTCCGAGCAGCACCGCCACGGCGAGTACCGCGTACCAGGGCAGCAGGATCCATAACACCAGGCCCGCGATCAGCGCGAGGATGGAAAGGACATTCGCAATCCAGTTGGGCATGGTGTTCTCCTAGCGTCCGGCCAGTGCATCGACGATCTTCATGCGCTTGGCGCGCAGCGCAGGCATCAGGCCAACAACGATGCCGATCACCAGCATCAAACCCAGCCCGACCAGCCAGGTGCGGCCCGGTACGCTCGGCAACGGGATCACGCCCTGGCTCGCCGCGCTTACCAAAGGCATCAGCACCGACGCCAGCCCCAATCCGACCAGGCCGCCGAGCACGATCAGCAGGATCGATTCCACCATCACCAGGTTCAGCACCGTGCTGTCCTTGAACCCAATCGTCTTGAGCACGGCAAGTTCCGGAATCCGTTCGCGCACCGCCTGCGCCATGGTGTTGCCGGTCAGCAGCAGCAGGGTGAAGAACACCGCGCTCATGATGCCGGTGACGATCAGGCCGATGTCGGCGAATTGCTTGGCGAACGCCTGCTGGAACGCCGACTCGGTCTGGCTCTTGGTTTCATGATCCGAATTGGCCGAGATCGCATCGATCGTCCGGGCCACGCGCGCGGCCTGGTTGGGATCGGCCAGCTGCACCGTGTACCAGCTGACCTGGCTCTTGATGTAGTCGTTGGATTCGTCGAAATACTTCCAGTGCATCATCAACTGGTTTTCCGCGCCGATGTTCTTGCGGTCCTTCGCGCGGAAGATCGCACTGACCTGCAGCGGCCAGTCGTTGCTGCCACCACGCGGGAAGATCGTCGCCTGCAGCGGAATGGTGTCGCCGATTTTCCAGCCGAACTTCTTCGACAACGACTCGCCGATCACCGCGCCCGTACGGTTCTGCTGGAACGCCTTGAGTTGCGCTGGCGGCACGACGAAGTCGGTGTAAAGGTCGAAGTAGTTGTCGGCCACCGAAAAATTCGGGAAGAAATTCTTCACGTCCCGGTAGATGCCGCCGAACCACATCGCATAGGTCGCCTTGCGAACGCCATCGACCGACTGGATCCGCGGAAGCAGGCTGATCGGCAACGACTGCGTGATCGACAGCCGCGAGGACACGATCAAGCGGTTGGCGCCATCGACGCCGCCACCGGAATTGAACGCCACGCGCACGGAATCCAGCATCCCGAAGAGCAGGAACGCCGCAACCACCGACAGCAGCGTCAACAGCGTGCGCGTCTTGCTGCGGAACAACTGCGCCCAGACCAGGAAGAGATATTTCATGGCCGTCCTCAGTGCGCCATCGCGGGCGCGTCGACCAGTTCACCCTTGTCCAGGTGGATGGTATGGGTGGCGTATTCGGCGGCCTTGGGATCATGCGTGACCATGATGATGGTCTTGCCGTGCTCGCGGTTGAGCGTCTGCAGCAGCTGCAGGATTTCCTCGGCGGAATGGCGGTCGAGATCGCCGGTGGGTTCATCGCAGATCAGGAAGGTCGGATCCGACACGATCGCGCGCGCGATCGCCACGCGCTGCTGCTGACCGCCGGAAAGTTCATTGGGCTTGTGCGAACCGCGATCTGACAGCCCGACCAGCTGCAGCGCGATCTCGGCATTGCGCTTGCGTTGCGCCGCGCCAAGATTGGTCAGCAGCAACGGCAGCTCGACGTTCTTCTGTCCGCTGAGCATCGGCATGAGGTTGTAGAACTGGAACACGAAGCCGACGTGGCGGCTGCGCCAGTTCGACAACTGCCCGCCGCTCATGCGATCCAGGCGCTCGCCCTCGATCTCGATCTCGCCCGACGTCGGCGTATCCAGCCCGCCAATCAGGTTCAGCAGCGTGGTCTTGCCCGAGCCCGACGGCCCCATCAGCGCGATGAAGTCGCCCTTGGGGATCTCAAGGTCAATGTTGTGAAGGACTTCGACCTTCTCCGGTCCGCGCTGGTAGACCTTGGTGAGTTGGCGGGTGTTGACGAGGGTGGACATGGTGCGCTCCGTATTCCTGCGAAATGTTGGCCGGTCGTTCCCGCGTGCGGGGACGTGACGAATATCGTTATTGCGTTGCCGGGTCGCTTGTATCCTTCGCCACACGCACCGTCGCACCGTCCGTCACCCCGGCTGGTGGATCAAGCACGACGCTATCGCCGGCGGCGAGTCCCGACAGCACCTGCCGGTCGTCTCCCATCGCGATGCCGATCTTCAGGTCGCGCTGTTCGACCGTGTTGTCGTCCTTCAACGCGAACGCCACGTCATGCCCACCGCGCTTCACGATCGCGGCCGAGGGCACGCGTACGCCTTGCGGCTGTGTTGCGGTCGCCGGCTTGGCAGCTTCGAGGAAGCTCACCCGCACCCCCATGTCCGGCACGATGCGTGCGTCCTTCTGGTTCAAGGCAACACGCACCTTCACCGTGGCCTTGCCGCGATCGGCGGTCGGGATGATCGCGATCACCTCGCCGGGAATCTTCCAGTCGGGGTATGCATTGAGCGTGGCTTCGGTCGGCATTTTCGGCTGCACGCGACCGATGTAGGCCTCGCCCACATCGACTTCGACTTCCAGC
Source organism: Lysobacterales bacterium (assembly GCA_038236935.1). GTDB lineage: Bacteria > Pseudomonadota > Gammaproteobacteria > Xanthomonadales > Xanthomonadaceae > Cognatiluteimonas. The sequence goes on from JBBRZH010000001.1 coordinate 61,957, forward strand.
GAATCCATGTCGACAATCGTGCCGATGCCAGTGCGTGTGAAGCCACCGCCGGCCGACAACGGCGACACGATTTCACCGGGCTGCGCGGCCTTGGCCACGATCACGCCTGCGAATGGCGCGCGCACAACGGTGTTGTCGACGCCATTGCCTGCGATGCGCAGCTGGTCGTTGGCGACCTGCGCATTGCGTTGCGTGGTGAGTAGTTGCGCGCGCAGCGAATCACGCTGTGCCACCGCCTGGTCGTATTGCGACTTCGACACCAGTTGTTGTTTCACCAACGAACCCAGACGCGCTGCATTGGCCTCGGCCTCGCGCAGTTGCGCCTGCACGCTGCCGGCCTGGCTGCGCGCGCTGTCCAACTGCGCCATGGCGAGATCGCGTTGGGCATTCGCATCGACAGGGTCGAGCGTGGCCAGCACCTGTCCGGCATCGACATGCTGTCCTTCCTCGATCAGCACTTCGCGCACCTTGCCGGTGATCTTCGACGACACCGTCGCCATGCGCCGTGCGACGACATAGCCGGTGGCATCCAGTACCGAGGCGCTGGCGCTGCCATTGCCGACCGCGACCACGGTCGCCGTGTGCACTTCAGGGCCCTTGTCGCGACCCCACCACGCCCACGCGCCGCCTCCCAGCACCAGCACGATGGCGACGACCCCTAGCGCGATCCACAGTCCGCGGCGGGAGCTTGGCGGCGGCGCGCCACGATCGATGCGGAGTTCCTTGAGCAGGTCGGCGGAGCTGTTCATTGCGATCCAGGACGGAAGGAAGTCAACAGTGTGACGGCGTTGCGGGGCTTAAGACAGTGTTCGATGAATTGACCAAGCGACCCTGTCGCCTTCCCCTGCGGCGCGCTCAAGCCGCCGCGATGGGAAGCGTAGGCCAAGCGGTCGCGATGTGTCACCTGACGATTGTCATGCGCAATCGATGACGCCTGCGACTGTAACGGGTCGAAGTGGCGGCGCAACGTGTCGGCATCGACCTGGAGGTCATGGAGACAGGCATGAGAGACGATTCGCGAACCATTGAGAGAGCGCTTGCCAGCCCACTGTTGGCCAGCCTGGTCGACGTGCACAAGTCCTATGGCAAGGTGGCTGCGCTCGGGGGCCTGGACCTGCAGGTGCATGGCGGCGAGCTACTGGCCTTGCTGGGCCCCAACGGAGCGGGCAAGACCACGGCGATCGGATTGCTGCTCGGGCTTGTGCGGGTGGATCGTGGAGAGGTTGCATTATTCGGCCTGCCACCACATCAACTCGCGGCGCGACGACACATTGGCGTGATGCTGCAGTCGGCGGGAATTCCGGACACCCTGCGCGTCGGCGAACTGCTCGCGCTTACGCGCAGCTATTACCCGCATCCACGCAGCGTTGCAGATTGCGTGGCGATGGCGGGGCTCGACGGCCTGCTGCAACGGCGCTATGGAAAACTGTCGGGTGGACAGCAGCGTCGCGTGCAGTTCGCCCTGGCGATCTGCGGTCGGCCGCAACTGCTGTTCCTCGACGAGCCGACCACGGGCCTGGATATCGAGGCACGGCAACGCCTGTGGCAGACGATTCGCGAACTCGTCGCGCAAGGCTGTGGCGTGCTGTTGACCACGCATTACCTGGAGGAGGCCGAAGCGCTGGCTGATCGCGTCGTGGTGCTGAATGCCGGGCGCGTGGTCGCACAAGGCACCGTGCAAGCCATTCGTGCACACGTCTCGCACCGCCGCATCCGATGCGTGTCGAACCTGCTTGCGGAAGAGATCGCACGCTGGCCGCAGGTGCGCAGCGCAACGCGCGTGGACGACAGACTCGAGATCGTCGCGGAGACAGCGGAATCCGTGGTGCGCAGGTTGTTGATCGAAGATCCGCAGCTGATCGACCTGGAAGTGCAACGCGCAGGACTCGCCGATGCCTTCATCGAACTCACCCGCACCGATCCGACGCAGACCGAAACCATGAAGGAAGCCGCATGAACACCATCGCCATCCGCAACCGCGCTCCGTTGCGCTGTTATTTCCTAGAGGCGCGCTGCGAATTCCTGCGGCTGCTGCGGGCGCCGTCATTCGCAGTGCCGACGCTGGTGTTTCCACCGATGTTCTACACGCTGTTCGGAGTGTTGCTCAATGGCGGACACGGCAGTGGCAAGGCGGCGTCCTACCTGCTGGCAACGTATGGCGTGTTCGGCGTGATGGCGCCCGGGTTGTTCGGATTCGGTGTTGCGATGGCGCTGGATCGCGAACGCGGGTTCCTCGCATTGAAGCGCGCGCTGCCGATGCCACCGGGTGCGATGTTGCTGGCGAAAATCGCGATGGCGATGCTGTTCGCCGCGATCATTTCGCTGATCCTGGCGGTCATCGCCATCACGCTGGGGCATGTCGATCTTTCGGCGCTGCAGTTCATTGAACTGTTCGCGGTCGATGTGCTCGGCGTGATTCCGTTCTGCGCCATCGGGCTGTTCGTCGGCAGCGTGGTCAGTGGCCAAGGTGCCCCGGCCATCATCAACCTGCTTTATCTGCCGATGGCCTTCCTTGCCGGCCTGTGGATGCCACTGAGCGCGCTGCCGGCGTTTTTCATGAAGATGGCGCCGGTGTGGCCGGCCTATCACCTCGCCCAGGTCGCATTGTCGGTGGTCGGCATGGATGCCGGTGGCAGCATCGCGACCCATCTGCTGGTGCTGGCGATCGTGTCGGTGGTGTTCTTCCTGCTGGCACAGCGGCGGCTGGCGCGCGCTTGAGCGCGGCCGCTACTGCACCGATGATGACGACATGATTCCGTCCTCCGCTCGAATGACGACAAGGCTCGCGGGGTGGTTATCACCCGCGCCCGACTCTGCCGTGGGCAACGCATTGCGACGGGGAAAGTCGCCGTGGATCGACAGCGTGCACCTGCTCTGGTCGATCTGGGTGTTCATGACTCCGCTGTTCAACGGCGGCTATACATGGAAATGGGTCGGCATCACCTGCGCAACCTACCCCGTGTTCCTGCTGATGTATGCCATGACACTCCTGTCTTCGCGGCGGACTTCGCAGTATTACGCCTTGGGAATGGCGGCGATGGGCATCGTGCTGCTGCCGGCCTATCCGGGCGGTTTCAGCTACTTCATCTTCGGCTGCGTGATGCTGCGCACCAGCAACACCCGCTTCATCGTTCGCCACATGCTCCGCCTGATGCTGCTCAATGCCGGGTTCCTGGCCGTTGCGTGGCGCGTCGGATATCCCTGGCAGGCGTTGGTCTGGGTGCCGGTCATGACCCTGATCATCGGCATCATCGTCAACGTCGAGCGCATCAACCAGGAAAAGGATGCGGCGCTCAAGCTCAGTCACGACGAAGTTCGCCGCTTGGCCGCGCTGGCTGAGCGCGAACGCATCGGGCGCGACCTGCACGACCTGCTCGGACACACGCTGTCGCTGGTCGCGTTGAAGTCGGAACTCGCCGGAAAGCTCATGGGGCGCGACCCGACTGCTGCAGCACGGGAAATTGCCGAAGTCACGCGGGTGGCGCGCGATGCACTCACCCAGGTGCGCAGCGCCGTCACCGGCATCCGCGCCGCAGGGTTGGCGGCGGAGCTGGCATCGGCCCGGTTGCTGCTGGAATCCGATGCGGTCGCGTTCCAATACACGCTGCCGCCGATCGCACTGCCGCAGGCGCTCGAAATCGTGTTGGCGATGACCGTGCGCGAAGCGGTCACCAACATCCAGCGGCATGCGCGCGCGCAGTGCGCCGAGGTTGCGTTGTTGATGGACGGCGACGACGTGGTACTGCGGATCGATGACGACGGACGCGGCGGCGCGATCGCGCCCGGCAACGGCTTGTGCGGGATGCGTGAGCGGATCGAGGCACTCGGCGGTAGCCTGCGCGTGGATTCCGGCGCCAAGCGTGGGACGCGCATCGAAGCCCGCTTGCCGTTGCCCGGGGAAGACCGGACTGCAGCCGATGCGCTCGGCATCTCCACCGACTTTCCTGCTGCTGCAGCCTGAGGCGGGCACCACGCGGTCTGCTAACGTGCCTTGCGCGCGATCGGCGCGGGCGACCAAGGTGCGACACGGATGATCCGGGTGCTGCTGGCCGAAGACCAGGCGATGGTGCGCGGAGCCCTGTCGGCGCTGCTCGGGCTCGAGTCCGACATCGAGGTTGTCGGTGTCGCGGCTGACGGCGAAACCGCGTGGCGCGAATTGCAGCGCCTCAAGCCCGACGTGCTGGTCACCGACATCGAGATGCCCGGCCTGACCGGGCTTGAACTCGCACAACGCCTGCAGCGACAGGAATGGGCGACCAAAGTCATCATCGTGACCACCTTTGCGCGCCAGGGTTTCCTGCGGCGGGCGCTGGAGGCAGGCGTCGGCGGTTACCTGCTCAAGGACGCGCCGGCCGAACAACTCGCCGATGCCGTGCGGCGCGTGCATGGCGGCGGCCGCGTGATCGATCCTCAACTCGCCGCGGACGCGTGGTCGGAGTCCGATCCGCTCAACGACCGCGAGCGACAGGTGCTGCGGCTGGCCGGCGAAGGATTGTCCGCAGGTGAGATCGCCTCGCGCCTGTCGCTCTCGCACGGCACGGTGCGCAATTACCTGTCCGGTGTGATCGGCAAGCTCGGCGTGGGCAACCGCATCGAGGCGTATCGGCTGGCGCGGCAGAAAGGCTGGTTATAGCGCAGCGTTCAGGTCGACAGATGTTCGATGGCAGCCACACTTCCCAACCGCGCGGAAAGCTGTTGCAGCAACGCAAGCCGATTGTTACGAAGCGCCATGTTGTCGACATTGACCATGACGTTGTCGAAGAAGGCGTCCACCTGCGGACGCAGCCGCGCCAGGCGGCCGAGCACGGCGACGTAGTCGTTCTGCTTCATGGCCTCATCGGTGTCGGCCGCCGCTTGCGCGACAGCATCGGCAAGTTCCTTCTCCGGGCCGTCGGTCAGTAGTGAAGCATCGACATTTTCTGGAATTTCACCGTCAGCTTTCCGAAGGATGTTGCGAATACGCTTGTTGGCCGCAGCCAGCGCATCGGCTTCGGGAAGCTTGGCGAATTCCGCAATGGCCTTGAGCCGGTGGTCGAAGTCCAACAGCGATGCGGGCCGCAACGCGCCAACCGACTCGAAGTGTTGTAGCGCGACACCTTGCTCGATGTAGTAGCCGCGAAGGCGATCCAGGATGAAGTCGTAGATCTCCTCGAGCTCGCCGGCACTCACGCCATGGGCGGCGAATTGTCCGGAAACACTGGCATCCGCGCCTTTTGCTTGCGCTTGCTCGATGGCTCTGACTTTGCCAGCCAAAGCGGCGGAAGACATCGCCTGTGCTGCCGCGACGCCCGCTTCTTGAAGCAGGGCGCGAAGATCGAACTCGAGCCTACCCTCGACGATCGTACGCGCCAACCCCAACGCATTGCGCCGCAATGCAAACGGATCCTTGTTGCCGGTTGGTTTCAGGCCCGCGACAAAGGCGCCCGCAAGCGTATCCAACCGCTCGGCAATCGCCAGCACCTGTCCCAGTTTCGACGGTGCAATCGCATCGCCGGCAAAGCGCGGCATGTAGGCTTCGTCGATGGCAGCTGCAACCTGGGGTGGTTGGTTTTCGGCGGTGGCGTAATAACGCCCGGCGATTCCCTGCAATTCCGGAAACTCATTCACCAGCCGCGACTGCAGGTCGGCCTTCGACAATTCCGCGGCACGGCGCGCCAGTCGTGGATCGACGCCGACTTCGGCAGCAATCGCTTCGGCCAGCGCGGCGACTCGGGCGACCTTGTCGGCGATGGTGCCGAGCTTGGCCTGGTAGGTGACGCTCTTCAGTCCTTCGTTCATCGAAGCAAGGCCTTGCTTCAGATCGGCATCGAAGAAGAACTTGGCGTCGCTGAAGCGCGGACGGATCACGCGCTCGTAACCCTTGCGGACCTGGCCGACATCATTCGAATCGATGTTGGCGACGCCAACGAAGCGATCCACCAGCTGCCCATCCCGGTCGAGCACCGGGAAGAATTTCTGGTTGGTTTCCATCGTTGCGATCAGCGCTTCCTGCGGTACCGCAAGGAATTCACTGTCGAAACCGCACAGCACCGCACTGGGCCACTCGACTAGACAATTCACCTGTTCGAGGTTGCCGGCATCGATGCGCGCGCGGTAGGGGTTCGTGGCTGCGCCGGCGCTTGTAGCGGCTTGGTTGACTTCCTGCTGGATGCGTTCGCGACGTTCGTCCGGATCAACCAGCACCTGCGCCGCACGCAATGCATCGACGTAATCATCCGGCGTGCCGATCCATACCGGCTTGTCGTGCATGAAGCGATGGCCGCGACTGTTGCGACCGGCGTGCACGCCCAGCAGGTCGCACTCGATGACGTCGCTGCCGAACAACAGCACCAGCCAATGCACCGGCCGTGCGAAGGCATGCTCGTGATCGCCCCAGCGCATCGGCTTGGGGATGGGCATTGCCGCGATCGCTTCGCGCAGGATCTCCGGTAACAGATCCGCGGTTGACGCACCGGGCGTCACCGCGCGATGCACGAAACGCTCGCCCTTGCCATCGGTGCTTCGTGCCAGTTGTGTCCACGCAACACCGGCTTTGTGCGCGAAGCCCTGCAGCGCCTTCGTCGGCTGGCCGTCGGTGTCCAGCGCGATGTTGAGATAAGGCCCAAAGACTTCCGACGACTGCTCGGGTTGCGCGATTGCCACTGCCGGCAGCAGCACGGCGAGCCGGCGCGGGGAATACAACGGTTTTGCATCGCCGCGCTCAAGCGCAATGCCGCGCTTCACCAGCCCGTCGATGACGCCATCGAACAACGCCTGCGCCAGGCCCGGCAGCGCCTTGACCGGCAGCTCCTCGGTGCCCAGTTCGACCAGCAGGGGTTGCATTAGATTCGTTCGAGTCATTGCGTTGCGCCGCCCTGCGGTCCGTAGAACAGCACCCAGGTGCTGAAGTCGTCGCTGAAATTCTCGAAGTGGTGCTCGACGCCCGCCATTGCGAGCAGCACTTCGCCGGGCACGAATTCCTGGCGGCGACCTGCGCAGACAAAATCACCATGACCAGCGATCACCACGTAGATCTCGTCGCGCTCGTGGGACGTCTGCAGGTCGCGGCGAAACGGCTTGTAGATCTCGATCTCGAGGTCTCCGTGCTGGATCATCAGCCGAAACCGCATCCCGAGCGGATCGTCGGCGAGCGCCTGCAACGCGGATTCTGGAGTGAGTCGCGATGGAATCATGCCGGCAGTTCCGCGGCCTTGCGCTTCAGCCCCGGAAACCCGAGTGCCTCACGCTGCGCGAAATAGCCTTCGGCGACCGCCTGCGACAACTTGCGAACACGCAGGATGTAGCGTTGGCGCTCGGTGACGGAAATCGCACGTCGCGCATCGAGCAGGTTGAAACTGTGGGAGGCCTTGCAGACCTGGTCATAGGCGGGTAACGGCAAACCGAGTTCGACCAGCCTGTTGGCTTCTGCTTCGCATTCATCGAAACGCCGCAGCAGGACGTCGACATCGGCATGCTCGAAGTTGTACGCGCTCTGCTCGACTTCGTTCTGGTGGTAAACATCGCGGTAGGTGACCGGCGCGCCATCTGGCCCGTGGGTCCAGACGATGTCGAAGACGTTGTCGACATCCTGCAAGTACATGCACAGACGCTCCAGGCCGTAGGTGATCTCGCCCAGCACCGGTTTGCACTGGATGCCGCCGGCCTGCTGGAAATACGTGAACTGCGTGACTTCCATGCCGTTCAACCACACTTCCCAGCCCAGGCCCCAGGCACCGAGCGTCGGCGACTCCCAGTTGTCCTCGACAAACCGCAGGTCATGCACAAGGGGATCGATGCCGAGCGCAATCAACGACCCCAGGTACAGCTCCTGCAGATTGTCGGGATTCGGCTTCATCACCACCTGATACTGGTAGTAACGCTGCAGGCGATTGGGATTGTCGCCATAGCGGCCGTCGGTCGGACGACGGCAGGGCTGCACGTAGGCGGCATTCCATGGCTCGGGCCCCAGCGCGCGCAGGAAGGTCGCCGGATGGAAGGTGCCCGCTCCGACTTCCAGGTCCAGCGGCTGGATCAGGACGCAGCCCTTGGCCGCCCAGTAAGCGTTGAGCTGCTGGATCAATCCCTGGAACGTGACCATCGGCGCTGCGTGCGTGGACATGCTGGAACGACCGTGTCTGGGCGCGGAAAAGCGGGCTAGTATACGTTTGCGGCTGGAGACAGCCGTTCAATCTCCTTGATTGCATGCCACCCATTGCCAGCAGGTTGCGCGGATTTGAACGCGACATTTCGTGAGCCACGCTCCAGACAGGGTTTCCCCAACCGGGATGCCCGCAAACCCTTCCTCATCATCGAAACTGGCCAGCCGGTCGCGTCGATGCGGCGCCATGGTCGCTTTCCGCACTGGATTCGTGTCGCGGCCGGATTGCCCGCCGATGCCACGGTGGTGGCGGATGTCGAACGCGGCGCTCCACTGCCCTCACGCGAGGGATTTGCCGGCGTCCTGATCACCGGCTCCGGTGCGATGGTCACGGAACGTCGCGACTGGAGCGAACGCAGCGCACACTGGCTGCGCGATGCCGCACATGCGGGTTTACCGGTATTCGGTATCTGTTACGGGCACCAGTTGCTGGCGCATGCATTGGGCGGCGAAGTTGGTGACAACCCGGCGGGGCGGGAAATGGGCACGGTCGAAATCGCCCTGGATGCCCAGGCCACCAGCGATCCAATCTTCGCGCCCGCCCCCGCGCAATTCGCGGCCCAGGCCACCCATCTGCAGAGTGTGTTGCGTCTTCCCGAGGGCGCGACCCGGCTGGCGAGTTCCGCGCAGGACGACTGCCACGCCTTCCGCTGGGGCGCAGCGGCGTGGGGCGTGCAATTCCACCCGGAGTTCAACACGCTGCAGATGCGCGGATACGTCCAGGCCAAGCATGATGCGTTGACGCGCGAAGGCCGTTGCGCGCACCGGCTGGCGCGATCGATCCGGGCGACGCCGCATGCGCGGGCGGTCCTCCGGCGCTTCGTGCGACATGCGCAGGCACACATTCCTGGTTGAGTGACGCATTCGTCCGTACCACTGGTTCCACTCACTCAAGCTCACGGAATATCTGGATGGAAATTCGCAAGCTGTCAGCCGGTCATGGCGTTCGCTGGTTTCGCCAGGCCGTTGACCTGGGGACACGCAATCCCAAGGCCGTCTTCGGCGCGGCGTTGCTGTTGATCCTGACGCTGTACGCGGCTGCGCTGCTGGTGATGCTGCCCGCAATGGCCGCGTTGCAAGGCGCCACCACGAAGCCCGCCGCAGCCAACCTGCTGGCGATGCTGGGCTGGCTTGCACCCGTCTTCCTCGTGGTACTGATGCTGATGCCGATCCTCTTCGGCGGGCTGATGCATGTCATCCGTGAGGCGGAGGCCGGCCGCCCGATCGGCGCAACCGCGCTCTATGCGCCGTTCCGCCAAGGCAAGGCGCGCACCCTGGCGGCGCTGGGGCTGGTGCAATTGGTGTTTGGCGTCGCCAGCGCCCTGGTGGTTGCCGCGCTGGCGGGTGCCAACTACTGGCACGACTACCTTGGCGCCATGCAGGCGGCGATGAGCGGATTGGTGCCTGCGGTGCCGCAACCCGAGCATCCGGGATTGCTGGTGGTGTTCCAGTTGGTGTTCAACTATTTCAGTTACGCGATCACCTTGTTTTCGGTCCCGCTGATCCTGTTTTCCGGACAGCCGTTGCTGCAGGCGATCAGATTCAGCGCGATGGCCGCGGTGCGCAATGTGAGCGCCAACCTGATCGCCGGCGCTCTGTTCCTGGCCAGCATCCTGGTGGCCGCTCTGATCGTCATGCTGCTCGCCGGTTTCGCCAGCCTGCTGGGCAGCTTCGTGCACACCCAGGTCGGGGCGCTGCTCGGCTTCGTCGTCTTCATGGGCTTTGGCGTGATCGTGATCGTGGTGCTCACGGGCGGCGCCTATTTCGCATGGCGCGACACGTTTGGTGGGCAGGAACTGATCGGGCCGCCCTTCGCGGGCGTTGAAGCCTAATCCAGCGCTGGTTGCAGCGAGGCGACGACACGCAACAAGATCCAGATCGGAAGTGCCACGCCGGCGATGACCTGCAGCGCGAGCCATGTGCGGGCCCAGGCAGGTAGCGGTTCTTCATCACTGGACAACACACGCGCGCCGGCGATGTAGTCATGCAATGCGCGTTTCTGCGGCGGCACGGCGGCCAGTGCATGGCCGAGGTTCAACAGCAGCCACGACAACGCGCCGGCGAAGTGGCGCACGCCGGTCTGGACCAGCGACGGTTGCGTGTCGTCGCGGGCATTGGTGACCGTCAACCCAAGCGCGTGCTTGCCCGGCGAACCCCGCCAGCGCGAGCGCTCGAAACCGATGTGGTAGATCGCTGCCAGCACCGCGTACGTCAAAAGCCACGGCAACAACATGTGCACGATCCCCGACTGCACGGCATCGGCGCCGGCCTGGATCGCGGGGTCGGTGAGCAGTCCGGACGACGTCGATGCCGCCGGTGCACCCTGGGCCATCACGTCGGCCAACGTGCGATTGAGCAGCACGGAAAGTTGCGACATTGCCTGCGAAGTTTCGATGGCGCCCGCGCCCAGGCGGGGCCAGACCAGCAGCGAGGTGATGCCACCGATCAGCGTGAAATCCAGCGAATAGGCAGCATAACGGCGCCAGAATCCTGCCGGGGACTGGGTCGACGTGCGCGGCGCCGGAAGATCAGGCGACATCCGCAGGCCCGTCAGGCTTGCGGGTCGGCTTTATTGCGCGCGAGGCGAGGATGCCGGCTTCGTACAAGAGGACCATCGGAACTGCGAGAAGCATCTGTGACACCGCGTCTGGTGGGGTGATCACCGCCGCCAGTACAAAGATGCCGACGATCGCGTAGCCACGCGATTCGCGTAGCTGCTGCGGTGTGACCCAGCCCAGCAATACCAGGATCACCAGCGCCACGGGCAGTTCGAAACTGGCACCAAAAGCAAGGAAGATCACCAGCACGAAATTCAGGTAGGCGTTGATGTCGGTCATCATCGCCACGCCCGCCGGCGTCACCTTGTTGAGGAAGGTGAACACTGCCGGCAGCACGATGAAATACGCGAAGCCGCAGCCGGTGTAGAACAGCGCCAGTGCCGAGGCCAGCAACGGCAACGCCAGCTTGCGTTCGCGCTTGTACAAACCCGGCGCGACGAACGCCCACAGCTGGTACAGAAGCCACGGCATCGCCCCCACGACAGCGACGAAAAATGCCAACTTGAGCGGTGCGAAGAAGGGCGAAGCCACCTCGACCGCGATCAACTGGCCGCCCTTGGGCAGCTTGTCCAGCAGCGGCTGCGCGAGGATTGCATAGAGGCGATTGGCGAAGGGCAACAGGGCCACGAACAGCAACATCAATCCGGCGAGCGCACGCAGCAGGCGCGCGCGCAGTTCGATCAGGTGATCGAGCAGCCGCCCACCACCGTCCTCGTCAGCGCCCGGGATCGACATCATCGAGTACTGGTGGCGGTGAAGAAGTCTGCAGCGTGGATCGCTGCGCGCGTTCAATAGCGAATAGTGCCTCGGACGCAGGGGAAGCCGCCTCTGGTGATGGCAATCCTGGCGGCTGCGGTCCACGCATCAGCTCATCCCCACGCAGCGCCTCGCGCGCGTCGTGGAATTCGCGCTGCATCTGGTTGCCCGCATCGCGCAACGAGGCATGCGCGTCACGTAATGACGCTTGGGTTTCCTGGAGCGTGCGCTTGAGTTCATCGTCTGCAATGTCGCGTTCAAACTCGGCCTTGACCGAATTCCATTGCGCCCTCGCCCGCCGAACCCACAAACCGGCGAAGCGCGCCGCCTTGGGCAGGCGCTCGGGCCCGAGGACCAGCAATGCCACGACCGCGATGACCAGCAGTTCAGAGAAGCCGACTTCGAACATGTGGTGTGCTGGCGGTGATCGTGCAGGAAGTGGCGTCAGCCGGTGGCTGTCAGCGCGAGGTCGGCGGAGTGCGTTCGTCGTCTCGCAGTTTCGCTGCGATCTCTTCGTCACGTCGCGCCTGGTCGGTCAGCTGTTCGACCGGCTTCGCCTCGGCATCATGGTCGTGCATGCCTTTCTTGAAGCCCTTCACCGCCTCGCCCAGGTCCTGGCCGACGTTCTTCAGGCGTTTGGTGCCGAACACCAGCACCACGATCACCAGCACGATCAGCCAGTGCCAGAGGCTCAATCCGCCCATGTGCATACGCCTTGTTGAAGAGGAAGGAACAGGATAGCGCAGCGCCGCATCGGCGGCGTCGCGACAGGGTTACGGCTTGGCGGGTGGAGTGGTACTGGCAGGTGGTGTCGCGGGCAGCGGTTCGGTGCTGGCCGGACGCTCTGCGACCGGCTGGAATGGCGTCGCTTGCGGCGCGGATTGCGGGCTGACCGTGGCGTCCGGCAGCGATGCTGGCGTCACGACCTGTGCCGGCACGGGTGGCCGTGGCGCATCGCCACGGCTCAGCCGCGCCGCGGCGGTCGCTTCTTCGAGGCGATCACGGAAGTTGACCACGGCGTCCGAAGGCCGCTGCGTCGCCCGGCCTTCGAAGATCATCCGCGGCGTGGTGTCACGGCCGTACACGGCTTCATTGGCGGCATCATCGATCGAGAGCACCGCACCGTCCAGCGCGACACCGGCAAACAACCCGCGAGCGCGCGACCATGACCAGATCTCGGCCTTCATCTCGCCATCTGTGGCGGTCGATGCATTACGCCCGACTGGCCCGGCGGCAACGCTGGCATCCGCGCCCAGCGTGAACTTGCCATTGACGATTGATTCCAGCCCGCGGTCGCTGCGGAACACCAGCACGATGTCCGACGACTGCACGCCCACCTGCAAGCCGACGCTACCGCCGGTGAGGCTGACGAAACTGGGATTGGACCACGTGCCATCGGCCGCCTTCACCGACAACAACCCCTGGCCACGACGGCCGCCGAAGATCAATCCGATCTTCAACGAGTCGGGCACCACGACAATCGCATGCGCGTCATCGAGCAGCTTGTCCGGAATGGCCGACTCGGGAATCGCCTGGATGTCGGTCAGCACGCGTACTGCATTGCGGGCGCGGGCATCCTCCACGGAGCCTGCCATCGCGCTGCCTGCTGCGAAGACCAACAGCAAGACCAGCGTGAGACGGGGCAGAAGGGTTTTCATGGCGCGACGGGATACAAGCATTGCGAACTCCGGGGGGTGAGTTGCGAAAGACAGTTGAAGTTCAGATTAGTCGTCGTGGGATGAATCGTGAATAAGTCGCACGGCAGGCTTACCATCGGATTGCGGCGGGGAGCCGCGACAACTACCGGGGATCCAAATGGATTGGTACTTGAAAGTCCTGAAGCAATACGCCGATTTTGAAGGTCGGGCGCGTCGCAAGGAATATTGGATGTACACGCTGTTCAACCTGCTTGCGCTCTTCGTGGCGGCGATCCTGGACAGCCTGTTGGGACTCACCAGGAACGGATTCTTTGGCCCGGTCTATGGGCTTTACGCGCTTGCGACCTTCATTCCAGGCTTGGCGGTCGGCGTGCGACGGATGCATGACACTGACCGCAGTGGTTGGTGGTTGCTGCTCGCCATCATCCCGCTGATCGGCGCCATTGTGCTGCTCGTGTGGTGCGCCACGGAAGGCACAAGGGGCAGCAACCAGTTCGGCGACGACCCCAAGGCAGGCGAGGGTGGCGTGCCGGTGATTGCGTAACCAATGTGCAGGAAGGCGGCGTCCAAGGACGCCGTCTTTCTTTATTTCGCCTGCAGGTTCGCATATGCCAGCACCAGCCACTTGCTGCCGACGTCGTCGAAGTTCACCTGCACGCGCGCGTGCGCGCCGCTGCCTTCGTAGTCGGTGACCACTCCGCGGCCAAAGGTGGCATGGGCCACGTTCTGGCCCAGCTTGATCGGCGGGATGTCGATTGCAGCGTGGCCGCGGTTCGGCAAACCGTTGGGGCGCGGCTGCGTTGACCCATACGCCCTGGACACCTGCACGCGCGGGCGCACTTCGTTGATCAGCGCAGCGGGTATCTCGCGCAGGAATCGTGACGGGATGCCATACATCTCCATGCCGTGCAGCCGCCGCGCCTCGGCATAGGTCAGCACCAGCTTCTGGCGCGCACGGGTAATGCCGACGTAGGCAAGCCGGCGTTCTTCTTCCAGTCGACCAATCTCCTCTACGGACTTTGCGTTGGGAAACAGGCCCTCTTCCATCCCGGCCAGGAATACCAGCGGGAATTCCAGGCCCTTCGCGCTATGCAAGGTCATCAACTGCACGCCGTCCTCTCCCGCCTGCGTCTGGCCCTCTCCTGCCTCCAGTGACGCATAGGCGAGGAAGGCCACCAATTCGCCCAAGGCCACCTGGCCCGACTCGGGTTCTGCTTCGTCCTCGTCGCGTTGCACGAAGCGCGAGGCGACCGACACCAGTTCGTCGAGATTGTCCGTGCGCGAATCCAGCGAGCCTTTCGACTCGGCCGCGTAGTGCGCACGCAACCCCGAACGCAACAGTGCGTGGTCGATCTTGTCCTTGAGAGGAAGTTCCATCGTCTCCAGCGCCAGCGTCTGGACCAGCGAGTGGAACCCCATCAACGCATTGCGGGCACGCGCGGCCAGCGTCGCTTCCTGCGAAACGCGGACGGCCGCTTCCCACAACGACACGCGGTCGGTGCGTGCGCGTTTGCGAACTTCGCCAAGGGTGCGCTCGCCGATGCCGCGCGTTGGCGTGTTGACCGCACGCTCGAATGCCGCGTCATCGTCGCGATTGCCGATCAATCGCAGGTAGGCCAGCGTGTCCTTGATTTCGGCCCGCTCGAAGAAGCGCTGGCCGCCATAGACGCGGTAGGGAACCTGTTCGGCCAGCAACGCTTCTTCGAATGCGCGCGATTGGGCGTTGCTGCGATACAGGATCGCGCTCTCGCCGTGGCTCCCGCCATCACGCACCCATTGCGCGATGCGATCGACCACGAAGCGCGCTTCGTCGATCTCGTTGTAAGCCGCGTACAGGTCGATCGACTCGCCTTCTCCGGATTCGGTCCACAGCTGCTTGCCCAGCCGATCGGGGTTGTGGGTGATGACCGCGTTCGCCGCGCCCAGGATATTGGCGCTGGAGCGATAGTTCTGCTCGAGCTTCAGGGTGACCGCACCTGGATAGTCGTGAAGGAACTTCTGCACGTTCTCGACCTTGGCACCACGCCAGCCATAGATCGCCTGGTCGTCGTCGCCAACCACGAACACATTCCCACTGTCGCCAGCCAGCAGGCGCACGAATGCGTACTGGATGGCATTGGTGTCCTGGAACTCGTCGATCAGCAATTCGCCGAACCGGTGCCGGTAGTGCGCAAGCAGCGCGGAGTTGTCGCGCAGCAGCTCGAGTGCACGCAACAGCAATTCGGCGAAGTCGACCAGGCCCGCGCGATCGCAACGCTCCTGGTACAGCGTGTACGCATTGCGCATCACATCGCTGTACAGATCGCCTTGGGCATGGCCGGTGCCGGGCTGCAGGTGCTGCGGCCGCCGACCTTCGTCTTTCTGTGCGTTGATCCACCAGGCGATCTGGCGCGGCGGGAAGCGCGCTTCATCGATTTCCAGCTGCTGCACCACGCGCTTGACCAGCCGCAGCTGGTCGTCGCTGTCGAGCACCTGGAAGCCTTCGGGCAGTTTTGCATCCTGCCAGTGCAGGCGCAGGAGTCGGTGCGCGAGGCCGTGGAAGGTGCCGATCCACATCCCGCGCGATCCGTTGCGCAGCAGCGCATCGGCGCGGGTACGCATTTCACCGGCGGCCTTGTTGGTGAAGGTCACCGAAAAAATGCCGTGCGCCGGCACCCCGTAGACCTCATTGAGCCATGCGATGCGGTGCGTCAGCACTCGGGTCTTGCCCGAGCCGGCGCCGGCAAGCACCAGGTAGTGACCAGGAGACGCGGAGACCGCCTCACGCTGCGCGGGGTTCAGCGCATCCAGCAGATATGAAACATCCATCCACCCATTCTACGTGGCGGCTTCTACAAGGACGCCACATCCATGCGTTCACCGACCAGGATCGGCAGCAGCGTGTCGAACGGCTGCGGCCGCCCCAATAGGAATCCCTGCAGTTCATCGCAGCCGCGGCCGCGCAGCCAGTCCAGTTGTTCCTGGGTTTCCACGCCTTCGGCCACCACACGCAGGTCCATCAGGTGACCCAGGCCGATGATCGATGCACAGATCGCCGCATCGTCCTCGTCGCGGCCCAGGTCCTGCACGAAAGAGCGGTCGATCTTGAGCCGGTCGATGGGCAATCGCTTGAGGTACGCCAGGCTCGAATATCCGGTGCCGAAATCGTCGACCGAAATGCCCACTCCCAGCGCGGAAATGCGCCGCATGGTTTCGATCGCGCGCTCCGGGTTGTCCATGATCACGCTTTCCGTGATCTCCAGTTCCAGCACGCCCGGCGGCAACGAAAACTCGCTGAGCGCGGCGGCAACGTCACTGAAAAGATCGTGTCCGAACTGTGCCGCCGACACGTTCACGGACAGGCGCACGTATCCAAGGCCCGCCTCATCCAGCAGCGAATGGTGACGGCACGCTTCGCGCAGGACATAGCGCCCAAGATCGACAATCAGCCCGCTCTCTTCGCAGACGCCGATGAATTCGCCCGGCAACAGCAAGCCACGCTCAGGATGTTGCCAGCGCACCAATGCTTCCAGCGCCATCAGGCGCCCGGCAGGAGTGAACAACGGCTGGAAAGCCAACCTGAATTCCCCGTTGTGCAACGCTTCGCGCAGGCGCGACACCAGTTGCAGGCGGTGCGAGACCGCCGTGTCGAATTCCTGCTGGTATGCCACTGCGCGATTGCGTCCTTGTCGCTTGGCCTGGTACATGGCCAGATCGGCATGTTTGAGCAGGGACTCCGCATCAGCGCCCGCCTGCGGATACCGGCAGTGGCCAATGCTGGGTGTCAGGACATGGGACACACCGGCCAGTTCAATCGGCTGTCGCAGTGCGTCGCTGATGCGTAGCAGCACACGCTGGATTCCTGCGTCGTCGGTCTGCTCGGTCAGCACGATCACGAATTCATCGCCACCGAACCGACCCACGGTATCGGTGTCCCGCACGACTTCGCGCAGTCGCGCGGCAAATGTTTTCAACGCAATGTCACCGGCGCCGTGGCCCAGGCTGTCGTTGATCAGCTTGAAGTCATCCAGGTCGATGAACACCACCGCCACTTCGCGACCATAGCGCTCTGCATTGAGAATGGCCTGCTGCAGGCGGTCGTGCAGCAATTGCCTGTTGGGCAGCCCGGTCAATTCGTCATGGGTGGCGCGGTAAGCCAGCTGCTCCTCGTACCGCTGGCGCTCGCTGACATCATTGATCACCCCGACATAGTGCGTAAGTGCTCCATGGTCGTCCGCGACCGGCGCCAGGTGGAATTCGTTCCAGAACAATTCCCCGTCCTTGCGGTAATTGCGCAGCAGCACCCGCGCCTCGGTCTTGTCGGTCAATGCATCGCGTATCGCCGCGACCGCACTCTGGTCCGAGTCGCTGCCTTGCAGCATTCGACAGTTGCTGCCCTGGATCTCGCTGGCGTTGTAACCGGTGATTTCCTCGAACGCCGGATTGACGTAGACCACCGGGAAATCAGGCCGCCGCGCATCGGCGATCACGATGCCATTGCCGGTGGCTTCCACCGCGCGGCGCAGCAGGCGCAGATCGACTTCATCGCGGTTGAGCTGGGTGATATCGAGCATGCCCCCAACCGCACGCGTCACCTTGCCATGCGCGTCGCGCAGCAACGAACCACGATCGACAACGTCGGCATAGCTACCATCCTTGCGGCGGAAGCGGAAGTGTTCTTCCCAATCGGTGGTTGTGGATGCCGTCTCCAACCCTCGTCCGACGGACAAGGTCACCCGCTCGCGATCGTCGGGATGGATCAGGTCGGCCCAGCCATCGAGTGACGGCGCAACCTCTTCGCGGGCGTAGCCGAACAACGCGAAAAAACTGTCGCTGCGCCAAGTCGTACCTGTTTCTAGGTCCCAGTCCCACACTGCGTCACTGGTGGCGCGCGTGATCAGCTGGAAGCGCTCGTCGTTGCGCTCTCGCTCGGTGACATCCTCGGCAAGCACCAGTCGCGCCGGGCGTCCGTCGAAGACAGTGTCGCGCGTGTGGATCGCCGCGCGCAGGCGGGTGCCGTCCTTGCGCACGTGCGTCCATACACGCCCCTGCGGACGATGACCGGTCTCAAGCTGCGCTGCAGCGCGCACGGCGTCGGCATCTTCCGGCGGGCGAATATCGAGCATGCTGCCGGCCAGGAGCTCCTCGCGCGAGTAGCCGTAGTTTTCCAGCATCGAATCGTTAACTGCAAGAAAGCGCAGGGTCTCGCGCTCGAACACCCACATCGGCAGCGGATTGCGCTGGAACAGGAACTCATATTCCTCCTGGGTCGCCAGCAAGCGGTCGCGGATGACGGCCATGCCGGTGATATCCTGCTGGACGCCCCGCATCACGCGCCTGCCAGGGGTGCGATCAATCCATTCGCCCCGCGCATACACGTAGCGGAAAGTGCCATCGGGACGCACGATCCGGTATTCGGTCTGCGTGCCATCCATGCCATCAAGCTGGTCGGCCAAACGCGCCTGCAGTTGCGGCAGGTCGTCGGGATGGATCCACTCGTTGAGCATGTCGATGCGCAAACCTTCCGGTGGCTCGGTTCGGCCGTGGATGCGCCATGTTTCTTCAGACCACTGCACGCGGCCGGTGTCCAGCTCCCACGTCCAGTCGCCAATGCCGGCGATGCGCCGAGTTTCCTCCAGTAGTTTCGCCTGCTCGTGCATGTCGTGCAGCAGGCGCGCCTGCTGCCGATTTCCCTTGACGAAGGCGCGCAGCAGGATTGCCCACAACACCCCCAGCACCAGCACCAGCAAGGGGTACGCAACTGTGGCCTTCCAATTGCCCGGCCGGTACAGCACCAGTGCGCTGGTGGCCGCCAGCAGAAGCGACGCGCCGATCCCTGCCGCCATCTTCCATCGCGACGTCCGCGAGGGCGGCAGTCCCTGCGAGGTGTGGTTGCTGGCGGTGGGCTTATCCATGGGTGTTCACGGTCTACATGCTCGTCGGACGATGCAGCGCCAGCTAAGGCGGCGGTGGCTGCATCTGGTACTGCGCAGGCGGCGTGGCACCAAGCAACCAGCGCACGAAGTAATCCCAGCGCCGCCTCATCATGTACGGCGCATCCGTGCCGTAGCCGTGATGGGCGTTCGGGAACACGACCAGGTCGAAGTCCTTATTGGCCTTCACCAGCGCATCGACGACCAGCAGCGTGTTCGACGGCGGCACGTTGTCGTCCATCAAACCGTGTGCGAGCAACAGGTGACCCTTGAGGTTGGCGGCGCGTTTTTCGTTGGCCTGCGCGTCGTAGCTGCTGGTGCCGGACTTGCCTTTGCGCTCCAGCCCCTGCCACTTCTCGGCCCAGTCGTCCTCGTAATTACGGTTGTCGTGGTTACCGCTTTCGCTGATGCCGACCTTGAACAACTCTGGATACGTGAACATTGCATCCGCCGTCGCGTAACCACCGCCCGAATGCCCCCACACGCCGACACGTGCCAGGTCGATCCAGGGATAGCGTTTGCCGAGCTCGTGCAGCGCCGCGACCTGGTCGGGCAGCGTGTTGTCACCGATGTCGCCGCCGAACGCATCGTGGAAGGATTTCGAACGCCACGGCGTGCCCATGCCGTCGATCGCGATCACGATGAATCCCAGCTCCGCCAGCGCCTGGTGGTCACGACGCGCGGCTTCAAAGCTGCGGCCACCAACCGAGCCCGTCTGCGGGCCGGGATAGATGTAATCCACGACCGGGTATTTCTGCGCCGGATCCAATCGCGACGGCTTGAACATCAGGCCATACAGATCCGTCCTGCCATCTCGCGCCTTCACCGTGATCGGAGTCGGCGGTGTCCAGCCCGCGGCCTTGAGGCGCGTGATGTCGGCACGGGCGACGGTCACGATCGTCCCGCCGTCGGATGCATCACGCAGCACGGTGACCGGCGGCGTGGTGGGCGTCGAATAGGCATCGACAAAGTACGTTCCGTCCGGCGACAGCGTGACTTTGTGATCGGCTGCCTCGGGCGTGAGCAACATGGGCGCGCCACCGTCGAGCGACACCTTGTAGAGCGACTGGTAGTACGGGTCGGGTTTCAGACCAGCCACCTCATGCGCACGCCCGACTCCGCGAAACCACACCGTGCGCGATGCGGGATCGACCCGCAGCACTTCGGTGACGTTGCCGCTGCCGGTCGTTACCGCATGCTGGAGCTTTCCATTGCCAAGATCGTAGAGATACAGGTTGCCCCAGTTATTGCGCTCGCTGAACCACAGCACTTCATGTGACTGCGGCAGGTAGCGCCAGTTGACGGCACCGTTGCCGCTTTCGAAATATGTCGGCACGCTTTCATGCAACACATCGCGCACGATGCCGGTTTGCATGTCGGCCACGCGCAGCCAGACCTGCTTGTGATCGCGCGAAGACGATGCGAACGCCAGCGATTGGCCATCGTCTGCCCACTGGACGTCCTCCCAACCCCCGTCGCAGCTGACGTCGTCGCACAAGGTGGAGCGGTGCTGGTCCGGCGGCGTTTTCAGGCGCAACACTTGTCGCGTCGCCACGTCAATGACCACGCGCTGGATCGTGGTCACGTCCTTGTCGCCGACCAGTGGGTACTTCCAGGTCTCCACATCCGGATGGCCAACCTTGGTGCTGACCAGCGTCATCGAGCCGGTCTTGCGCTGGTCCTGCTGGAAGGTCGCGATTTTCTTCGAGTCCGGCGACCACAGCACGATCGCACGATCGCTGTGGATCCATCCCGCGTTGTCGGTGGCGTAGCCGAAGTCGGTGATCCCGTCAAAGGTGAGTTGTGTTTCCTTGCCACTGCCAACAGCGCGCAGCCAAAGGTTCCAGTCACGGATGAAGGCTTCGCTGCGCTTGTCCGGCGAACGCACGCCGGGTTCGGCGCCACCTTTCGTCGCGACCGCAACGCAACCCTTGAACGCGGGATCACAGCGGTAGTGCCTGTCATCCAGGGTGATGTCGAAACCGCCATCGTCGGCGACGCGATAGTCGCTGAGCGGGAATTTTTTTGCATCGACCGGTTTGCCGCTGGTCTTCGTCAATGCCGCGGCGAGCCTGGCGACATCGAAACTCGGCGACGCCTTGCCAGTGGTGGCATCCATCTGAAGGAAATGATCGCCCGTGGCGTCATGGTCGCGATACCAGAAATGTCGATCGTCCAGCCACGTCACCGTGCTGACGGCGTGATCCACCAACAGGTTGGCGTTGTACCCGACCAGTCGTTCGGCACGTGCGTAGTCGGCAGCCGTCAGCGCCTTGGGCGTCTGCGCCGATGCGAGCGGTGCAACCAGCAACACCAACGCAATACCCAGCAAACGCTGGCCAACTTCGATTCGCGGCATGTCATCCCCTGACCGCCAGTGCGTGCGCACGAGCTCGGGGCATGCTAGCGCGTCAAGGCACCCATGACCTTCGGGCCTAGGCATGCATCTTCGCCAACGCGATGCTGGTCACATTCCACGCTTAACGGTGCCCTCGTGAACCCGATGAATTTGAAGCCGACGCTGCTCGCGATTGCCCTGACGCTGTCGTTGGGGTTGGCGGCGCCCGTGCATGCTGCTGGCAGCGTCGACCAGACAACGAGTGCTGCGGTACCGGCATGGGTCGCGACCAGCAATCGTGATGCGCGGATCCTGCTACTGGCGCAGGCCGAGACCTCGCCTGAAGATGCCTCGTCTGCGGGATTGCCCGGCTACGACGACAAGACCGGCGACCTGCGCCCGGGCTACATGGCCCGCGAGCGCGCCACGCTGGCCACAGCGCGCGACAAACTGCAGCAGGCGCTGACCAGCGAACGTGATCCGAACGTGCGCCAGGACCTGCAGATCATGATCAGCGCGGCTTCGCGCCGGATCGAGGGCAGCCAGCTCAACGAGCGCCTGCTGCTGGACTGGAACGACATCCCCGCGCTCGTGTTCGGCAGTGAACAGGACCTGTTGCAGGATCAAAGCCCCCCCGAGCGGCGGGCCAAGGCGCTGGTGCGATTGAACCGTTATCTCGGACTGGTCCCGGGCACCGAATCGATCTTCACCCAGGCCAAGGCGCGCTTTGCGGACAGCGTCGATGGCAAGCGCATGGGCCCGGTCAAGGCCGAAGTCGAGCAGGCGATCGCCAACGCGCCGACGTATGCCAGCGGCATCCGCGACCTGTTCAGCAAATACAAGATCACCGGAGCCGACGCCGCGCTGGCGGCGCTGGATCAGCAGAGCAAGGATTACGTGTCGTGGGAACACGCCACGGTGCTGCCAAAGGCACGCACGGATTTCCGCCTGCCCCCAGAGTTGTACGCATTCAGCCTCAAGCGCGTCGGGATCGATATCGACCCGCAACTGCTGATCCAGCGCGCGGAAGTCGAATTCATGGAAACGCGGGCGGCCATGCAGGAAATCGCACCACTGGTCGCCAAGCAGCACGGGTTTGCGTCGATCGACTATCGCGACGTGATCCACGCGCTGAAAAAAGAACAGCTCGGCCGCGACCAGGTGGAGCCGTATTACCGCGATACGGTGATTCCGACGATCGAGAAAGCCATCGTCGCCGAACACATCGTCGACCTGCCCAAGCGCCCGATGATCATGCGCCTGGCTTCGCCGGCTGAAAACGCCGCGCAACCCGCACCGCACATGGTCCCGCCCAAGCTGATCGACAACCACGGCGAGCGCGGGCAGTTCGTGCTGACCACCGGCAACCCCGATGCCAGCGGCAAGACGGAGAATTTCGACGACTTCACCTACAAGGCCGCTGCCTGGACACTGACGGCGCACGAGGGCCGCCCGGGCCATGAGTTGCAGTTCAGTGGGATGGTCGAACATGGCGTGTCGCAGGCACGCAGCCTGTTCGCCTTCAATTCGGTCAATGTCGAAGGCTGGGCGTTGTATGCCGAAGCCGAAATGGTCCCTTACGAACCGTTGGACGGCCAGCTGATCGCACTGCAGCTGCGCCTGCTGCGTGCCGCGCGGGCAATGCTTGATCCGATGCTCAACCTCGGCATGACTGACCGGGATACTGCGTTCCGGGTCCTCACCCAGGACGTGGTGTTGTCCAATCCGATGGCCAAGCAGGAAGTGGACCGCTACACCTTCCGCATGCCAGGGCAGGCGGGCAGTTATTTCTACGGCTACAGTCGCCTGCTGCAGTTACGTGCGGAAACCGAGCTGGCCCTTGGGCCGAAGTTCGACCGTCGCGCGTTCAACAATTTCATCATCGACCAGGGGCTGCTGCCGCCGGACTTGCTGGCCAAGGCGGTGCGCGAGGAGTTCGTGCAGCGCCAGGCCAAGATTCGAACACCCTAGGGTCCTCCGCGCCGCTGCGCGCATTGAAACAGGCCAGCGACGCTTTACGCTCCGGCAGGCCAGTGCTGGTCTTGGGAGCTTCATTTCAGGGCGCTGGCTATAATCTGCAACTGACGCGCATCCTCGCCGCGTTCAGCTTGTCGTTTCCCGGAGCCCTGCGTGTCGCCAGCGTTGCATCCCATCCGGCCGTTGGCGATCCGCGCCTATACCGCTACCACCGCACTGGGCCGTGGCATCGCGGAACAAGCCAATGCATTGCGCACGCGACGCGGTGGCCTGCGCCGCAATGATTTCGGCGCTGCCGGATTGGAGACATGGATCGGCCGAGTCGACGGTCTTGAAGACGCGCCACTGCCTCCGCGGTATGCGCGCTGGGAATGCCGCAACAACCGGCTGGCGTGGATGGCGTTGCAGCACGACGGCCTCCTCGATGCAGTGGCAGCGGTGCGCGAACGCCATGGGGCCGAGCGGGTCGCCCTGGTTTTGGGGACTTCGACCTCCAGCATCGGTGCCACCGAGGAAGCCTATGCACGACTGCAACCAGGTCGCGATGGCATGCCGGAATTCCCGCCGGACCTGCAGCGTCCGATCGTGCACACGCCACATTCGCTGGGCGACTTCGTCCAGCAGGCGACGGGATTGCGCGGCCCCTGCGTGACCGTGGCGACCGCGTGCTCGTCCAGCGCCAAGGTCTTCGCGCAGGCCGAACGGCTGATTGCGTCAGGCGTGGTGGATGCTGCATTGGTGGGCGGCGTCGATACGTTATGCGGTAGCGTGCTGTATGGGTTCAATTCGCTGGGCCTGGTGTCGGCGCAGGCCTGCCGTCCCTTTGATGCCGCGCGCGATGGCCTGTCACTGGGCGAAGCCGGCGGGTTTGCCTTGCTCGAGCGCAGCCACGGCAAACCGGAGTCTGGCGAGTTGCAGCTGCGCGGGTACGGCGAATCCAGCGACGCCCACCACATGTCGACCCCGCATCCCGAGGGCCTGGGCGCACGTCTGGCGATGACCGACGCCCTCGACCGCGCGGGCATCAAGGCCAGCGCCGTCGGCTACCTCAACCTGCACGGCACCGCCACCCCGGCCAACGACGCCGTCGAGGCGCGCGCGGTGGCGACACTGTTCCCGCGCACGCTGCACGCCAGCTCCACCAAAGGCTGGACCGGCCATACGCTGGGTGCGGCCGGCATCGTCGAATCCATTTTTGCCCTGCTGGCCCTGCGCGATGGCTTGCTCCCCGGCACGCTCAACAGTCGCGATCGTGATGCCGCCTGTGGCCCGCAGATCCAGTTCGACAATGCGTCGCGTGACATCCGTAATGCAATGAACAATTCATTCGGCTTCGGCGGCAACAACTGCTCGCTGGTGTTTGGGCGGGCGGCATGATGATGGTGTTGGCCACATGCTTTTTGCGTCTAATCGCACCACGATCGATGCCCAGCGAAGACCCGGAGGGCGCTGCACAGGATGTGCAGCGTTTTCCGACCGAGCCATGGATGGCGAGTCGGAAAATCGCGAAACCAATGACGTGGTGTGATTGCTGTGTCGGGGAAGCGCCCTTTCTTTTGGTTACTTTTCTTTGGGCGCTATCAAAGAAAAGTGACTCGCCAACGGCGAAAGCGGTTGAATTAGATGCGAGAACAACATCCCTCGATTCTCGCCTGCGCGGGAATGACGAGCAGGCTTTCTTCAAAACGACGAGCGCCCGATGAGCAGCCTCACCGCCACCATCGAGGGCATCGGCTTCTGGTCGACAGGCTTGCCGTCCTGGCAGGACGCGTGCAGTTACATCGCCGACGGCCGCATGCCGGCCGCCACGCCAACACGCCCATCGCCACAACTGCTCGCGCCCAACGAGCGTCGGCGCGCGCCGGAATCGGTCGCCGTGGCCCTGGAGGCTGCATTGGCAGCCTGCACTGCTGCGGGACGCGACCCGCAATCGCTGCCTTCGGTCTTCGCCTCCATGCACGGCGACCTGGGCATCACCGATTACATGTGCGCAACCCTTCCGGTTGACCCCACGGCCATTTCGCCAACGAAGTTCCACAATTCCGTCCACAACGCCGCCGCCGGCTACTGGACGATCGGCGCCGGCTGCGTGCAGCCGACCACGGCGATCAGCAGCTTCGACGCCAGTTTTGCCCAGGGCCTGCTTGAAGCGCTGGTGCAGCTTGCCGCCGGGGCCCCAGCGGTGCTGCTGGTCGCCTATGACGCCAACTCGGCCGGCCCGCTGGCCGTGGTGTCGCGCAGCACCGGCCTGCTGGGCGGCGCGTTGGTGTTATCCAATACGCCGCGCCCTGATGCCCCACGATTGCGCGCGACTTTGGTCGACGGCACGGGACACGAGCCGACTGGTCCACTGGCCCAGCTGGTCGGCGATAATGCGATGGCCCCAATGCTGCCGCTGTTCCAGGCGCTGGCGACGGGCCATGATCTGGTCTGCCTGCATGCCGGACCTGGGCGCGCGTTGCGGGTGGAGATCGCCGATGCATGATGTTGGAGTGCCCAAGCCACCTGTCGACTACGCCGCGCCTGCCGTGGCGCACGTCGATGGCGTGCGCCTGGATCGCTCCAATGTTGCGGTCGTCATCCCCGCGCTCAACGAGGCGCTGCGCATCCGTGGCGTGGTCGAAGGTGCGCTGGCGTTCTCGGACCATGTGATCGTCGTCGACGACGGATCCGACGACGACACCCTGGCGCGGATCGCCGACCTGCCAGTGACCGTGCTGCGCCACGAGCAGCGGCAGGGCAAGGGAGCCTCGTTGCGCGACGGTTTTCGCAAGGCATTGCAGCAGGGCAATGCGGCCGTGCTGACGATGGATGGCGATGGCCAGCATCATGCCGAAGACATTCCGCGCCTGGTCGAAGCCGGCAATCACTATCCCGGCCACGTGGTCATCGGCGCGCGCCTGCGCAAACGCTCGCAGCAGCCGATGTACCGGCGCATCGGGAACGACTTCGGAGACTGGGGCATCGCGTGGGGGCTGGGCTACCAGATCGTCGACAGCCAGAGCGGCCAACGCCTCTACCCGGCGGCGGTGGCTGCGCTGGATAACGTGCCTGGCGAGAACTTCGTGTTCGAGGCACAGATCCTGATCTCCGCCGCCCGCACGCTGGGCACGCGCTGCGTCGGGGTTCCCATCGAGTCGCGCTACAAGAGCGTGCACTCCAGCGAACAATTCCGCGCCAGCCACTTCCGGCCCGTGCGCGACTTCAGCCGCATCACCACCCACATCGTGCGACAGGTGCTGCAGCAGGGCGACATGTGGGCGACCTTTCGACACATCCGCGCCAATCCGCCTTTGATCCATGATCCCAGCGGCGAATTCGCCCCTGCCCTGCAACCCCACGCCCAACGCGCAGGATGACTGGCGCTGCTGGCGACACGCTGCGCTGCGATGTCGCGATCCTTGGCGGCGGCCTGGCGGGATTGGCGCTGGCGATCCAGCTGCGCCAGCGCAACCCCGGCATCGCCGTGACCGTGATCGAGCGCCGCGCGCATCCGGTGCGCGAGGGTGCTTTCAAAGTCGGCGAATCGATGGTGGAGATCGGCGCGCATTATTTCGCCGACGTGCTGGGCCTTCGCGATCACCTGGATGGCGAGCAGATCCGCAAGTTCGGGTTTCGTTTTTTCTTTTCCGAAGGCAGCGACCGCATCGACCGCTGCACCGAGCTGGGCGTGAGCAGGATCTTGCCGACGCCGTCCTGGCAGATCGACCGTGGCCGCTTCGAGAATTACCTCGGCACCCATGCGCGCGAGATTGGTGTCGAGTTTCGCGATGGCGCGACGGTGCGCGGCATCGAGTTGGATACCGCACGCAATGCGACCGCCGCGCACACGGTGACGTATGAAGATGGTGCTGCGATGCGCACGCTCAACGCGCGCTGGGTGATCGACGCCTCCGGCCGCGCCGGCCTGCTCAAGCGCAAGCTCGACCTGGCCGAGCCGAACGACCACGACGTCAACGCCGTGTGGTGGCGGGTCGACGGCACCATCGATCCCAACACCTGGTCGGACGATGCACAGTGGCTGCAACGCAGCACGCCGCCGGACCGTTGGCGTTCAACCAACCACATGTGCGGGCCGGGCTACTGGTTCTGGCTGATCCCGCTGGCGTCCGGCGCGCATTCGTTGGGGATCGTCTGCGATGCAAAGATGCATCCGCTGGAGACGATGAACACCCACGACAAGGCCATGGCCTGGCTGCGCGAACACCAGCCGCAGGTGGCGCGGTCGCTGGACGCAAGCGCGGGTGGCGCGCCTGCGCATGCACTGCAGGATTTCATGTTCCTGCGGCACTTTTCCTACAACTGCAAACAAGTCTTTTCAGCCGATCGTTGGGCGATTACCGGCGAAGCCGGGATGTTCCTGGATCCGTTCTACTCCCCGGGCAGCGATTTCATCGCCATTTCCAATGGTTACATCTGCGACCTGGTCGAGAAAGACCTTGCCGGTCGACCGTTCGCCTCCCACGCGACGATCTACCAGCAGCTGATCCGCTCCTTCCACGACAACACCCTGACGCTGTACCAGGACCAGTACAGCCTGTTCGGCGACACCCAGGTCATGCCGGTCAAGATCATCTGGGATTACACGTTTTACTGGTCGATGCTGGCGCCGCTGTATTTCGCCGGACGCCTGACCGACGTCACATTACTGGGTCAAATGCGCCCGCAATTCACCCTCGCCGCCGACTTGAACGGCGCAATGCAGGCATTGCTGCGCGATTGGGGCCAGCGCAACAGCTCGCCAGCCATGGAAGATGGCCGCATGCTCGACCAGTACACGATCGACTGGTTCCTGGAAATGAATCGCGCATTGTCCGACACCCTCGATGACGCGGGAGTGCGTCAGCGCATGATCGACAACGTCAATCGCATGGGCGGGCTGGCGGAAGAAATCCTGGCGCGTGCTCGTGCCACATATCCCGACATTGATGATCGCGGATTGGATGCACTGCTTGCAGGAAGTCGTACTGCGTCCAGCACATCCCCTGCGTTGCTGGATCCAGCCTGGTATGCCGACGCCGCATAGCGGGTCTTGCGCATGCTTAACGTGGTGGCACATCCATCGGCGGCGGATCGGTCACGAAGATGGCCATGCCGCGTGCATGTTTCTGCGACGGGCTGAGATCGACGCCCACACTGCCGCCAAACCCGCTGTGGCCGCCGAAGTGGCCGCCACCGAGTCCAACGCCCACTCCACTGCCGCCATACCCGTTCTGGGTGCCCTGGAACAACACACCGTTGGCGCCGAGTCGCGCGGCTTCGACGCGCAACTTGCCCAGCACGGCGTTCATTTTGTTTTGTTCCCCGTACGTGAGCGCGCCGCTATCGGTTTCCAGCAGCGCGACTTCGCGATACCTCGGAGGCGGCTGGTAGTAGATACGCACCTGCTCGGGCGACAGTGGTGGATAGGTCGGGCCGAGCATCACGCGTGAAGTACTGGAACACCCGGCAATCACGAGCGCGGCAAGCAGGGCAATCGTTGGCAGGCGCATGGGGGACTCCTACACCGTGGTGATGCGCCGAAGAATAGTCCGTCGCAAGTGAAGGCGCATCGACAGCACTGCGGAGTGCCCGAGGGAATCTCGCCAGTATCCGGCGAGGAGCAGGGTCAACCCCGATGCGCACCGGAATCCAGCCTGCGTCAGGACGACGCCACATTCGGGATCGTCAGCACGGGAACCTGCACTTTTGGCATCAGCCGTCGGGTGAAGTGCCTGTCGTTGTAATAGCGGATCTTCTCGCACAGCACCGGATGCGCCAGGCCTTCATGGAGGAAAACCTCCTTGTCCGCGCCCAACGCCTTGAGCTCCTGCGGCAGCATCAGCGCGCGACGTTCCTCGGATGTGCTGCGGCTGACCTCGCGGCCGCGCGAGATGTTCTGCTTGCGCACGGTGGTGTAGCCCAGCATTTCCGAATAATCGTTCGCATCCTGCTGTTCGCGCGGCGCGTAGAGGATCTGCAATGCATGGTTGGTCAAAAGCGTGCGCGAGCCGTCCTTGCCGTAGACGGCATCCAGCTGCGCCATGGACTGGATGATGGGCAGTAGTCGCAGGTTATAGCCGGCCATGTACGCCACCGCCGTGGCCAGGATGTCCACCCGGCCAATTGCGGTGAACTCGTCCATCAGCAGCAGGCATTGATGCTTGAGTTGCGGATTGTCCTGCGGCAATTGCCGGGTGTTGACGTTGATCAACTGGCTGAAGAACAGGTTCACGATCAGCCGGCTTTCGGCCAGTTTGTCGGGCTGGATGCCGATGTAGATCGTCATTTTTTTCCTGCGCACGTCGGTCAGCAGGAAATCGTTGCCACTGGTCGCCGCGTCCAGCACCGGATTAAGCCACGGGTTGAGCGGCTCCTTGAACGTGCCCAGGATCGAGGCGAGGGTCTCGTCGGCCTGGGACAAGAGGTTGGCGAATGCGGTTCGCGCCTGGTCGCTGAGGAATACGCGCTGCGACAGCTGCTGGAGATGCGCTTTCAATTGCACGCCGATGCCGGATGAAAGGCGGTACAGGCCGCCCAGTGTCGGAAATGCCGATGACGGTGCCGGGAAACCCCCGGCGGTTTGGTCGTCGAGGTTCTCGAACAGGTACAGGGCGAATGCGGTGAACGCATTGCGCGCCTGGCTGACCCAGAATTTCTGGTCTGCGGGACCATCGGGATACAGCATCACGGCGATGCCCTGCAGATCGGAAATACGGAACGCCGGATCGCATGACACATACCCCAGCGGATTCCAGCGATGCGTGCGCCGGTCTTCTGCGAATGGATTGAACAGGAACACCTCCTGCCCCTGCGACCGCCGCCAGCCGCTAGTCAGCACGAAATTCTCCTGCTTGATGTCCAGCACGACGACGGATTCCTGGTACTCCAACAGGTTCGGCACCACCACGCCCACGCCTTTGCCCGAGCGCGTAGGCGCGGCAAGGATCACGAACTGCTGGCCGGACAGCCGCACCAGTTTGCCGTCGAACTTGCCCACGAGGATGCCGTCCAGCGATGGCTGGAACAGCCCATGCCGGGCCAGGTCGCTACGGCTGGCAAACCGTGCATCGCCATGGATGGACTTGCGGGGTGTGCGGAGCACGGGCACCAGCAACGCAAGCGCGGCAAACAACGGCGCACCGAAACCCACGATGCCGGCGAACCTGATCCGTCGGACATAGGGGCGAACCTGCTCGACATTGAGCGCATTGATGTAATCGAGGTAGGAATGCCAGTGCAGCAGTCCGGTGTCCAGGTGCAGCAGCAGCAGCGTCAGGTATCCCGACAGATAAAGCCCGCCGACCAGGCCAAGCGAAATGATGGCCGCAGCCAGACCAAGCGTTGCCTTGTGCACGTGTTCTTCCTTGAACTCGATGAAATGGGTGATGAAACTAAAGTGTCAGCGCACCGATCCGGCACGCGTCTGTGCAGGGGTGTTGAATTCGCAGGCGATGACGTCTTCGCGGACCAGCGTTTCCAGCCAATCACGCGCCGCATCGAGGGTGGGTTCACGACGGAGGCACTCACCGGCAATCGTCACGACGGCGAAGCGCGCCGGCGTGCCTGTGCTTGCGTCAGTCGTAGGTTGCCTCAGGGCGACCAGCAGATAGCCACCCTTGCGTTCGATCAGGACTCCATGTTCGCCCATTGCACGATCTCCCTATCGTGTGGCAATTCGCATGGTCGGCTGCGATCGCCTCGGCGTCAACAGTTGGCGTGCTCCAGCGCTGCCTTAGCGCGGCGGTGCGGCCAGCTCGCGACTGTCCAGGAATCCATCCCCATTGCGATCCTGTCGATGAAAGACCGCTGCCAGCCGCGCGCGGTGCTCCTCGCGCGTCACGGCATGACCCTGCCCGCCCTGCCCGCCCCTGGCTGGCAACTCGTCAGGCGACAACACGCCGTCGTGATTGCGATCCATCGCATCGAAACCGTAACTCAACCAATCCTGGTATTCGACGAGTGACACGCGACCGTCGTGGTCGCGATCCATGCGCGACAGATAGTCCGACGAGGCCTGCGGTTGGGCCACCGCTACGCCAGACACAACCAGGCCTAGTGCAATGAAAAAGCCTGGCCAGTGACGGCCAGGCTTCATGGTGTGCATCAACACTTGGCGACTCTACTCAGGCTTGCACGGACTGCAGCGAATAGCCCTTCAAGCGCGCCGAGAAGTCCTGCAGCGCGCGGATTCCGCTGGCTTCGGCTTCCTGGCACCACGCATGCAGGTGGTGCAGGGTATCGGTCGCCGACTGGCTGCGTGCTTCCAGCACGGCGGCGAGACGGGCACGGTGTTCGAACAACGTACGCATGCGCGGACGCTGCGCGACCCAGGAGTGCAACTGCTGGCGGGCGTCGGGCTGCAACCAGCGGCCATCATCGGCCAGGCCTTTGCGCAGCTTGCGCGGCAACAACGAATTCAACTTTGCGCCAGCAGCTTCTTCGCGCAGTGCGGGCTTGAGCACGCTGCGCTGGAAGTCTGTCATCGCCTGGAAGCGGATGGCCAACAGCGCCTTCAACGTGTCGGCATCGGGCACCGAAATGTTGGGCCGTACATTCAGCGATGGCGCCACGCGCAGCACCTTGGCAAGGCCGATGGCTTCGAACGCCTTGATCGTGACCCAGCCGATATCGATTTCCCACTTGCGCAGTGCGAACTTGGCCGAACTTGGGAACGCGTGGTGGTTGTTGTGCAGTTCTTCGCCGCCGATCCACACCCCCCATGGCGTGAGGTTGGTCGCGGTGTCGTCGGTGACGAAGTTGCGGTAGCCCCACCAGTGTCCCAGGCCATTGACGACGCCTGCGGCCCAGAACGGGATCCACAGCATCTGCACCGCCCACACGGCGACGCCGGCAAAGCCGAACAGCGCGAAGCTCAGGAACAGCAACAGCGTCGGCCCCATGGTCGCGTGCGGCGTATACAGATGACGCTCGATCCAGTCGTTGGGGCAGCCCTTGCCGTACTTCTCCATGTCCGCCTTATCGGTACGCGCCTCGCGATAGAGTTCCACGCCGCGCCAGAACACGGTCTTGATGCCCTTCTGCATCGGGCTGTGCGGATCTTCCTCGGTCTCGCACTTGGCGTGGTGCTTGCGATGGATCGCCACCCATTCGCGGGTCACCATCGACGTGGTCAACCATGTCCAGAAGCGGAACACATGCGCGACGGCCGGATGGAAATCGACACCCCGGTGGGCCATGCTGCGGTGCAGGTACAGCGTCACCGAGAAGATCGTCAGCTGGGTGGCGATCAGCAGGTACAGCGCAAGCGCCCACCAGCTGGTTTGCAGCAGGCCGTGAGCAAGGAAATCCATCAGCGACGGGAACGAAAAGACGGGCATTGCAGGCTCCGAAGAGGAAGGCGTCTTGCGACGCGCTGGTCCGAATGGATCGGGCCAGACGGCATAATGCCAGCTTCACCCACCGTTCGCGCCCGTATGGAGCTGGATCGTTCAGCGGATTCGCGACATCGTGACGACGGCGCATGCAGCGCAGTTGCCTCCGTCACGGAAAGGTCCAACGCCAGGCAGATGACCTGTATCCGCGCCGATCCGGACACAATCCCACATGCCCGAACTGCCTGAGGTCGAAACCACCCGCGCCGGCCTTGCGCCGCATCTGGTCGGTCGAACAGTGGCAGGGGTGCTGCTGCGGCGACCGGATCTTCGTTGGCCGATCCCCCCGGAAGTCAGTGCGCTTTTGCCGGGGCAACCCATCCTGGCCGTGCGACGTCGCGCGAAATACCTGCTGCTGGATACCGCGGCCGGCAGTGCCCTCCTGCATCTGGGCATGTCAGGCAGCTTGCGGGTCCTGCCGGGCCATGTGCCAGCTGGAGCCCATGACCATGTCGATATCGGCTTGGAGATGACTGGAAAGGCGCCTTCCCACGTGTTGCGATTCAACGACCCGCGTCGATTCGGCTGCCTGCTGTGGCAACCGCCTGGGACGACGCATCCATTGCTCCAGGCCTTGGGCCCGGAACCACTGTCGGACGACTTCGATGGGGACTACCTGCACGCCCGCAGTCGTGGTCGCAGCGCGCCGGTCAAGAACTTCCTGATGGACCAGTCCATCGTGGTCGGTGTCGGAAATATCTACGCCGCCGAAGCGCTGTTCGCCGCAGGGGTCTCTCCGTTGCGGCCAGCCGGGAGAGTGTCGCGCGAGCGCTACCGGCGGCTGGCCGAAACTGTCCGCAGCATCCTCAACCACGCCATCGCCCGCGGGGGCACCACGTTGCGCGACTTCATCAGTCCAGACGGTGCGCCTGGATATTTCGAGCAGGAGTTGTGGGTCTACGGACGGGGTTCAGCGCCCTGCCGCCGCTGCGGCCGGACATTGAAACAGGCGGCTATCGGCCAGCGCACCACGGTCTGGTGCGGAAACTGCCAGCGCTGAGGCGCAGATCAAGGCCAGCCCGCACAAACGTCGAACAGGTCACACTTCGGCCATGGGTTGGAGCTATATTGAGGCGGCCTTCGGGGGGAGTTCGGAGGAACCTGTGAGCGAAACTGCCGAGATCACCCAGTGGCTGGGCGCCGCGCGCGAAGGCGATCGCGAAGCGATGGGCCGTGTGTTGTCCACGCTCTACCAGGAATTGCATTCCATGGCCCGCCGACAGTTGGCAGGGCAGCAGGCCTATACGCTCGACGCCACCGCCCTGGTCCATGAAGCGTACCTCAAGCTGATCGGGCGGCAGACGGCACAGTTCGACGATCGCGCCCATTTCTTTGCCTACGCCGCCTCGGCGATGCGCAGCGTCGTGGTCGATTACGCCCGCCAGCGGCTGGCGCAGAAACGCGGCGGCAACCTGCACCGCGTCACCGAGTTGCCCGAAGACATTGAAGGCGGCCTGCGCCTGGACGAGGAAACCCTGGGCCTGGACACCGCATTGACCCGGCTGGCTGCGGTCGACGCGCGCCTGGCGCAGGTGGTGGAGCTGCGGTATTTCGCCGGCTTGTCGGAGCTGGAAATCGCGTCACTGCTTGGGCGATCGGAACGCAGCATCCGCCGCGACTGGCAGAAAGCGCGGCTGTTCCTGCTGGCGTCGTTGAAGGACCAGTGAGTCGTTGCTGATGGACGCCGAACGCTGGCAGCGCTTGTCCCCGCTCCTTGATGCGTTGTTCGAGCTGGACGCGGACACGCGTCTTCGCAACCTTGCGTTGCTGCGCGACGAAGATCCCCAGCTGGCGGCGGATCTCGAAGGTCTCATGGTGCTGGAGGCCGAACGCGATGACTTCCTGTCCCAGCCGCTGGTGGCGCCACTGCCTGGCATGCGGCCGGGATTGCTGGTCGGCCCGTACCGGCTCGAGCGGATCCTTGGCGAAGGCGGGATGGGGCAGGTCTGGCTCGCAACGCGGGCCGACGGACTCTACCAGCGCCGGGTGGCGCTGAAACTGCTGCGGTCGGGATTGGCCGATCCCAAACTGCGCCTGCGCTTCACGCGCGAACGCCAGATCCTGGCGCGGCTGGAGCATCCGCACATCGCACGCCTGCTCGATGCCGGCATCAGTGACGACCACCAGCCGTACCTGGCGCTGGAATATGTCGACGGCGAACCCATCACCGACTGGTGCCATGCGCGCAACCTGCCGCTGGACATGCGCTTGCGCTTGTTCCTGCAGACCTGCGACGCCGTGAGCCATGCGCACGCCAACCTGATCGTGCATCGCGACCTCAAGCCATCGAACATCCTGGTCACGCCACTGGATGAAGTACGGCTGCTCGACTTCGGCATCGCCAAGCTGCTCGACACAGGTGAGCGCGCCCTGGACCGCACCGGCACCGGCATGCGCATGGCGTTCACGCTGCACTACGCTGCGCCAGAACAGATCCGCGGCGATCCGGTCACCACCATGACCGATGTGTATTCCCTCGGCGTGGTGCTGTACGAACTGCTGACTGGTGTGCGGCCTTATCGGCTCAAGCGGAACAGCGACGCCGAATGGGAACAGGCGATCCTTGACGTGGATCCCGTGCGGCCATCGCTGACGCTGATGCGCGGCGATGTCGATGCCGATCAAACCAGCACGGCCGATACGCTTGCATTGCGTCGGCGCGGGCGCGCGATCGCCGGCGACCTGGACAACATCGTCTTGAAGGCGCTCGCCAAGCGCCCCGAACAGCGCTATTCCTCGGTCGAAGCGCTGGCCCTGGACCTGAAGCGGTATCGCGACGGCAAGCCGGTGCAGGCACGGCCGCAGAGCGTGGGGTACCGCACCCGCAAATACCTGTACCGGCATCGCTGGGCGCTGTCGACCGCATTGCTGGTGACGCTGGTGCTGACCACGGCATTGGGCATCGTCGCGTGGCAGGCACGGCAGGCGGTGCAGGAGGCCAGCCGCGCGCAGGCCCTGCAGGATTTCATGGTCGGGTTGTTCGAGCATGCCGGCGGCAATGGGGACGGACGCATCGATATCCGCAAACTCCTCGACGTTGGCGTGCAGCGCGGCGCCAGCGAGCTGGCACGGCAACCGGCGGCGCGCGCGGAACTGTTTGGGGTGATCGCACGATTGCGACTGGGCCTGGGCGATTATCGCCAGGCCCTGAAGCTGCTGGATCGCGAAGCGATCATCGTCGCCGCGCTGGGCAACAATGCACCCAATGCACTGCGCATCGAGTCCACGAGCGATCGTGGTCGTGCGCAACGCCTGCTCGGCAACCAGCGACAGTGCATCGCGACGATGCAGCCACTGCAGTCGTTGGTGGACCGGCAACAGCAGCAACTGCCGTTGCAGACGGCGGAGTTCGATTCGCAACTGGGCCGCTGCCAGCGCGGTGTCGGTGCGCGCACAGCGGCGCGAGCATTATTCCAGCGCGCGCTGGCGCTGCGGCATGATCCGCTTGGCGATGCCGCCGGCGCGGCCGAAAACCTCGCCGACCTGGCCGGCCTGGACAGCGATGCCGGCGATACCACGCAGGCACTGCAAGGCTATCGCGTTGCACTGTCCCAACTGCAGGCCAATGTCGGCGCGCAGCATCCATTGGCCGTCGAGTTATGGCGAAACGTGTGTGGCATGGAAGCACTCGCAGGCGATATGGCGTCAGCCCACCGCGACTGCGACCACGCCTTGACCCTGGCATTGGCCCTGCATGGCCCCCGCCATCCGGATGCAATCGCCGCGCAACGCCAGCTCGATGCGCTGCAACCTTCCAAGTTCGCGATGGAGCAGGACGTCCGCACACCGTTACACTGATGCGCCAGCAGCGACCGCGGCAGCGGTGAAAGCATCGAGCATGCACGGTCTTAATCCTCCCCAACGCCAGGCGGTGCTGCATGTCGACGGCCCGTTGCTGGTGCTTGCCGGCGCGGGCTCGGGCAAGACGCGTGTCATCGTTGAAAAAATCGCGCACCTGATCACGTCGCAACGGATGTCGGCCAAGCGCATCGCGGCGATCACCTTCACCAACAAGTCGGCGCGCGAAATGCGCGAGCGCGTGGCGCGCCGGATCAAAGGTGATGCCGCCGATGGATTGTTGGTCTGCACCTTCCATGCATTGGGCTTGAGGTTGCTGCAGGTCGAACACGCGAAGCTTGGCTTGAAACGCGGGTTCTCGATCTTCGACAGCGACGACAGTACCGCGCAGTTCAAGGACCTGCTGCCACCGGGCAGCAAGCCCGACGCCATCGATGCATTGCGCAGCCTGGTGTCGCATGCCAAGAATGCCTGCCTGTCGCCTGAACAGGCCGCTGCAGCCGCACGCACCGCCCGCGAACATGAAGCGGCGAGTCTCTATGCGCGCTACCAGCAACGGTTGACGACTTTCAATGCTGTGGACTTCGACGACTTGATCCGGCTGCCCGTGCAGCTGCTGGAATCCGACGGGGACTGCGTCCTCGCTTGGCGCGAGCGTATCGGGTATCTGCTTGTCGACGAATGCCAGGACACCAATGACGCGCAGTATCGGCTGCTCAAGGCGATCGCCGGGCCGCGCGGCGACTTCACCTGCGTCGGGGACGACGACCAGTCGATCTATGCCTGGCGTGGTGCCAATCCGGACAACCTGCTGCAACTGGGCAGCGATTACCCCTCGCTGAAGATCGTCAAGCTCGAGCAGAACTACCGCTGCACCAACCGCGTGCTGCGTGCGGCCAATGCACTGATCGCGCACAACCCGCACGCGCACCCCAAGACATTGTGGAGTGACCAGGCCGACGGCGAGCGCATCCGCGTGTGGGAGTGCAAGGACCATGCGCACGAGGCCGAGAAGGTCGCCAGCGAGATCCAGTTCATCAATCAATTGCGCGGCGCGCCCTGGAGCGATTTCTGCATCCTGTTCCGCGGCAACTTCCAGTCGCGGGCACTGGAAAAAGCGCTGCAACTGTTGCGCGTCCCGTATCACCTCAGCGGTGGTACCGCGTTCCTGGATCGCGGCGAGGTCAAGGACGCGATGGCATGGCTGCGGTTGATCGCCAATCCGGACGATGACGCCGCGTTCCTGCGCGCCGTGCAGTCGCCCAAGCGCGAGGTCGGCGCGACCACGCTGGCGAAACTCGCCGGACTGGCGCAGGCCGCCAACCTGCCACTGTCACGCGCTGCCGAGTCGATCAGCCTGTTGAAACAACTGCCGCCACGCGCGGCGAATGCGCTGGGCATTTTCATCGACATCGTGCGCCAATTGCGCCGGGATGCGGCAGCGTTGTCGCCGGCTGAACTGGTGCGTCAACTGAACACGCGCAGCGGCTTGTTGCAGATGCTGCGCGCCCAGTGCAAGGACGAGGCCAGCTTCCTGCGCCGTCGCACCAACCTGGATGAACTGGCCGACTGGTTCGACGGATCGCGACATTCCGGCGCGGGCGAACTCGCCGCCGCGCTCGCCTTGCTGTCGCACGCCGACAAGGGCGACGCCGGCAACCAGGTGCGGCTGATGAGCCTGCATGGGGCAAAGGGGCTGGAGTTCCGCTACGTGTTCATCGTCGGTGTCGAGGATGGCGTGCTCCCGCACGAAGCATCGATCGACGAAGGGCGCCTGGATGAGGAGCGCCGGCTGTTCTACGTCGGCATCACCCGCGCAAAGGAAGCGCTGTGGTTGTCACACGCCCGCGAGGCGCAGAAGTGGGGCGACAAGTTGCGCCTCAAACCCAGCCGATTCATCGATGAACTGCCCGCTGCCGAACTGCAACGCGACGGCGCCGATCCCGTTGCCGATGCCGAACGCAAACACGAGCGGGCGACGGCAGGATTTGCAGCGATCAAGGCACTACTGGGCGCGTAACCGGGACTGCAACAACATCACCACGATCCTCATGACGCCGGGTATGGGGAGCGGCCCTGCTCGTCGATCTTTGCACTCCGCATCCTGCGGGCGCGGAGTTCTATGGGCGATACCGAACCTACCAGTCCGTCGGCTTGTAATCTTTCAGGAATTGCCCCCACACATGCGTGCCGGTGTTGATGCCGTCGATGATGGGATCGACGATGCGCGCGGCGCCGTCAAGAATATCCAGTGGCGGATGGAAGCGCTCCTCGACGACCTTGCGCGCCGCCAGCGCAGCGGGATCCTCGTCGGTGACCCAGCCGGTGTCGACACTGTTCATGTGGATACCGTCGCCGTGGTAATCCGCGGCCGACGTGCGCGTCATCATGTTCAGCGCGGCCTTGGCCATGTTGGTGTGCGGGTGCCGCGTGGTCTTGAACTTGCGGTAGAACTGCCCCTCGACCGCGGAGACGTTGACAATGTGCTTGTCGCGATCTGGCGTGCGCAGCATCAAAGGCTTCAGTCGCGCATTGATGATGAAAGGCGCGATCGCGTTGACCAGCTGCACCTCGAGCAGCTCGATCGACGGCACCTCGGCCATGCGCATGCGCCACGAATTGCGATCGCGCAGATCCACCTGCTGCAGGTCCTGATCGAGCAGTCCTTCGGGGAAAATCCCGGCAACGTCGGAACTTCGTTGCGACAGCCATTCCTCCGGAAGCATCGGTAGTTGCGACAACTCCGCTGCCCGCGTCAGGCCTGGCACATCACCCGTCGCGCGCGTGCGCAGGCTGGTCGATGCCGCCATGGTTTGCGGCAATGCGCTGCGCAGCTGCACGTACCCATCCAGCAGCGTGCGGATGTGGTGGGGAAGCTCGTGCGTCGCCGCCAGTTCTCCCGCCATCATGTGCGCATAGAATTCCGGCGGGCGACGCACGGTCTGGCAGGCGTTGTTGATGATGAAATCCAGCCGTGGCCGTGTCGCCAGCAGCGCCGCGCAGAACGCTTCGACGCTTGGCGTATGCCGCAGGTCCAGGCCGTAGACCTGCAAACGATGCGCCCATTGGGGGAAATCCGGTTCCCGTGAATAACGGGCGGCCGAATCCTGCGGGAAACGCGTGGTCACGATGAGCTCCGCACCGGCGCGCAAGAGTTTCAGCCCGGCCTGGTATCCGATCTTGACGCGCCCGCCGGTCAACAACGCCACGCGCCCGCTCAGATCGGCGAGCTCCGTGCGCTTGGCGAAATTGAAGTCGGCGCAGGCGGGACATAACTGGTCGTAGAAATGGTGGATGGTCGAATATTTCTGCTTGCAGACGTAACAGTGCTGCGGCTCGAGCGAATGCTGCGTCGTGTGTATTGCATCGTCGGACATGTCGCCTGCTTGCGTCTGCCCGGGCGGAAAATAATTGGGAGTCGAGAACACCGGCTTGCGGCGCAGGGCGCGGATGCCGGTGCTGTTGAGCACCGCATCCTCGCGCTGGGTATGCGCCTTGTTGCGAACACGTTCAGCGGCTTTCAATCGTTGGCGGCGCGCCACTGGATCGGGATGGTAAACGCCTGCCACCGCGCGTTGCAGTCGCTCACGGTCATTCGCGGGCAGCATGGCAAGCACCGAATGATCCTTGCCAATCTGCTCCAGCAGTTCGACCGCGCAGCGCAGCTGCTGCAGCAGGGCGTCGTCCACCTCCGCGGAGGAGTTCATGTTCGTCATGTCGCTCGAGGAATATTGCCAATGCCGTTTGGCTCAACGCGAAACCGCATGCGGCGCGCTGGCCCCAACCTGTTCGGGATCAATGGCTGGACTCGTCCGCATTCTCCTGCAGGAAAGGCTCCACCACACCCCGCATCTTCATCGTCATCGGCTGGCCGCGACGATCCAGCGCCTTGCCGGCGGCCACGCGGATCCAGCCTTCGCTGAGGCAATATTCCTCGACATTGGTGCGCTCCACTCCATTGAAGCGGATGCCGACGCCGCGCGACAACAGCTCGGCATCGTGGAAGGGGCTTCGCGGGTCAAGGGAGAGGCGATCGGGGAAAGTAAAGCTCATGATCA
Source organism: Lysobacterales bacterium (assembly GCA_038236935.1). Taxonomy (GTDB): domain Bacteria; phylum Pseudomonadota; class Gammaproteobacteria; order Xanthomonadales; family Xanthomonadaceae; genus Cognatiluteimonas. The sequence continues at coordinate 102,523 of JBBRZH010000001.1, forward strand.
AGTTCCGGCAGTGGCGCCACCGCCACGTTCGCGACAGGATAAAGCCTGCAGCAAGACGCTGGCCAAGCTCGCGCCCGGCCGGCCTTTGTATTTGCCCACCAGTGGCACCATATTCACCCGATGAAGCATGCCGCCACCCCCCCGCCCAGTCCGGATGCCCAGTCGCCAGTGGGCATCCTGCCGGTCGCCCGCCCGTCCAACGCCCGCAGCGAGGCGCAGGTGCTGCGCGAGCTGTTGCCGTTCCTGAAGCCCTACACAGGGCGGATTTCCCTGGCCCTGGCGCTGGTGGTGGCCGGCAAGCTGGCCAACCTCACCGTGCCCATGCTGATGAAAAAGCTGGTCGACGGCCTGAGCCTGTCGGCTACAAATTTAGCTCTCGTGCTGCCGGTCGGGTTGTTGATCGCCTACGGAGCATCACGCCTGGGCGTGACGCTCTTCACCGAACTGCGCCAGGTGGTATTCGCCCGGGTCATGGCGCGGGTGTCACGCCGAGTGACATTGCAGGTGTTCCGGCATCTGCACGCGCTCTCACTGCGCTTCCATCTGGCGCGGCGTACCGGTGGCGTTGCGCGCGACGTGGAACGCGGCGGCAGTGCGATTTCCGATCTGCTCGACTGGACGCTGTACACGATCCTGCCGACGATCCTGGAAGTCAGCCTGGTCACCGCCGTGCTGGTGTGGGCCTACGACTGGGTGTTCGCCGCGATCACGCTGGCGACGCTCGCCGCGTACATCCTGTTCACCTTCTCGATCACTGAATGGCGCACGCGCTATTACCGCGCCTCGGTCGAGGCCGATACCCACGCCAACGAACGCGCGGTCGATTCGCTGCTCAACTACGAGACGGTGAAGTATTTCGGCAACGAGGAGCACGAAGCGCGGCGCTACGACGAGAACCTGGTCGCGCTGGAAAACGCGCAGGTGATGTCACGCAAGACGCTCGCCGTGCTCAACCTCGGGCAGACGTCGATCGTCGCCATCGGCGTGACCGCGATGATGTGGCGCGCGGCGGCCGGTGTCGTCGCCGGCACCATGACCATCGGTGACCTGGTGCTGGTCAATGCCTACCTGCTGCAACTGTCGGCGCCGCTGAACATGCTCGGCATGATGTATCGCGAGGTCAAGGCGGCGTTCACCAACCTGGAGCGTCTGTTCGGCCTGCTCGACGAGCGCCAGGACGTGCAGGATCGTCCCGGCTCGCAACCGTTGCAGGCCACGCGGCCCCGGGTCACGTTCGAGCATGTGCGCTTTGCCTACGATCCGCGCAGGGAGATCCTGCAGGACGTGAGCTTCACCATTCCGCCAGGCGGCACGGTCGCCGTGGTCGGACACTCGGGCTCCGGAAAATCGACACTGGCGCGACTGCTGTACCGCTTCTACGACGTCGACAGCGGCCACATCGCGATTACAGGCGAGGACGGCGTCTCGCGTGATATCCGCGACTACACGCAGGGCTCGGTGCGCGCGGCGATTGCGATCGTGCCGCAGGACACGGTGCTGTTCAACGACACCATCTACTACAACATCCTGTACGGACGCCCTGCCGCAACGCGCGAGGAGGTCGAACAGGCCGCGCGCGCCGCGCACATCCACGACCTGATCGTGTCGTTGCCCGACGGCTACGATTCGGAAGTCGGCGAGCGCGGGTTGAAGTTGTCCGGCGGTGAAAAACAACGCGTCGCCATCGCGCGCGCCTTGCTGAAGAACCCGGCCATCCTGATCTTCGACGAGGCGACCTCCGCACTGGATTCCAAGTCCGAAAAAGCCATCCAGGCCGAACTCGACCGCATTGCGGTCGGCCGCACCACGCTGACCATCGCCCATCGGCTGTCGACGGTGATGGATGCCGACGAAATCCTGGTGATGGATGCCGGGCGCATCGTCGAGCGCGGCAGCCACTCACAACTCCTCGACCTGCAGGGACACTACGCGCAGATGTGGCGACTGCAACAACAGGAACGCAAGGTCGAACTGGCGGCGCTGGCCGAACGGGAACCTGTGGAACCCGAGCCAATCACCGAATCCTGACTGCGTTGTTCGCAGCGATAAACAGTCCGCGGCGTTCCAGCGTACGCATCATGCTCGTCATGCATTGCGTGATTCGTGCTGTCCAGCCGCGCGCGTTACGGCAGTGAAATGCCAGCGGCCTGAGCAACGATGAGCCCCACGCCCAGCAGCAGCAGCAAGATGCCTGCTACAAGCTCCGCGCGTTCGCCCAGCGCGTGACCGACACGGCTGCCAAGCCACAACCCGGTGAAGGTCAGCGCGAACGCCTGCACGGCGATGTACGCCAACGCGGGTCCAATCGCCACATGCATCACGCCAAGCGCGACACCGATCGCCAGTTCATCAATGCTTACCGATAACCCCGCCAGCAGCACCGCGCGCAGGTCACCGTCATGCAACGGGTCGGCACCGGCCTCGACGACCTTGTCTTCCCCCAGCGCCTCGCGAATCTCCAGCCCGCCCAGCACCACCAGCAACGCTCCGGCGGCATAGGCGGCGATTTCGCCCAGCCATCCGCTCATATGCCGGCCGAGCAGCAACCCCACGACCGGCGCGCCGCCTTCGAACAACGCGAACACCAGCCCGATCCGCACCCAGCGCGCGCGTGGCAAACCGCGCACGCCCAGACCCAGGGACACCGCGAGCGTGTCCAGGCCAAGCGAAGCAAACAAAACGAGAGTGGCAAGCATCGGAGCGGAGTTTAGCGTGCGCCGGCTTTGCCATTTAGGGGATGCGATAATCGGGACATGAACAATCCAACCCGCGATGGCACCACCCACTTTGGTTACCGCGAGGTTCCGACCGGCGAGAAGCAGAAACTCGTCGGCGAAGTTTTTTCGTCGGTGGCAAGCAACTACGACCTGATGAACGACCTGATGTCGCTGGGCATCCATCGGGTGTGGAAGCGGTACTTCGTGGCGACCGCGCAGGTACGCAAGGGCGACCGTGTCCTGGACCTGGCGGGCGGCACCGGGGACATCGCGGCGTTACTGCGCGACAAGGTCGGCGCGACGGGCGAAGTCATCCTCGGTGACATCAATGCCGGCATGCTCAACGTCGGGCGTGACCGCATGACGGATCGTGGTCTGGTTGGTGGCTTCGAGTACGTGCAATGCAATGCGGAGGCATTGCCGTTCCCTGACGACAGTTTCGACCTGGTCACGATTGCGTTCGGCCTGCGCAACGTCACCGACAAGGACGCGGCGCTGCGCGAGATGCTGCGGGTGCTGAAAGTCGGCGGGCAAGCGCGGGTGCTGGAGTTCTCGCAGGTCAAGGCCGACTGGTTCAAGCCGCTCTATGACTTCCACTCGTTCAGCATCCTGCCCAGGCTGGGTAAGTTGTTCGCGCGCGACTCAGGCAGTTACCAGTACCTGGCCGAGTCGATCCGCCAGCATCCGCCGCAGGAGGCGTTGAAGGCCATGATGCAGGCGGCGGGTTTCGAGCGTTGCGATTTCCGTAACCTCAATGCCGGTATTGTTGCCATCCACACCGGCTACAAGGTCTGACCATGCATCGTTTCCAGTCACCGCTGTTATTGATCGCCCTCACATGCGCCGCGTGCACGACGTCAAATGCTGGAATCACCGATGGCAACGCGCCGCCGACACCCAGCCATTCCACGGCCGGCTCGTCGAGTGCGGCATTGACCGGTGTATGGGGCGGTGAGCGCGCGGCATTGACGCTCACGTCCACCGGTGGGCGCATCGAATATGACTGCGGTCAGGGCACGCTGGACGCCCCCATCGTTCCCGATGCGCACGGCGCATTCCAGGTGAGCGGCCAGCACGTGCAGGCGCGGGGCGGTCCGGCGCCCAAGGAAGGCGAGATGCCAACCATGCAACCTGTGCAATATCGTGGAAGCGTCAACGGTGACCGCATGCAACTGGACGTCAGCAGCGGCAACGACTCCATCGGCAGATACGTGCTGCAGCGCGGAGCCAGCGCCCAGCTTCACCATTGTCTTTAAGTGCGCGGCTAGCCCGCTCTACATCGCCAGGCTGAATGCAACTGGTGGCCTGCTTCGGCCCGAGCCGTCGCAAACGCCCAGCGTGGCAGTGACCGGCCGCCTCATGCATCGCTAGACTGACCCTCCCCAATGCCGAGCTTTGAGATGCGCCTGTCGATACGTCTGCTCTGCATCTGTGCGCTATCCGCATTGATCCCTGCGGGTTGTTCACGTCAATCCTCCCCTACCGACGCTGGCGCGTCGCCCGTCAAACCGGAGCCTGCCGCCATGCACACCGCGCAACATGACGAACATTCCTATGCGCAACCCGACAAAGTGCGCATCAACAACCTGGCGCTGGACCTGACGCTCGACTTCGACCGCAAGCAGTTGGCCGGGACCGCGACCTACACCCTCGACTGGTCACCCCGCCAACCACAGGTGGATCGCGAAGCCGCAACACTGGTGCTCGACACGCGCGACCTGGGCATTGAAAACATCGTCGGCGACCACGGCGATGGCACCTGGGACACCCTCCGCTATGACCTGGCGCCGGCGGACAAGATCCTCGGCAACAAGCTCACCGTGCAGATGCCAGCCCGCAATACCAAGCTCCGCATCACCTATCGCACGTCGCCCACCGCGTCCGGCCTGCAGTGGCTGGAACCGTCGATGACGCAGGGCAAGCAGCAGCCTTTCATGTTCAGCCAGTCCGAGGCGATCCATGCGCGAAGCTGGGTGCCGTTGCAGGACACGCCGAGCGTGCGCTTCACGTATGGCGCACATGTCACCGCGCCGAAAAACACCATGGTGTTGATGAGCGCCAACAACGATCCGCAAGCAGTTCGCAATGGCGATTACAACTTCACGATGCCGCAGCCGATTCCCTCCTACCTGCTGGCGATTGCGGCCGGCGACCTGGTCTTCGAACCAATTTCCGCGCGCAGTGGCGTGTGGGCGGAACCGGCGATGGTGCACAAGGCCGCGACCGAATTCGCCGATACCGACAAGATGATGCAGGTCGCCGAAAAGCTCTATGGCCCGTATCGTTGGGGCCGCTACGACATCCTGGTATTGCCGCCATCGTTTCCATTCGGCGGCATGGAAAATCCGCGACTGACGTTTGCCACGCCGACCGTCATCGTCGGCGACAAGTCGCTGGTGTCGCTGGTCGCGCATGAACTCGCACACAGCTGGTCGGGCAACCTGGTCACCAATGCCAGCTGGAAGAACATCTGGTTGAACGAAGGCTTTACCACCTACGTGCAGGCACGCATCACCGAGGCGTTGTACGGCAACGAACTGGCCGAGATGGAACGCCAGATCGACCAGGACGAGCTGGCCGCGGAAATCAAGTCCGGCGAGATCGCGCCTGCCGACCAGGTGCTGGCGTTGCCGGCGTTGACCGGGCGCGATCCGGACGATGCGCTGACCGACATCGCCTACACCAAGGGCGCATGGTTCCTGCAGTTTCTGGAACAGCGCTTCGGGCGCGAGGTGTTCGACCCGTTCCTGCGCGGCTGGTTCGACAGCCATGCCTTCCAGAGCGCGACCACCGAACAGTTCGTCGAGTACCTGCACAAAAGCCTGCTGCCGAAGAATCCAGACGCGGTGACTGCCGCCGAGCTCGATGCATGGCTGAACCAGCCCGGGATTCCAGCGTTTGCGCGGCGCGCGCAGTCGCGCAACTTCGGCATCGTCGATGCCGCCAGGATCGCATGGACCGGCAGCGGCTCGCTGCCGCCGGCGTCGATCACGTCAGCCTGGAGCACGCAGGAATGGTCGCACTTCCTAGATGGCTTGCCATCGACGTTGACGCTGGAACAATTGTCCGCACTCGACGCCGCCTACCATTTCACCGGCACGCCAAATGGTGAGCTCGCGCAGCGCTGGTACCCACTCGCGGTGCGCAGTGGCTATCACGCCGCGGACGCCGGGATGGCCGAGTTCGTGCAGCGCGTTGGCCGGCGCAAGCTGATCATGCCGATCTACGAAGCACTGGTGAAAACACCGGAAGGGTTGCAAGTCGCGCAGGACATCTTCAGCAAGGCGCGTGCCGGGTACCACCCGATCACGACCGCCTCGGTGGAGCAGGCGATCTCCAAGGCGCAGACGACCGCAAGGACGGAGTCGCCGTGAACGGATATCCCATGACGATGCTTCGCTCACGGCACATGGGCTGGATGTTGGCGGCCATGCTGTGCGTGTCGGTCGCAGGCTGCCATCAGGCGCAACAACAAGCCGACCAGGCCGCCGCGCAGTCGGCGGTGAATGAGGATGCCGCCCGGCAAGCCGCCGTCGCATTCGATGCCGCCGTCGCCCGCAAGGACTGGCACCTGGCCAAGGCGCAAGCCGACGTGCTGCTTGCAAATTATCCTGCCACGCAGGCGGCCGAACGCGTGCGCTTGCAGTTCGACGCGGTCAAGGCCAAGGCGGATGCCGCAAGGGAATCCGCGCGCAGCGAGGCACTGTGGTCGTACAACCGCCAGCCGGTGAAAGGCGGCACGCAGGTGTCGGCCTCGATCTACGCGAAGGACAAGGTCGATGTCGACGGCAGCGGCGCAAAACCGGTGCAATTGATCTTCCGCGATCATCCAGGCTGGGGTCGCAGCGCGTATCTCGTGTTGCAGGCGGGCGACTTCAAGTGCTACGGCGGCTGCAAGCTCAAGGTGAAGCTCGATGACGCCGCGCCAAAGTCGATGGCGGGGCTGCGGCCGAAAACCGATGAGGCCATCGCCATGTTCATCGAGGACGAGCGCTCACTGTGGCGGATGACAAAGGGCACGACGCTGTTGGCGATCGAGTTCCCAGTCAAGGCGGGCGGCACGCGCACGGCGGCGTTTGAAGTGGCCGGCCTGGACCGGTCGCGACTGCCCGGCTGGGACTGAACGCTGGACAAGCGCGTGCCGTAACGCGTTTCCAACTGATGTTCGACATCGTCCTCTACCAGCCCGAAATCCCACCAAACACCGGCAATATCATCCGGCTGTGCGCCAATACCGGTGCGCGGCTGCACCTGATCGAGCCACTGGGATTTGCACTGGAAGACAAACAGCTGCGGCGCGCCGGGCTGGACTACCACGAGTACGCAGACTTGCAGGTGCACGCCTGTCTCGACGCCGCATTGGTGGCGATCGCACGGCGCAACCAGGTTGCCCCGCGCGTGTTTGCCCTGAGCACGCGTGGCACCACGCGTCATGACACGCCGCGCTACGCCATCGGCGACGTGTTCGTGTTCGGACCGGAAACGCGGGGTTTGCCTGGCGATGTGCTTGCCGCCATTCCTGCGGCACAACGATTGCGACTGCCGATGCGGCCGGACAATCGCAGCTTGAATCTGTCCAATGCCGTGGCCGTGGTGATATTCGAGGCTTGGCGGCAACACGACTTCATCGGCGGCGCGTGACCCGTTGTGTCGCCGGAAGTTCCGCGGCGGCCAGAGAACGCTTCAGGCACGGTTGTAATCAAGGGCGGACAATCGGCATTGTCGTTTGGTCCCATGCAGTTTGGTCCCATGCAAGTGTGCAGTAGATCGCGTCGGTTCTCCCTCCCTGACGTCGCGATCGGACCCGGCCGGAAACGGTCGGGTTTTTTATTGCGCCATTGCCGTCGCAGGCTGGTCGTCTCGCCAACTCAGGTGTGGTCGGCGGGGTACTCGGCTTTCTGTTCGCGCGCCAGCAGTTGCTGCATGGCTTGCGTGGGGGTGAGTTCGCCATGCAGCACGCGCTGCACGACGCTCGAGATCGGCAGTTCGACACCATGGCGCGCGGCCTGGCGCATGACTTCGTCGGCAGTCTGCACGGACTCGACCACTTGTCCGATCTCGCGTACGGCGTCTTCCAGGGACCTCCCGCGCCCCAATTCCAACCCAAGCCGACGATTGCGCGACAGTTCGCCCGTGCAGGTCAGCACCAGGTCGCCCAGGCCCGCCAGGCCCATCAGCGTCTCGGCACGGCCGCCGATGGCGGCGTTGAGTCGCAGCATTTCATTCAAGCCACGCGTGATGAGGCCGGTGCGCGCGTTGAGACCCAGGTTCATGCCGTCGGCCGCGCCGGTGGCCACGGCGAGCACGTTCTTCATCGCACCACCGAGTTCTGCCCCGCGCATGTCGCTGCCGGTGTAAACGCGGAACGTTGGCCCATGCAGCACGTCGGCAACGGATTGCGCAAAGGCTGGCTGGTCCGAATGCACGGTCAAGGCGGTTGGCAATCCCAGCGCGACCTCCTTGGCGAACGATGGCCCGGTGATCACCGCCACCGGCACGTCCGGGCCGAGCACGTCGGCGGCGACTTCGTGCAGGAAACGACCGCTACCAGGCTCGAACCCCTTGGTCGCCCATGCCACGCCAGCCCGCAACGGTCGCAATGGCGCCAATGCGTGCAGGGTGTCGGTAAATGCATGCGACGGCACCACCACCAGCACCAGGTCGACATCGTCCAGTGCTGCTGCAAGTTCGGTGGTCGCGTGCAGCGCCTCGGGCAACATGATGCCCGGGAGGTAGTGCGGATTTTCGTGTCGCTGCTCGATGGCGGCCACGATGTTCGCATCGCGGCCCCACAACACCACGCGGTGCCCATGGCGTGCGATCAACGCTGCAAGCGCCGTACCCCAGGAGCCTGCGCCGAGCACGGCGACCTTCTGGACGGCCCCGTCGTTCGGAATACCGTTGGACAGGGCGTCGTTGGACACCAGGCTGGTCGGTGACATGCGGCCCGCGATCATGCGCGGCGTCGCCGGATCAGGCGTTGCCGGCCGGTTCCGCGTTCGCCAGGCCGCCGTTCTGTGCCTGCTCGGCGCGCTGGCGCACGCCTTCGGCGTAAAGCGCATCGAAATTGATCGGCTGCAGCAGGAACGGCGGGAAGCCGCCTGCCTGGATCAAGTCGCTGATGGTCTGGCGCGCATAGGGATACAGGACATTCGGGCAATGCGTGCCGAGCATGCCGTCCAGCGTGGATTCGTCGAAGCCGCTCAACCCGAACACGCCCGCTTGCTGCACTTCGGCCAGGTACGCTGTTTTTTCCGCGATCGTGCAGGTCAGGGTCACGCCCAGCACCACTTCGAAGGCGCCGTCGGACAACCGCTGCACCTGCTGGTTGAGGTTCATCTGCAGCTGGGGCTGGCCTGCCTCGTTGAACACCTGCGGGGTACCGGGGGCTTCGAACGAGATGTCCTTGATGTAGACCTTCTCGACGGTGAATGACGGGCCGGTCGGCGCGGCGCCGTTGCCTTGGGGATGCTCTGATTCGGACATCTGGAACTCCAGCGGAATGCGGATTCGGAAAACGGGATTATCGCATGGCGCCGCTGGCGGGTTTCCGGCTGAACATCCTGCAGGCAAGTGTCATGGCGCGCGGCGGCGCGTTGGACATGGCCGCAAGCCAGTGTCGTATCAGCGCCCCTTTACCAACGGGAGATCCGCCTGCTGCCACGCACCGATGCCGCCGTCCAGCACGAACACACGTTCGAAGCCGGCCTTGTGCAGGCGGCGCGCCGCATCGCCGGAGGTCTGGCCGGCCTTGCACACCAGCACGACCGGCAGTGCGCGTGCGGCGGTGAGTTGCTTGTTCTCTGGGTCGAACTGGCTCATCTGCACGTTTTTCGAGCCGGGGATGTGGCCCTTCTCGAAATCGGCTTGCGGGCGCAAATCCACCACCAGCGCGCTGTCCCGATTGATCAGGGCCGTCGCCATGGCGGGCCCCACGCCCTTGTAGCCGCGGAACAGGCTGGACACCTCGTTATAAACGAGCGCGATCGTCAGCGCGCCCAAGGCCAGCGCAAGATAGGCATGATCGCCGGCGAACGTCTGCAATTCAGGAAAGGTCACGAAATCGGTCGTCAACGCGTCGGGATCACGCGGGACGGCGATTGTCCCCCAGCACCGACCATGGCGCAAAGCCCGACGCGGTTGGCAATCCGGCCTTCAGGTGTCCATGTCTCTGAACTCTCGTTTACCCAGGGGCTAGTCGCCCCATAGGTTGGGCAATCCGGTCGCCAGCCACCAGGTCTTGGCAACCGGGTCGTAGCGCCATTGTTCGGTGTAGCGCATCTGGCGCTCGACCAGCGTGTTCCGGTTGATGACCCCGATCTGGATTTCGCGCGCGGCGGTGCCGTCTCCCACCTGCGCGCCGAGATCGTGATACGCGGAAATCTGCACTTGCTTGTAGCGCTCGAACTCCATGTCCGTCATCGGATGTGCCTTGCGATAGGCCGGGTCGACCATGTTCCAGGCACCCTCGAAATCGCCCCAGCGGATCGCCGCCGAATACGCGTACTGTTCCTTGTCGAGCTCGGTTCCGCGATCGATCTTGTTGGCGCATGACGCCAGCAGGCTCAACGCAAGCAGCAGCCAGCAGAATTTCAGAGCACGCATCACGGGCAGTCCAGGGAAGGAGGCAGCACGCATCCTACCCTTTGACGACCTCAGCGTTTGACCAGCGCCACGTAGCGCGCCGTGCTTTCCGCCGCGATGCCACCCTCGGGCAGGCGGACCCGACTCGACAAGCTCAGGTCTGCCCGGCCGTGCTCGTGAAGGCACGCCAGGGCTGAATCCCAGGATGGATCGTCGGCCAGGCACGCCTCGGCCAGCAGGTCATCGAACAACGGTGCGCGATACCGCACCTGCATGTCGGCGACGAAGACATCCGCGCTCAACCCCGCCCGCTGCAGATGCAACGTGACCACGCCCCACCCCGCCAGCGTCATCAGTGACACCAGGCTGCCACCGAACGCGCAGCCCTTGTCGTTGATGTTCGCCGCGAGCGGCGCATGCAGGCGCAGGCAGCCCCCGTCAAAACCCTCGACGCGCAATTGCAGCGCGGCCACGGGTGGCATCGATTGGAACTGCTCCGCGAGCCGGGCCAGCGCGGGATCGTCATCCACGGTCTTCGGTTGCATTGGCTATCCTGCGGCATGGTCGATGATGCCCTCGCCGGATGCTACGTGATCTCGCTGCGCCCGGTCGGCGCGCATGCCGGCATGCGGCGTGCGGCGGCCGACCACGGTGCGCGAATGCTGGCGCTGTCACCATGGAAGCTGGTGCGCAGGGATGACGCGGTGACACGGGACAGCCTTCGTCGCGCGTTGGACTGTGACCGCGTGCTGTTCAGCAGTCCGGCGGCGGTCCGCGCGGCCGCATCACTGCAACCACTGCGCATGCGCCCCGGCCAGCCCTGGTTGACCATTGGCGCGAGCACGGCGGACGCACTTCGCCACGCAGGCGTGACTACTGCGCTCACGCCTGCACGCATGGACAGCGAGGGATTGCTGGCGCTGCCAGAGTTACATCAGGTTACTGACCTCACCATCGGCATGGTGACTGCTCCTGATGGGCGCGACCTGCTGGTCTCGACATTGAAACGGCGCGGTGCGCGCGTTGTTCGGGCCGACGTCTACACACGCGACTCCAGAGCACTGCAGCCACGAGCCATTCGCAAGCTGCAGGCGATCAGTGCACCGATGTGGCTGCCGGTGAGCAGTGGCGAAGCGTTGCAGCGCGTGCTGTCGACCTTGCCATTGGCAGCGCAGGGTCATTTGCGACGGGCACGCGTCGTCGTCGCCAGCACGCGCCTGGCCGAATTGGCGCAATCGCTGGGCTTCACGGATGTGGTCCAGGCTGGCAGTGCGCGGCCACGCGACCTGATGGCCGCCGCGGCGTGCGCCATTTCGCATCCGTTAGCATGAGCGCTGGCCATCCGCGCGCAGATTCCGTGACCGACGCTCCTACCCCAGCCCGCACGTCCTCGCCACGATCTTCCGGTCGTCCCGTGCTGTGGGTTGTGCTGCTGCTGGGCCTGATGATTCTTGGCTGGCGCGGCTGGCAGCTCTGGCAGACACGGCTGGCAGGCGAACACGATCGCGCCGATGCAAGCGCGCAGCAATGGCAGGCACTGGATGCGCGCATCGATACGTTGCGCACCGACCAGCGCGCGCAGGCGCAGCGCCTGCAGCAAGCCGATGCCACCAATCGGGTGTTGCGTGACGAACTGCTCGGCGTTGGCCAGCGTGCCGCGTTGCTTGAAGACAGCGTGCGCAAGCTCGCCGATCCCGAGCGGCACGGCGCGCAAGCCCTGCGGCTGGACGAAGCTGAATTGTTGTTGGGACAAGGCGAGCAGCGCCTGCAGCTCGATGGCGACCTTGACGGCGCACGGCGAGCCTATGCTTTGGCCGCCGGTGTGCTTGCAGGTGTCGACGATCCAGCTTACATCTCTCTGCGCCAGGCACTGGTGCAGGAACGCGCCGCACTGGACGCCCTGGGCGCGGATCCAAAGGCGCTGGCCGCCGGGCGTCTCGATGCATTCGCCGCGACCCTGTCAATGCCGGCGCCAGCACTGTCGGCATCCAACACGGCGCTGCCGTGGTGGCAACGTGCCTTCGCGCACATCATCGACGTGCGCCCATCCAATCGCATGATCGCGGTCGATGGCGCTGATCGCGCCGCGGCATTTGCCGCGCTGCAACTGGAACTGGCCCTGGCACGTGCCGCGATTGAGCGTCGCGACGACAACGCCTATGGGGCGGCGTTGTCGCGTGCGGCTGACTGGATGGCGCGCCTGTGGCCGGAATCGTCGGAGTTGCGACATCGCCGCGCGCAACTGCAGGCGCTGCGCGCCATGCCACTGACACTGGCGTTGCCGACACTGGGCAGTACGCGTCAGCAGCTTCAAGGTCTGCGCGCCACGCACTGAATTCGCGTCGAGCATCACGCCAACATGCACATGCTTGGTTTGCAATAGCGCCACACGAGCCGAAGGACGACGCAATGAACCTGTTCCGAAACCTGTTGTTCTGGATCGTCCTGGTGCTGGTTGGTGCCTTGCTCGCACAGATGTTGCTGGCCGATCCAGGGTATGTGCTGATCCGCTACCGGGGAAGTGACTACACCACCACCGTGGCCAGTGGCCTGCTGTTGTTGCTGGCGGTTCTTGCCGGCGTCTGGTTGCTATGGAAGCTTTTGACACTTCCCTTCCGCAGTTGGCGCCGGCATCGAGATCGTCGCGCCCGCGCGCGTCTGGGCGAGGGTCTTGACGCCCTTCATCATGGGCATTACGAGCGCGCGCAAGCCTTGTTGACGCAAGCCGCGGACGATGGGCGCAGCAACGCCAGTGACGTAGAAGCCAGCGCACGAGTGGGCGCGGCACGTGCGGCCACCTTGCGTGGCGACGACGCTGGCGCACGCCAGCAACTCGATGCCTTGGGCGAACGCCATGCCGCCGCACGTGCGATCTCGCTCGCTGAACTGGCACTTGCCGACCATCGGCCGACTGATGCGCGCGTTGCGCTCGATGCCCCTGCCGCCCAACCCTTGCCGCCGCGAGGCTTGCTCCTGCGCGCCGAAGCATTGGCCGCGTCAGGACAATCCGCACAGGCATATGGATCGTTGGGCGCACTGCGTCAGCAGCACGTATTACCGAATGCGCGCCTGGATGATCTGCAGCAACGCTGGGGCGAAGCGGCATTGCGCGAAGCCGCGGACGCCAACGTGCTGGCCGAGCTATGGGAACGCCTGCCGAAAGATTTGAAGAACGATCCCGAAGTCGTCGCCGCCTATGCCGAACGCGCCGCCGCGCTGCGCTGGGATGAAGCCGCGACAGGATCGATCGAGCAAGCTCTGGATACCCGCTGGGACGAGTCGCTCGCTGATCGTTACGGGCGACTACCCGTCGGCCGCCTGGACATGCGACGCGCCAATGCCGAACGCTGGTTGCAGGCGCACCCCGGCAGTCCCGCCTTGCTGCTGACGCTGGCACGACTCGCGCGCGCGCAGGGCCAGTGGCCGCAGGCGGAGGATTACCTGCATCGTGCACTCGCGCAGGGCGCCGGAGCCGAAGCGTGGGAAGAACTTGGTCACGGCTTTGCCGCTGCCGGCGACGAATCAAAGGCGCGCCTTGGTTACGCCAATGCCCTGCGTGCGTCGCGTGGGGAAGCGGTCGCGGCATTTCCCGGTCGCGACATGCGGCAGCGCATCCAGGATGAAGCCGTGACCGAGCAGCGCGACGCGCATGGCGTGCCGCGGCTGCAGGAATAATCGGCCCAGGCCAGCGGCCTCCGCTCGAAGCCTTGCCCATGACGCAGGTAGCGTTTGGCGGAGATGCGCGCCCGTTCTCCAGCCCAAGCAGGAAAACAGCTCAACTCACTACCCATCAGGCCCCCGAAAGACTGGAGCCTTTGTGGACGCCCTACGCGTTGTCAGATAAGCAGGACGTTGTGCATGCGCGCTGTTCGCAAATTCAATTCGGCTTGATGATGATGTGCGGATCGACATGTTTCCCGTTGGCAGCGATGCCGTACTTGAGATCCGTGCTGGCCCGCACGCTTTTGACATGCACCGTGACCGTCTGGCGGCTGCCGGTGTCGCCCGACGACAAGGCGGCGCGCGCTTGCTCGCCATCGGGTGTTCCGTGCAGGAATTGGATGGTGAACGGGCGCGAGTCTCCCGGCGCACCTTGCCAGGTCAGCTGGTCGCCACTGTGTACCCAACACGCATCGGGGTTTGCCGAAGGCGTGCCATCGCCGGCATAGTCGATGGAGATGCTGGGACCACAAGCCGGCGCCCCAGCGTCGGAATCGTGATGCGTCAGACAGGCACAGCCAGTCAGGCCGACACCGATCGCTAACATCGCTGAAGCGGGCAACATGCGCATGACACTTCTCCTGGGTGGCGTGACTGACGTAACGCGGATCGGAGACCGATCAGGCCAGCTTGCGCGTACCAGCTCAGCTTCCTGTCCGCTCCTGGGCTTGGGCGGTACCGGCGAATTGGCGTAACAAAGGCGAGGCGCGTATGCGATCTTCCGGGATTCCGGCACTGCGCGCCCTGGCAACCCGCGTCCGCGTTCCCTCGACATCGCCGAGCCGGGCAAAGGTCTGCGCTGCCCACAACGCGACTTCACCCTGCTCGGTGGACATTGCCTCGGCCTTGGCGATCATGGCGCGCGCGGCCTGACCCTGGCCGAGATTGGCTTGATACCAAGCCAGCGACGCAAACGCCTGTGCATCGTTCGGCGTCAGTGCGATGTAACGCTGGACGCGCTCCACCGCCCGCTCATACGGGTCACGCGCCTGAAGCGCCGTGGATGCCTGCGCAGACAGCGCATCGCCAATATTGCCCCACATGCGGTAATCGTCCGGCTCGAATACGACCGCACGCCGGTACAGCGCCGCCGCCTTGGCGTATTCCCCCGCGTCGTATTCGAGCGTTCCAAGATTGCTGAGCGCTTCGTAGCTGGGCCTGATCGAAAGTGATTGCTGGAATGCGTTGCTGGCCTTGACGACGTCGCCACTCATCAGATACAGCCCACCCAGGCTGCTCCAGGTCGGGCTGTCGTCGGGCTGCAACGTCACCGCGGCGGTGTATGCCCGGATGGCTTGCGGCAAATGACCCTGCGCATATAGGTAATAGCCGATTTGCCGATGGATATTGGCATCCCCGGGTCGCAAAACGCGGGCGCGTTCGAAGTAAGTCAGCGCCAGGTCGTTGTGCCCCAGGTCGCCTTGTAGTTTTGCCAGTCCGACAAGCGCTGCCGGTCGCAGGGCGGGATCGTCGAGTGCACGCGTGTACTGCGCCATCGCCTTGCCTGGATCGCCGCGCGCACGGTACATCTCGCCCAGTGCCAGATTGACCTCGCGCAACTTTGGATCCATCGCTTCGGCGCGCGCGCAAGCGGTGCTTGCACGCTCGAACGCATTGGCATCGCGAACGCTTTCAAACCGCAGGATCTGCGCTTGGCAGATGCCGGCCTGCGCGCGTGCAAATCCCTCGTCGTGCGATACCGCCGTGTCGAAATATCCGATCGCCCGGTCCAGGCTGGCTTCCGTCACTGGTTGTCGTAGCAGCTGTTCACCCTTGAGGTAGGCGTCGTAGGCGCCGAGGTTGCGAGTCGGCGTCAGGCGCTTGCGCAGCCGGTGGTCCGCCCCCGGCAGGACACCCAGCAACGCACGCACCACTTCGCCCGCGATCTGGCTTTGCATCGCAAACACATCGGACTGCTCGCTTTCGTAACTGTGCGCCCACAACGTGAACCCCGTGCGTGTGTCGGACAAACGCGCGCTGATGCGCATGCGGCTGCCTTCGCGACGCACGCTTGCATCCAGCACGGTGGCCACGCCCAGCGTCGCGCCCAGTTGCTTGACGTCCATGTCGCGATTACGCGTGGCGATCGCCGAAGTGCGTGCCGCCACCTGCAATCCGGGCACGCCTGCGAGTGCGTCCTGCAATTCCACCGCAAGTCCTTCGGCGAAATAGCCGTCGTCGGCATTCCTGCTCAGGCTGGTGAACGGCAGCACCGCAATCGAGGCCTGCGAAGGCAGCGGGGTAGGCGCACGCGGGAACCAGATCCAAACCGCAGCTGCCAGCACGACAATCGTGGCAATCGCGCCGATGCGCCACCAGTGATCCATCGGGACAGTCGGCACGTCATCGTGCAACAACTCCATTTGTGAGCGACGGTCGCCATTGCGGCGATGTTTGCCCTCCTGGTGCCCGCCATCGTGGTGGAGTCCGTCAGGCGTGAGATCAAACCACCACGCCAGCAGCACCGCCAGCGGCAACCCCAGCATCAGCAGCGCCAGCAACAGGCGCATCCCCCACCTGGGCACGTCGAGCGTCTCGAAGAGCACTTGGCCGCCCTGCAGCGCGACGAACACGAACGCCACATATCCAAGCGCCACGTGCGTCACGCGCCGGCGTCGCAACTCCTGCAGCCAGCGCCCCAGCGCCGGCATCGATCCGGCTGCGCGTCGCACGCCCCGATCGGGCAAGGTTTCCGGCATTGCCGAATCCCTCCGCAGTGGATGAGCCCGCAGGGTAGGCACCGCTGCCGAGCGATTGCAAGGACGGCCGCGGGCGACGCGCTATCTTGGAGGCAGGTCCGCATGGCGCGGTAGCTTCCGGCGTTGCTGCCTTTCAGGATTGCCAATCCGAATTTGATGCAAGCAGCGGTTCACCTGCCAGAACCGACACTAATCACATGAAAACCGCTCACGTTTCGACCTTGCCGTCGTTGACCCGATTGTGGTGGCTGCTGGCACTGTGCCTGCTACCGCTGGGTTGCCAACGAGCCACGCCTGATCCTGTCGCACCCACTGAAGTGGTGACGATGGGCAATCGCAGCGACGCGCATGTCGAGCATGCCGCCACGCCGCGGCCTGCATCGCCACCGGCCGACTACCTGGCTGGCACGCAATGGCCGGCGGCGAACCTGCGTGATGGTGAAGCCTGGATCAGCTGCAGTGAACAGTTTGCCGATGGCGATGGTACGCCGGTCGAATCGCTGGATTTCCTGGCACTGGTGGATGCACTGACACCCTGTCGCGGAAACGATCCCGACCCTGCGGGAATCGTGCGGCTGCGCTATCGCGGGACCATCGATGCCGGCTTCACCGCGCTGGTCGAACGCGTCGGTGCAATCGCCAGGCGAATGGACATCCCCGTGCGCATCCTGGACATCGACTCCACTGGCGGGCAGGTCGAGGAGGCGATCCGCGCCGGTGATGCGATTGCCGGGACGCAGTGGGCCATCTGGGTGCGCGATGGATCGATCTGCCACAGCGCGTGCGTGCTGGTGCTGGCGGCCGGGGATACGCGATCGATCGCAGGCAAGGTCGGCATCCATCGCCTGATGCGCGATCGCTCCGTGGCGACCACGCGGCGGGAACTGAGTGCGGAGCTGGCCGACATCACAGCGCAGGTGCGCGATTACCTGGATCGTAACGGCGTTGCCACGGCCTTGGCCGACCAGATGATGACCATCCCCAATCGTGAGCTGCGCATCCTGACCTCGAATGAGCTGGCGCAATACGGCCTGTCGGGGACCAACGCGGTGCAGGACGACCTGGACCGGATCGTGCTGATGCGCCAGTGCGGCGACCAAATCGTCCACCGTCGCGATGGCTTCATGCGCGCGTTCGACGCCACCTGCATCAAACCCGGGCGCGCCGCTGACGCCGTGCTGGAATGCGGGCATGCGCTGGAGCCAGGATTCGGTTTTCCGGATGCCAAATGCGCTGGCCTGAGCCCGATGGCGTATTACGCCCGGCGCGCGGGCGAGGCATTGCCGGAGCCACCGCGCAGCCATCACGACCGACGGAGCACGATGCAGTAACGACTCGCCCGGTCAGGGCGCGAACGCGCAGTTGAACGCCACCGTGATGCGCTCACCGTCACCCACGAACGGCGTGACGTGGTGGAGCAGCCACGACGGAAACAGCACCAGTTGCCCGGGCTCCAGAACGTAGCCGACATGCTGGATGTTGAAAGGCGGTTGCAACGATTCATTCCCCACATCGGTATGCATCGCCGCGCCCGCATGCGGATGCAGGAACGTCAGCTTGCCACTGTCCTCTTGACCCGGATCCGGCCGCCCGGCATCCACGCAGTAAACCCCCGACCAGGCTGCATTGGGATGGTTGTGCACGCCGAACCAGCCGTGCCGGCGGGTGATGTGGAACCACGATTCCACGCTCAACCGCAGTGTGCGCATGCGCTCGGGTGGATGACCGTTGAGCTGCTGCACCAGCTGCAGCGTGCGCGCCATGCAGAACTCGCGGAGCTCCGCGATGGCGGCATCCGGCCAGCGAAAGAGGTCGAAGCGGCTTTCGAACAAGGCGTCGTTGCGCTCGGTGTACGGGTCGCGGTTGCGGTCGGCGTCACCCTCGCGTGCCAAGAACAACGTGCGCAGCGCGGGATTCAGGCGAGCGGCCGCCGGGTGCTGGTCAAAGGCGAAGGGCACCGGAAACAGGGACTGGATCGTCGACACAGGCACTCCTGACAATGCGCCATCTTAATCAATGGGTCCTTTCGGCAACGGCAAGCTGCCATCCGCCGCCCGGTTCCAGTGTAGGCTTCGGCTTCACGCTGACTCTGCGTATTCATGGGGAATGTTCATGGAGGCTCCGATGAAAACGATTCTGGTGGCCAGTTCCAAGGGCGGTGTCGGCAAGACCACCATCGCCACCCACCTTGCTGCCCAGGCGGCACTTGCCGGCCAGCACACGGTGCTGGTCGACGCCGACCCGCAAGGCTCCTCCACCCGCTGGGCACAACGCCGCGCCGGCCTGGACAGTGCGGTGCTTCCGCTGGACGGTACCGGAGGCAAGGGTTGGCGCAAGCAGGTGCCCTCCGATACCGATCTCGTGGTGGTCGATGCCGCGGCAGGCGCCATGGCGGGTGACCTGACGGCGTTCCTGGATCGCGCCGACGTGGTGGTGGTGCCGGTGCTGCCCTCCACGCTGGACATCGAAGCGACGGTTCCCTTCCTCGATACGCTGGCCCGGCATCCTCGAGTGCGTCGCGGCGAGTTGCGTGTCGGACTGGCCGGCAACAAGCTCAAGCCGTGGACCACCAGCTCGCAGCAGGCACTGGACCTGTTCAAGCAATGGCCGTACCCGCTGGTGGCGCAACTGCGCGACAGCCAGGCCTATGCCGTATTGGTGGGCTTGGGCAAAAGCATGTTCGACTACCAGTCGGCCAACGTGCGCGAACACCAGGCCGACTGGCAGTCGCTGTTGCGATGGGTGCGCAAAGGCTGAGATCGCGGAGGCGTGAGTCGCGAGAAAGATTTCTTCTGCACATGGCCTTTCGTGTTGGTCTGGTACACACAAGGAATACCCGATAGTTTGTGCAAGGCCTCCACCTGCTGTTCCCGATGCTCCATTCCTGATTCCTGATTCCTGTCCCCGACTCCCGGCACCCAATGCGCGAACTCATCCTCCTGCGCCACGCCCACGCCGAACCGGCCAGCCCGGGACAAGCCGACCTTGATCGCCCTTTGTCGCCCGAGGGCTTGGCCGAAGCCGAAGCCGCCGGCCGCTGGCTGGTCGAACAGAAACTGGTTCCGGATTGCGTGCTCTGCTCTCCGTCCAGGCGCACACGCGAGACCATGGAGGCGGTACTGGCTGCGGTGGGGTATATCGACCAGCGGCTTGACCACCGCATTTACGACGCTACGTCGGGCACCCTGGCGGAGCTCGCGGATCAACATCGCGACACCGACCGCCTGCTGCTGGTTGGCCACAATCCCGGACTCGAACACCTGGCCGCACTGATGCACAGCGGCCAGTCCGGCGACTATCGCGGCATGCCCCCAGGTAGTGTCGTCGTGCTGCGCCTGCCAGCCGAAGCGGCCATTGAGCCGGGGATCGCCACGCTGTCCGCGTTCTGGTGGCCGTAAGACCACAGCGCGGGTTTCCGGTGAAGACGACCCTGTCGACGGCCCTGCTCGGGGTGGCACTGACGCTGTGCGCGAGCCTGGCCAGCGCGACGCGCATCGACCCGGTCGCCTCGCACATCGGGTTCACCTTGAAAACGCGCTGGGGGCAGGTGCTGGAAGGTCGTTTCCCCGATGCCCGGGGCGATGTCGAGGAACTGGGTGACGGCCGCCACCATGTCCGGCTGCAACTGGCCACGCGTTCGGTGGAAATCCTCGGGCATGACACCTACACGCGGCTGACCCGGGGCAAGGGATTTTTCGACGCCCAGGACTATCCGTGGGTGCAGTTCGTCTCCGACGCCTACTCACCCGACCTGCTTCGCGACGGCGGTGGGCTGTCCGGGATCCTGACCATCCGCAACATCCATCGACGCGAGGTCTTCACGATCAGTCCATCGCGCTGCGCGAAACCCGGCCGCCAATGCGACGTGATCGCCAGCGGTGACATCCGGCGCCAGGATTACGGCGTGGACCGCTGGAACTTCGCGCTGTCGGACAATGTCCGGTTTACGCTGCGGGTGCGCGTGAGCGAGGAAGCGGCGCATGAATGAACTCCGCTTGACCTTGGCGGCATGCCTGTTGCTGGTGTGCAGCGCCTGCGTGACGTTAACCGCAAACCAGCGCCAGCACGCCGAGGCGATCGCGACCGCCGCGCAGGCGACGGACGTGCAGTGCACGCGCCCCGATGCCTGCGCGCAACCGTCGTCGTTGCATGCGCTGGCCGCGCGCGCGTTTTCCGAAAGCAGCGCGGGTGCGCCGCGCCATTACGCATTGATGATCGATCGCGGCCCGGACGCCATGCTTGCGCGCGTCAACCTGATCCGCAGTGCGACGACCTCGATCGACCTGCAGACCTATATTTTCGCGGAGGACGACGCCGGTCACATGATGCTGGACGAACTGCTTGCCGCTGCGCATCGCGGCGTGCAGGTCCGCGTGCTGGTCGACCAGCTGTCGGCGCTGGAACGCGTCGATACGCTGGCTTCCCTGGCCGGAGCCGAACGCAACTTCCATCTCCGGGTCTACAACGCGGTGCTCAGCCGTGCACGGCCCACTTACCCGGAATTCGTACTGGCGGCAGCCTGCTGCTGGCGCAAGCTCAACCAGCGCATGCACACCAAGCTGCTGCTGGTCGACGGCGCGGTGGGCATCACCGGCGGGCGCAATTACGCCGATGACTATTACGACTGGGGGGACGGTTACAACTTCCGCGATCGGGACATCCTTGTTGCAGGCCCCGTGGCACGCGACATGGGGGACAATTTCGAGCTCTTCTGGAGCAACGTCCGCAGCCGGCCCGCCGAACAACTGACCGATGTCGGACACCTGCTGCTCCGCCATGGCGTGCCACCGGTCGTGCACCATCCATACGAGCAGCCGCAACGTGTGTCCGCAATGTCGCGCGACGCGGACGATGCCGCGCTGGTCCAGTCGACACTGACCGATCATGCGATGGCCGTTGGGGTCGTGAAATACATTGCCGACTTGCCACAGAAACACAACGACAACCATCCAGGCCCGGCGCATGCGACTGAAGGACTGCGCGAGCTGATCGACGCGGCGCAAAGCGAAGTACTGCTGCAGACGCCATACCTCGTGCTGTCGAAGTCCGCGCAGACGTTGTTCCGCAACCTGCACAAGCGCAATCCGGCTCCCACCGTCATCGTTTCAACCAGCAGCCTGGCCGGCACCGATTCGTTCATGACGTATGCCTTGTCCTACAAATACAAGCGCCGTTACCTGCGCGACTTCGGTTTCCAGATCCACGAGTACAAACCGTTCCCCACCGATGCCCCGACCGACCTGGAAATGCATCCGGCCACCGCGCAACCATCCGACACCGGCGCGGAACCATCGTCTCCACAACTAACGGGGGCGCAGGAGCAAAACGCGGACCGCGGCCGGGCCCGCGATGATTCGATCGCCGGTAGTCGGCGTCCGCTGGACACTGAAGACACTGCACTGTTCGGACGTCGCCGCAACCTGGGGCCGGTGGGATTGCGCCGCGCAGGCCAGCGCATGGGACTGCACGCCAAATCGCTGGTCATCGATGAGCGCATCGGCGTCATCGGCACGCACAACTTCGACCCGCGCGGGGATCGTTACAACACCGAAAGCGCGGTCGAGATCCCCGACCCCGCGTTCGCGCAGTTGCTGGCTGCCAGCATCCGTCGGGACATCGAGCCGGCCAACAGCTGGACGATCGCGCCGCGCGAAAAACTGCCGCTGTTTTCAGGCCTTGAATACACCCTGGCGAAATTATCCGAACGCCTGCCGATCTTCGACCTGTGGCCGGTGCGTTACGCCACCAGCTACGAATTCGTCCCCGGGCCACAATGTCCAGCGCCGCTGGCGCCGAACGACCCGCGCTTTCGCGACTGCTACCGCGGTGTCGGCGATTTTCCCGAGGTCAACCTCACGTTGAAAGCCATCATGACGCGGATTTTCACCGCCTTCGGCGCAGGACTTTCGCCAGTGATGTAGTGGCCTTCCGGGTCGATACGCCACGCCGGCCCTGCTCGTTCAGATGCTTGGAGTTGGCGGTTCACGTGCCCCGAAAACCATGTGCTGCGAGCCGTTGAACACGTAGACGCGCACTGCGACTTGTTCGGCAGCCTCAGTCTGATTGTCCGCTGCCTGCGAACAGTGATTGCATGTCCCCGTCACCGACGGCGCGCCACGCTCCCGGTGCAAGATCATCCAGTGCAAGCCCGCCGATACTGCTGCGATGCAACGCGGCGACGTGATTGTCGACCGCGGCGAACATCCTGCGCACCTGGTGGTAGCGACCTTCGACCAGCGTCAGTCGCGCATGGCGCGAATCGATGACCTGCATGCGCGCGGGTGCCAGCGGCGTTTTCTCCGATTCCAGCAGCAACGTGCCGCTGCCGAACAACCCTGCTTCATCCCCGCGCAGGTCGTGCGACAACGACACGTCATAGACTTTCTCAAGCCTCGACCTGGGCGACACGATCCTGTGCAGCAGCGCGCCATCGTCGGTCAGCAGCAGCAGCCCGCTGGTGTCGCGGTCCAGCCGGCCGACGGTCGACAGCTGCGGTGAGCGCAAGCGGTAGCGCACGGGGAACAGGTCGTACACGATGCGGCCCGGATCCTTCATCGAACACGTAACGCCCACTGGCTTGTGCAGCAGCAACGTCAGCGGATGTGGTGGGTCGAGCGGCTCGCCATCGATGCGTATATCGGCGTGCGCCACCTGGTCGTCGGCGTACAGCACGTCGCCGGCGGCGTCGGTGATCAGGCCTTGGCGAAACAGCCGCGCTATTTCCCTGCGGCTGCCGTAGCCGAGGTTGGCGATCAATTTGACGAGCTTCATCGCCTCGCCTCGATCACCTTGAAGCCCGCCTGCTGCGCCAGGACGTGGACGCGCTCAAAGCGATCATGCAGCAGGGTTTCGTAGGGTAGATGGCGGTTGGCAACCAGCAATAACCGGCCGCCCGGCGAAAGCGCCCCGGCAGCGGCGGCGATGAAAGCAAGCCCCAGATCAGGACGATCCGCGCGGCCTTGCGCATGGAACGGCGGATTGCTGACGATGAAGTCGTAACGATCCACCAGTCCGGTGGCAACGTCATGCCAATGGAAGCCGAGCGTAACGCGCTGTTCCGGCGCCTGCAGGTTCATCCGCGCCAACGCCAGCGCACGTGCATCGGCTTCGTAGACGTCGAGCGACGTCATCGCCGGGCAACGCGTCATCAATTCCGCGGCGAGATAACCGTAGCCCGCGCCAAGATCGGCGCCTCTGCCGGCAAGGTCGGCAGGCAGGTGCGTCGCCAGCAATGCGGAGGCGGCGTCGATGCGATTCCACGCGAATACGCCGGGGCGGCTGAGGAAGCGGCCGTCGGCGATCGTGCGCGGGGCATCGGCGGCGATCCAGTTTTCGGCAAGCGCCGCATCGATGACGCCATGCAACGGCGAGCTCCAGAACACGCGGCAGTGGTGCTTGCTGATGTCGTGCAGTGGCCCGGCGAGACGGGCAAGATCGGCTTCGCCGGATTTCGCGCCTTCAGTGTTGGGCATGCACGCGAGCACGACACCACCGGGCGCGGTGCGCGCAACCGCCTCGACAAACAGCGCGCGGGCTTCCTCGCGCTGGCGCGGCGGCAGCATCAGCACCAGCGGATAGCGCGCATCGGGCGCAACATCATTGACGCGCAATCCCGAACGCCGCAACGCATCGGCGTCGGGCTTGAAGGGCTGTTCGCAGATGAGTCCCGGTAGCACCTGCCGGTGCAACGGCCAACCATCACGGGCGCGCAAGAACAGTGCACCGTCGTGCGCAGGCCACGCCAGGTCACCATTGGACAACGGCAACCACAGTGCCTGGAGCGCAGGATCCAGGTCAGCGGTCATGAGGTTGCATGCTTTCTTCCATCGGCGAATTCTACGGTGGCGGCCCTCACCCACTTCATGGCATCGACGGCTTGATGCGATACACACACGCATTCATGCACGATGCCTGCAACGGCGATGCATTCGCCAGTGCGGAGAGAGCGCCATGCGGGCATTGTTCATCGGTGGAACGGTCGACAACAGCGAACTTGATCTGGACGGCAGCCAGCCACCTGCGCATTACCCTCCCGATTCGGGTGGGGGACGCTCCCGCTATCGCCTGCATCATCTAGGGCGACAGGATGGCGGCATCGCCTATGCGGTCTACGCCGCGCCCGACCTGGCGGACGAGGAAGTCAAGCGGGTTGCAAGGGAGCGCGACTACGAACGCCGCTTCGACGCGACGATGGGCCTGGTGTAGTCCGCGTTATTCGATAACAGGGGCGTTTGGATCGGGCGGCCAGGCGTTGGTGGGTTGTGGCTGTGACGGATTTGGCAGACGCGTGATGCTGGCGATTTCGTCCAGCCATAACGTGCAGTCCTGATCCCCGTCGTGGCAGTCGAGTTTCAGCAATGCGTTCATTCCCTCGCGACCGCGTGGATCGAAAAACGCCTGCATGACCGGCACCGCGCTGACGATACCCGTCTGCTGGGTGCCATCGCGTAGCGTGACCTGCACGCGTTCATCCTGCCGCGGTTGCAGCACGGCAGCCTCCAGCCGCGCGAGGTCGGTCTGGTGCGTACACGCGCGCGTCGCCACACGAGCCATCAGCCACCTGCCTTGATCTGTCCGGGTTACGTCGGTGGATCCCATGTAGACATGGGCGGACCTCCAAGGGCCATGTCATACGAATCGCCGGTCCAAAAATGAATCCACCGGCTCCCAGCGTTTCAGTCCCTCCGTATAGGCGGGGTGATGTGTCCAGCGGTCGGGCGCCCGATGTTAAAACCAAGTGATGCAACCATCCTGGCCAAAGCCTCGTAGGTGATGTTCGTGCCTGTGCAGATGCACGGCAAGACACCCCGCCTTGCACTGATCCACCCCTTTCGACATCGACCT
Source organism: Lysobacterales bacterium (assembly GCA_038236935.1). Lineage (GTDB taxonomy): Bacteria > Pseudomonadota > Gammaproteobacteria > Xanthomonadales > Xanthomonadaceae > Cognatiluteimonas. The sequence continues at coordinate 128,087 of JBBRZH010000001.1, forward strand.
GGAGATCCACATGAGCTTTCAAACCTTGACCCTCAAGCCACTCGCCTTTGCGCTGGTGTCCGCGGTTGCCCTGAGCGCCTGCATGGGCGGCATGCATCATTCCGACAGCGCCATGGCTTCTTCGAGCGGCATGGCCGCCATGCATGACGACCCGATGGTGGGCGGTGCCGCGATGTATGCCAGCAAGGACATCATCGACAACGCCGTCAACTCCAAGGACCACACCACCCTGGTCGCCGCCGTCAAGGCCGCAGGCCTGGTCGATACGCTGAAGGGCCCCGGTCCGTTCACCGTGTTCGCACCCACCAACGCCGCCTTCGACATGCTGCCTGCCGGCACCGTCGACACGCTGCTCAAGCCTGCCAACAAGGCGACGCTGACCAAGGTGCTGACCTATCACGTGGTCCCGGGACGCCTGGATAGCGCTGCGCTGGCCGAGAAAATCGAGGACGGCGGTGGCACCGCAACGTTGACCACCGTGCAGGGCGAGCCGCTCAAGGTCTCCATGCAGGGCAGTTCCGTCGTCGTGACCGACACCAAGGGCAACGTGGCCACCGTCACCACCGCGGACGTCTACCAGAAGAACGGCGTGATCCATGTCGTTGACAAGGTTTTAATGCCCTAAGAGCAGGATGGCTCGACGCTTTGCGCAGTCAGTTGCGCGCGGCGCACGATCCGTCGCCCTTCTGGCTGCGTCTTCGACTTTCCCACTGAACTAAAGGATTCCAATGAAAACATCACTGATTGCCGTGGCGCTGGTCGCCGCGATTGCCATGACCGCGTGCAACAAGAAAGATGACGAAGCCGCGACCGCTGCTGCCGACACCACTGCCGCCGCGCCAGCCGATGCATCGGCAATGCCTGACGCAGCGGCCCCCGCCGCGATGCCTGACGCGTCCGCCATGCCTGCCAACCCGATGGTGGGTGGCGCGGCGATGATGGCCGACAAGGACATCATCGACAACGCCGTCAACTCCAAGGATCACACCACGCTGGTGGCCGCCGTCAAGGCAGCCGGACTGGTCGACACGCTCAAGGGACCGGGGCCGTTCACGGTGTTCGCCCCGACCAACGAGGCATTCGATGCGCTGCCCAAGGGCACGGTCGACACCCTGTTGAAGCCGGCCAGCAAGGCTGACCTCACCAAGATCCTGACCTACCACGTGGTGTCGGGCAAGCTGGATGCGGCCGCGTTGAAGGCGCAGATCGCGGCTGGCGGCGGCAAGGCCATGCTCAAGACCGTGCAGGGCGAAGACCTGACCGCGACTGAAAAGGATGGTGGCATCGCCCTGACCGATTCCAAGGGCAACGTCGCGATGGTGACGACAGCCGACGTCATGCAGAGCAATGGCGTGATCCACGTCATCGACAAAGTGTTGATGCCGTAAGCGTCCTCGTCGTCGCTTCGGTAGTACGGGGACGGCTTCGGCCGTCCCTTTTTTCATGCAGCCTCCGGATCATCCAACCTGATTGGCCGCATCCTCTCCCGCACGCGCCGCTTCCCCCGACAACACCGCCGTGGCGGTCTGTGCCTGCCCGATCAGGTAGCCCTGCGCAAACTCCACGCCAATCGCCCCCAGGCGCTGCAGTTGCTGCCGGGTTTCCACGCCCTCGGTGATGACGTGGGCACCCAGGCCATGCGCCATCGCGACGATCGATTCCACCAGTGCCATCGCACGCGGGTGGTCGAACATATGCCGCACGAAGGCCTGGTCGACCTTGATGTACTCGAAGTCGAGCTCGTGCAGGTGGGTGAGGTTTGAATAGCCAGTGCCAAAGTCGTCCAGCGCGAACGGAATGCCGTGGTCGCGGCAATGGCGCATGACCGATCGCACGGAGGCGTACTCGAGCATGCGGCTTTCGGTGACTTCCAGTTTCAACGCGCCGGGCGGAAGCTGCGCGTGCTGCACGCGCGCGACGATCTGCCTGGCCATGCCGGGTTCCACCAGCTGTTTTGCCGACAGGTTCACGGCAATGCTGGGTAGCGGGGGCGCATCGGCCTGTTGCAGCCCCGCGTTACGCAAGCCGACAAGCACCTCGAGGACGCGATCCAGCACGTATTCCCCGACCGGCACGATCAGCGAGGTTTCCTCGGCCAGCTTGATGAACTCCGCGGGTGACACCGCACCGCGCCCAGGCAATTCCCATCGCACCAGCGCCTCGTAGCTGGTGACGCGACCGGCAGAGATCTCGTACAGGGGTTGGTAGCGGACTTCGAGAGTGCCGGTATCCAGCGCATCGCGCAGCTGGGCTTCGAGCCGGATTTTTTCGATCCCGCTGCGCGCGCCCGGGTCTTCGCAGGGCGTGTCCTCGGAGGGAAGCAGCGTATCGACCGGCAGGCTGGCAATGATGCTGCGCGTGCGACGCAGCAGGCTGTCGACCAGCGTGCGGACGATTTCATCGCAACTGGCAAGACGATCGAGGAACTGATCGTGGTCGATCGCCAGCAGGATCGCATCGCCGCGTGCGATCGCGCTGGCGCTGCGCGGCGAGCCGTCGAGCATGCCGAGTTCCCCGATCAGCTCGCCTGGCCCAAGCACGCCATGGCTGACTTCGCGCCGGCCCTGCACAGAGACCAGTTCGATCGCGCCGGCTTCGACCAGCCATGCGCAATCGGACGGATCGCCCTGCCGGTAGAGCACCTCGCCTGCGAACAGTTCGCGCTGGGTGGCCATCGTGTCCCCTGCCTGATGAATCTCGCGGATATCAAGCGTATTGGATTCGAGCCCTGGATTCGAGCCGCACATGCAGGAATTTCACCAGCCTGGTCTGGGGCCTTCATCCGATTCCAACGTAGCTGGCTGATGCCGTTGGTTTGGCGCGTTCAAGCCTTTGACGCGGGCCGAACGTATGGCCGGGTTGAGAAGGCGATCGGAAGGCACCGTGCGCATCCAGCGGGTCCACCCAAGCCCGGACGTTAGCGCGCGAATCGCACCTCTGCACACGACCCATTGACATGCCTGTGCTTTACTCATCGAACGCACTGACTGCAGAGCAAGATGACCGGCCCCGCATCCCCGCTCCTGATCCAGCCATGACGACTCTGACCCACGACCAGGCCCGCGAGTACATGCTCAAGCTGCTGACCGCCATGAGCAAGGCGGGAGGCTCGGACTTGTTCATCGCCAACGACTATCCGCCCAGCATGAAATCGCACGGCGCGATGACGCCGCTGACGCAGCAGAAACTCACTGGCGACATCACCGCGCAACTGGCACGCGCGACCATGAACGAGCGCCAGCGAGAGGAATTCGAGCGCGAGATGGAATGCAATTTCGCCATCGCCATCCCGTCGCTGTCGCGCTTTCGCGTCAACGTGTTCATGCAGCAGGGCTTCGTTGGCATGGTGCTGCGTACGATCGCGGCGGAGATCCCCAATTTCGAAAAGCTGCGCCTGCCGGAAATCCTCAAGGACGTAGTGATGAACAAGCGCGGCCTGGTGCTGGTCGTCGGCGGCACGGGCTCGGGCAAGTCGACGTCGTTGGCGGCGATGGTGGACCACCGCAACCGCACGTCCGCGGGCCACATCATCACGATCGAGGATCCTGTCGAGTACGCGCACATTTCCCAACGATCGCTGATCACCCATCGCGAGGTGGGCGTCGACACGCTGTCATGGCATCACGCGCTGAAGAACACATTGCGGCAGGCGCCGGACGTGATCCTGGTCGGCGAAATCCGCGATGCCGAAACGATGGAGCATGCGATTGCGTTCGCCGAGACCGGACATCTGTGCCTGTCGACGCTACACGCCAACAGCGCCAGCCAGACGATGGAACGCATCATCAATTTCTTCCCGGAAGAGCGCCGCACGCAACTGCTGATGGACCTGTCGGCCAACCTGCGCGCGATCGTCTCGCAAAGACTCGTGCGAACCGAAGACGGCAAGGGCCGCGTTGCGGCCATCGAGATCCTGATCAACACCCCGACCATCGCCGAGAAGATCTTCAAGGGCGAGTTCACGGAATTGAAAGGCGTCATGACCAAGTCGCGCGAGCTGGGCATGCGCACCTTCGACTGGGCGCTGTTCGAGTTGTACAACGAGGGCATGATTTCCTACGACGAGGCGATCCGCAACGCGGACTCGGCGAACGAACTGCGCTTGAACATCAAGCTCAAGAGCGAGCGCGGCGAACCCAACGCGGCCGCCGGACTGTCGCTGTCGATGGACGATGCTCCGTCGCCGGAAGAAACCGAAGCCCTCCGCAAGGCAGAGTTGCGCCGGCAGCACGACAAACGCGAGGAACTGGAACTGGCCAAGCTGCAGGCCGCCAAGCTGCAGGCGAGCACGCCCCCGCCAGGATGACCGCGGTCGCGGATCGCGCCTGAATCATTCGCAATCCAGCGCCGCAGGTTGCATAGTGGGTCAGCGCGGGTCGCCAGCAGGCGGCCCATCGTTCATCAGCGACCCGGGGAGGTCACATGACAGCCGCCAAGAGCAGCCGCGGCACCGCGTCGGCCAAGATCAAGCCGGGCAAGCCCCTGCCGTCGAAGACGCCCGCCAAGGTTGCCCCTTCGAAGATCAAGGCCCCCTCCAAAAGCCTGCCCTCCAAGGTCACGCCCTCAAAGCACGCGCCTTCGAAGAGCACGTCATCCAAGCCGCTGCCCTCGAAGAACACGGCTCCCAAGGCCGCCTCCAAGGCAGTACCGCCCAAGGCCGGGCCGACCAAGTCATCCACCAAGCCCGCCGTCAAGCCGACCGCAACCAAGACCGCACCCAGCAAACCCGTACCTGCGCGGTTGCCGGCCAAGCAAGCCGCCCCCAAGGTTGCGCCCGTCGCCACCGCATCGATCAAACCTGCCCCGGTCAAGACCGTTCCTGCAGCCGCGACTGCCAAGCCCGCCGCCAAGACACCTGCCAAGCCAGCGAAAAGCCCCGGTCGCAAGGGTCGTGGCGATGGCGGGTCGGAAGCCAACCTGCACAAGCGCGTGGACAGCGAGCGCATCGCCGCCCACATCGCCGCCTTCGAAAAATCCGGCGGCCGGGTTGAAAAGCTCGGGATTACCCGGGTGCTGCAGAAAGTCAGCGAGGCTCCAGCCACCGCGCCCGCGCAGGTGGCCAAGACCGGCGGGCGCAGGCGCTAGCGGGACAATCCGATGCGGGGTCTGCTGGGCGGCTGATGGCCGATCCATGCCAAGAGTCCAGCGTGAGCTGCAGCATCGCGCGCCAGTCCAAGTCCATCGAAGACTCGTCCAGCTCCAACGCTGGCGCGTCTGCCGCATGGCGTGCGACGCTCTATGGCGCTTCCACTAGCCGGCGCCACCCATGCATGACGTGACCCGTTCGTCCTCCACCACGCCGTTGCAGGGCGAAGCGGCACTGGTGCGTGCGGTCGGAGCGTTCGCGCTCACCGCCGCCGTGATCAACGTGATCGTCGGTGGCGGCATCTTCCGCATGCCTGCCGCACTGTCCGCGCAGATGGGCGCGGCGGCACCGCTGGCATTGGTCGCCGGGGCGCTGGCCATCATCCCGGTGGCGCTGTGCTTCGCGGCGGTCGGCAGCCGCGTGCAGGTGACGGGTGGACCTTACAGCTACCTCAGTGCGACGTTCGGGCCGTTCGCGGGCTTTATCGCCGGTGCGCTGATGTGGATCAGCAATTTCACCTCCAGTGCCGGGGTCGCGGCGGCACTGTCGGTGCAGGTGGCGACCCTCGTGCCCGCGCTGGCCCCGGCATTGCCGCGCGCCTTGCTGCTGACGGCGGTCTACCTGGTGCTGTTCGCATTGAACGCGTTCGGGGTGAAACTCGGCGCCCGTGCGATCACGGTGCTGGCGGCATTGAAGTTGACGCCACTGTTTTTACTGGCCGGGATCGGCGTGTTTTTCGTCGACTGGCACCAGGTCAGCTTCCTGCCCTCGGCGGTGCCATCGCTCGCAGCGCTGGGCGCCTCGATGGCACTCGTGATGTTCGCTTACTCGGGCATGGAAACCGCGCTGGTGCCCTCCGGCGAAGTCACCGATCCCGCGCGCAGCGTGCCGCGTGCGACGCTGGTGGCGATCCTGCTGGTGGTGCTGTTGTACCTGGGCCTGCAGATCGTCGGACAGGGCGTGCTCGGCACCGGGCTAGGCAAGAGCGGCGTGCCGGTTGCCGACACCGCCGCCGCATTGTGGTCACCGGGGCGCGTGCTGTTGCTGATCACCGCGGCCATCTCGATGACGGGCTTCCTGATGGGCAACCTGCTGGGCACGTCGCGATTGATTTTCGCACTCGGCCGGGACGGCTATCTGCCGAAAATCTTTGGCACCGTCAGCGCACGTTACCGGGTGCCGCTGCCGGCGCTGATTCTGCATGCAGGACTGGCATGGGTGTTGGCGCTGGTTGGCAATTTCGATGCGCTGGCGTTGATTTCCGGTGGGGCGATCTGCCTGGTCTACGGTCTGGTCAGTGCCGCCGCATGGCGCGCACAGCGTCGCGACATGCGCGAACGCGGCACGCCATTCGTGTTGCCGGGCGGGGGCAGCATCCCGCTGATGGCGCTGGCTGCAATGGTGGCGATCGTGGCGACCCTGACCGGCAAGGAATGGTCGGCGATCGGCATCGCTCTGGCCGTGCTGGTGGTGGTGTATGCGGGGTTGAAGCTACGGCGCGGGCGCGCATCCCCCTGAGGGATTCGTTTCAGCCGCGATGTTCCAGCGCCAGGTAGTCCATCGACTGCATCTCGATCAATCGTGACGCACTGCGCTCGAAAGCGCCCGCGAGCCGTTCGCCGGCATACAACATCGGCGGCGGTGCCGCCGCGGTGCAGACCAGGTTGACGTGGCGGTCGTACAGTTCGTCGATGAGCGTGACGAAACGGCGCATGGCGTCATCGTTGCCCGCATCCATGACCGGAATGCCGCCCACCAGCACCGTGTGGAATTCACGCGCGATCTCGATGTAGTCGCCCGCGGCGCGGGGGCCTTCGCACAGGGCGGTGAAATCGAACCATGCCGATCCTTCCGCCAATGCGCGCGCCGGTATTTCGCGACCGTCGATGAGCAATGGCAGTGGTTCCTGTGCGCAACCTGCGGTGAGCTGCTGCCAGCGCGTTGCCAACCATGCATCGGATCGCGCATCCAGCGGCTGGCGGTACACCGGCGAGCGAGCGAGCGCACGTAGCCGGTAATCATGCGGACTGTCCAGATGCAGCACCGTGCAGTGTTGTTCAATCAGCGCGATTGCAGGCAAAAAACGCGCGCGTTGCAGGCCATCCTTGTACAACTGCGAAGGCGGCGTGTTGGAGCTGGTCACCAGCACCATGCCTTCGGCGAACAGACGCTCAAGCAGGCGACCGAGCAACATGGCGTCGCCGATGTCGCTGACGAAGAATTCGTCGAGCACCAGTACCTGCCACTGCGCCGACCATTCGCGTGCAATCACCGACAGCGGATCGGATTGGCCCGCATGCGTGCGCAGCCCGGCATGGATTTCGCGCATGAAGCGGTGGAAGTGCGTGCGCCGTTTCGCCACCAGCGGCAACGAGGCATGGAACAGGTCGATCAGGAACGTCTTGCCGCGGCCGACCCCGCCCCACAGGTACAAACCGCGCGGGGCTGCGTCCTCACCGAACCACTTCGACAGCACGCCGCGTTGCGAGGTCTGCAGCAGGGCCCGATGGATGCGATCCAGTTCGTGCAGCGCCGGATGTTGCGCTGGGTCATCCTGCCATTGTCCGCCTGCGACACCGGTGGCGTAGGCGTCCGATGGCGACGTCATGCCGCCGCTGTCGGCAGGTACGCGCGCACGCCGTGCTTGATCGCACCGCGCAGATCCAGCAGCTTTCGGTGGAAGAAATGACTGGTGTCGGGCATCCGCACCAGTTGCGGCGGTTGCGGCAGGGACTCGATCCAGGCGAAGACGGTCGCCGGATCCACCACTTCGTCCGCCTCGCCCTGGATCACCAGCCACGGACAGGTGGGAAGCGTGATCGTGGAGAACTCCCAGCTGCGCCCCACCGGCGGCGCGATCGACAGCATCAACGCCGGTTGCAGGGAATCGGCGGCCCGCAAGGCCACGTAGGCTCCGAAACTGAAACCGGCCAGCCACAGCGCACTGCCGGGTCGCTCGCCGCGCACCCATCGCGCCACCGTGCGCAGGTCATCGGCTTCGCCATCGCCTTCGTCGAAACTGCCGGCCGAACCGCCCACTGCGCGGAAGTTGAAACGCACGGTATCGATGCCGAGCTCGCGAAATGCACGCGCGGCCATCGTCACGACCTTGTTGTGCATGGTGCCGCCTTCGGTCGGCAGCGGATGACAGACGATGGCGACAACCGGCAGGCGCGGCTCACATTCGCTGGGGTCGACCGCAAGCTCCAGCGCGCCGGCCGGGCCTTCAAGTTGCAGCGTTGCGGAGTCGGTCGGAAAGTCGGGTGTAGACATCGCGGCATGATAACCAGCGGGCTGCGCACTGTTTGGGCAACCCGCACAGCCAAGCAAAGCTCAGCTGCTTGCGACCAGCAGCCAAGCAACGCTGCTGCTATTTGACCTGACTGACCATCCAGTCGACGGTCGCCTTGACCTGCGCATCGGTCAGCGCTGGATTGCCGCCCTTGGCCGGCATCACCCCGGCGGCGCCATGAAAACCCTCGATGGCGTGCTTGTACAGAGTGTCCTTGCCCTGCGCGATGCGTGCGGCCCAATGCGCCGTATCAAGCGTCGGGGCGCCGCCAGCGCCGGAGGTGTGGCAGCCGGTGCACAGGTTGCCGAAGATCACCGAGCCATCCGTGGTGCCGCCGTAAGCCACCTGCGAGGCAGCCGAGGCCGCGGCGGCGGCAGTCGCGGCGGCCTGCGCAGCCGCGCCGGTTGCGCCGGCATAGACCGCGCCCAACGGAGCGATCCGCTCCTGCGTGCGCTTGGCCACGTCGGGGGAGACGTCGGGCGGAATCGACTGGTTGAGGTGATAGGCCAGCAGTTGCAGCGCTAGCGTGACCAGCACCAGGAAGCCGATCACCATGGAAAATTTCTTGAGGAAGTCGAGGTCGTAATTGCGCACGATCCACCCTTGTCGCGGCCATGCCGCTGGAGTCAATGGAGCATCTGGAGAGCCTTGTGCCGGGCCCACAATCAGTTGCCGGGAGAGAAAAAACCAGCAGAACCGGTGAAAACGTTGGATTGGTAACGAAAGATTACATGGAAAAAATGGCGCGAATACGGCAATAACACCGACCATCATAGCGATATCAGGGTTTGCTGGCCAATCAGGTTGCCAGCTCGGACCCTGCTTAAAAAAGTGTCGAAGAGGCATGAGCAGGGGCGCTTGCGCACGGCTGCTGACACGCCACCTCAGAGCAGACCTCCGGCCGGGTCGGGTTGTTCAGACCTTCGTTTCACAACACGGAGTCGATTCACCGAGTCGGCATTCTCCGCAAGAGCCTGGAGCCCTTGGCTCACGTCGATTTGTTTCAAAAGATCGGCCACCATCTGGCAGCCATCGTGGTTTCATGCGGATTGGCACGGTGACTTCCGGCAGCGTTTGCGCAGTGCGCGTTCTGCTATTTCTATCAACACTCAAGCCGGTGCTTCGCATCGCCTGCTCCCAGCCCGCCCTACCCTTTGGAAAGCCCATGCTCGCGATCCGCGATCTGTCGAAGACGTATGCAAACGGCGTGCAAGCGCTGCGCAAAGTCAATCTCGACATTCCCAATGGAATGTTTGGCCTGCTAGGCCCGAACGGTGCGGGAAAGTCCACGCTCATGCGCACGATCGCGACCCTGCAGGATCCCGACAGCGGCAGCATCATGCTCGGCGACCTCGACGTGCTCGCTGACAAGCCTGCCGCGCGGCGCACGCTGGGCTACCTGCCGCAGGAATTCGGCGTGTATCCCAAGGTCAGCGCAGAAGCGATGCTCGACCATTTCGCCGTGCTCAAGGGCGTGGTCGCCACGGGCGAACGCCGCGAACTGGTGCAGGCGCTGTTGCAGCAGGTCAACCTGTGGGACGTGCGCAAACGCAAGCTTGGTACGTTTTCGGGCGGCATGCGCCAGCGCTTCGGCATCGCCCAGGCGCTGATCGGAAACCCGTCGCTGATGATCGTCGACGAGCCCACCGCAGGACTGGATCCCGAGGAGCGCAACCGCTTCCTCAACCTTCTCGCCGAGATCGGCGAGAAGGTCGTGGTGATCCTTTCGACCCACATCGTCGAGGACGTCACCGATCTGTGCCCGCGCATGGCGATCATCGCCAGGGGTGAAGTGCTGCTCGCAGGAAAGCCCGCCGATGCCATGCGCGCGCTTGAAGGCCGCATCTGGCGACGCAGCATTCCCAACACACAGGTCGAGGACTACAGGCAGCGCTTCAAGGTGCTGTCCACGCGCCTGTCCGCAGGCAAGACCATCGTCCACGTGATGTCCGACACCAGCCCGGAGGAAGGCTTCGAGACCGTCGCACCGGATCTGGAAGACGTCTATTTCGGCGAGCTGCGGCAGCAAGCCATCCAGCGCGCGGCCTGATCTGGCATGCGCACTTTCCGCGAGATTTTTGTATTCGAGTTGCGCCAGCAGCTGCGCAGCCCGTTGTTCTGGATGATCGCCTTCGTGCTGGGCGCGCTCGCATTCGCGGCGGTCGGCTCGGACCATGTGCAGGTCGGTGGCGGGATCGGCAACACCCATCGCAACGCGCCATACGCAGTGGTGGAGATGCTTGCCGCGTTCACCCTCTTCGGGATGTTCCTGATCCCGATGTTCGTCGCCGGCGCGGCGCTGCGTGACTTCGACGCGGGGACGGCGGAACTGTTCTTCGCGACGCCGATGTCGCGCAAGGCGTATCTCGGCGGACGCTTCACTGCCGGCTACGTCGCCTCGGTCGGGATGATGGTGGTGATCGCGATCGGCATGCTCACCGGTGTGCTGATGCCATGGGTCGACGCAGCACGGGTCGGGCCGACACCGTGGGATGCTTACGCTTGGGCGTTCGGCGTCATCGTGCTGCCCAGCCTGTTCTTCCTGTCCGCGTTCCTGTTCCTGCTCGCAACGCTGACGCGTTCGATGCTCTCGACGTATATCGGGGTGATCGGCTTCTTCGTGCTGTTCCTGATCGCGGGCGTCGCCACCACCAATCTCGAGCACCTGACGCTTGCTGCCCTGATCGATCCCACCGGCGAGGGCGCGTTCGGGCTGGCGACTCGCTATTGGTCGGCAAGTGAACGCAACACGCGGGTTCCGGAGTTCACCGGACTGCTGCTTGCAAACCGTGCGATCTGGATCGCCGTTGGGGCCGCGATGGTCGCAGCCGCCTACGGCTTGTTTCGGCCGGACCGCGAGGGCCTGCGCCTGTGGAAGCGTCGAAGTGCACCGGCTGACACACTCGCAGCGCCTGTCGCCGCCACGATCACCTTGCCATCCGTGTCGCTCCGCACGGACGCGGCGGCGCGCTGGACGCAGTTCATCAAGCTCGCATCCTTCGACACCCGCGGTGTGCTCGGCGGCGTGGCCTTCCTGGTCATGCTTGCGTTTGGGCTGTTCAACCTCGGCGGGGCGCTCTGGCTGGGCAACGAAATGTTCGGCACCAAGGTGTATCCGGTCACCCACCTCTTGAACGAGGCGATGGACAGCAGTTACACCTTCCTGCTGATGATCGTGGTGATCTTCTATTCGGGCGAACTGGCCTGGCGCGAACGCAGCGAACGCATCAGTGAAGTGACCGACGCGTTCCCGGTGCCGGACTGGATTCCGTTGCTGAGCAAGCTGTTTGCGATGGCGTCGGTGATCGTGTTGTTCCTGCTCGCCGGTTGCATCGAATGCATGGTCTACCAGGCCAGCCGCGGCTATACGCATTTCGAGCCGGGCCTGTACCTGGCCAATGTCGCGCTGACCGCCCTGCCGTTCCTGCTGCTCGGTGCGCTATCACTGTTCCTCCAGGTGATGTCGAACAACAAGTTCCTCGGCTACCTGCTCGCCGTCGTCTATCTGGTCAGTCGCATCGCGCTGAGCCAGCTCGACTTCGGCCATCACCTGTACAACTACGCCAGTGCGCCGGCCGCGCCGTATTCGGACATGAACGGCTACGGGCATTTTCTCGCCGGGCACCTGTGGTTCAGCGCCTACTGGCTCAGCTTCGCAACTGCGTTGATGGTCGTTGCATCGCTGTTCTGGGCACGCGGCCCGGTACAGGGCTGGAAGGAACGCGTGCGGATTGCGCGGCAGCGCTTCGGTTCGCCATCGCGCGCATTGTTTGCGGCATCCCTGCTTGTATTCGTCGGGCTCGGCGGGTGGATTTTCTACAACACCAATGTCCTCGACCGATACATCCCCAGCGATGTCGCACGACAGTCGCAGGCCGACTACGAAAAACGCTATCGCAAGTACCTCGACGTGCCGCAGCCGAAGATCACCGACGTCAAGGTGGATGTCGACATCTACCCGCACGATCGCAAGGTCGATGTTCGCGGGCATTACGTGATCGCCAACAAGACCGGCAAGCCGATCACCGACCTGCACGTGCTGATTCCCATCGAGATGAAGACCGTCTCACTGAAGTTCGCGCCGCACGATGTCGTCAGCGAGGACCGCGTCAACGGCTACACGATCTATCGCCTGAAGCAGCCGATGGCACCCGGCACGACGATGGATTTCGACTTCGTGCTGCAGTTCTGGAGCCGTGGCTTCCGCAACACACCTGACGACACCCACGTCGTCGACAACGGCACCTTCATCAACAACACCGTCTTCCCGCATTTCGGTTACGACGACCAGCGTGAGCTCACAGACCGCAACGACCGTCGCAAATACGGCCTTGGCGCGCCCCACCGCATGCCGAAGATCGACGACGCGGCTGCGCGCCAGTTCAGCCTGGTCCACCGCGACGCCGACTGGGTGGGTTTCGAGACCACCGTGTCCACCGTTCCCGACCAGATCGCGCTCGCACCGGGTTACCTGGAAAAGCAATGGACCGCGAACGGGCGGCGCTACTTCCATTACAAGATGGATAAACCCATCCTGGACTTCTTCTCGTTCCAGTCAGCGCGCTATGCGGTCAAGCGCGACTCATGGAACGGCGTCGCGCTGGAGGTCTATTACGATCCGAAGCACGCCTACAACGTCGATCGCATGCTGCAGGCCGCGAAGACGTCGTTGGCGCATTACAGCGCCGTGTACACCCCGTATCAGTTCCGCCAACTTCGCATCCTCGAGTTCCCCGGCTACGAGCGCTTCGCCCAGAGCTTCGCGAACACGGTGCCCTTCTCCGAGTCGATCGGCTTCATCGCCGACCTGCGCAATCCCGAAGACATCGACTACGTGTTTTATGTCACCGCGCATGAAATCGCACACCAGTGGTGGGCGCATCAAGTAATCGGCGCGAACGTGCAGGGCGTGACCATGCTTGACGAGACCTTTGCGCAGTACTCGGCGCTGATGGTCCAGGAAAAGGAATATGGCGCAGCGAAAATGCGCAAGTTCCTCAAATTCGAACTCGACCGTTACCTCTCCGGTCGCGGCACCGAGGTGGTGGAGGAGTTGCCGCTCGCGCTCAATGAGAACCAGGCTTACATCCACTACCGCAAGGGCTCGGTCGTGATGTATTCGCTGAAGGACTATCTCGGCGAGGATGTCGTCGACCGCACCCTGGCGCGCTTTGATCGCGAGAAGGCATTCCAGCAGCCGCCGTACACGACGACAACGGAATTCCTCGCCGACCTGCGCGAGGAAGCGGGCCCGCAATGGTCGCCGCTGATCGCCGATCTGTTCGAGAAGATCACCGTCTTCGACGATCGCGTGACCGAAGCGAGCGCAACGAAGCGCGCGGACGGCAAGTATGACGTGACCCTGAAGCTGCACGCGGCGAAGGTCTACATGGATGGCCTCGGCAAGGAAACCAAGGCGACGTTCGACCTGCCAGTCGACATCGGCGTATTCGCCAAGGCTGCCAACGGCAAGGAGCAGGACGAGAAGGTGCTGTACCTCGCCAAGCGCACGATCACCGACGGCGACAGCAGCGTGACCGTCACGGTGGACCGCGAACCCTACGAGGCCGGGATCGATCCGTACAACAAGCTCGTCGATCGTGTGTCGGACGACAACCGGATGAAGGTGGACATGCGGTAGGTCGGTCTACCGATCCGGCGGATCGCGGCCTGAAGTCGCGCCGGCTGTCCCTGTTTCTTGATCAGCCTGCTTCACGCAGGCCAGTGCCAATGTTCGGGGATCGGACCCGGGCGAGAGCACTCAAGCCTTTGGCTGATCAGGGAAAACGTGGCGCGCCCGGAGGGATTCGAACCCCCGACCAATGGCTTCGGAAGCCACTACTCTATCCGGCTGAGCTACGGGCGCGTGGGCCGTTCCGCGGGGCCAAGGCACGCCGCAAGGGCGCATTCTCGCATGATTGGGCGAAACCGGGCGAGCCACTGCAGCCTTGTTACGCTGGTGCCATGACTTACGAGCGCTACGAAAACGACACCCCGCCGCCGACGCCATCATCGTCCGGCCGATTGCCTGGTTACTGGAAGCTGGTGCGTGGCGACCGCCCCATCGGCTGGTTGCTGCTGCTGTGGCCGACCTGGTGGGGGCTGTGGATCGCGGCCAAGGGACAGCCGCCTTGGTGGCCGTTGATCGTGTTCAGCGCCGGTGTGTGGCTGACACGTTCGGCTGGTTGCGTGATCAACGACTACGCCGACCGCTGGCTCGACCCACAGGTCGCGCGCACCCGTGATCGCCCTCTCGCGACCGGCGCGGTGTCCGGACGCGAAGCCCTGCTCGTGTTCGCCGTACTGATGCTGGTCGCGTTCGTGCTGGTGCTGACGCTCAACCGCTTGACGATCGAGTTGAGCGTCGTCGGTGTCCTGCTGGCCGCCAGCTATCCCTACCTCAAGCGCTATACCTATTTGCCGCAGGTGTACCTGGGCATGGCGTTCGGCTGGGGCATTCCGATGGCGTTCGCGGCGATTCGTGGCGAGGTGCCACCCGTGGCCTGGCTGTTGTACGTGGCCAACATCGTCTGGGCGACGGCCTACGACACCTGGTATGCGATGGTCGATCGCGAGGACGACCTGCGCGCCGGGGCGAAGTCGACCGCGATCTTGTTTGGCGACATGGACTTGGTCGCGCAAGGCGTGCTGTATGCGCTGACATTCGTGGCGCTGGCGCTGGTCGGGCAGCGCGCACAGATGGGCGTCTTTTACTGGGGCGGACTGGGCGTTGCGCTCGCACTGGTCGGATACGAATTCGTCATCGCCCGACACCGCGATCGTGATGCGTGTTTCCGGGCATTCCTGCACAACCATTGGGTCGGGGCGGTGGTCTTTGCCGGGATCGCACTGGATTACGCGTTGCGCTGAGTTGCTCAAGCCACCCGCGCGCACACCCATGCGTCGATCCGCTGCACGCCTGCGCGTCGCAGCACTTTTGCTGCGGCATGCAAGGTCGCCCCGGTGGTCATGACGTCATCGATCAAGACGACATGCGCCGGCAATGCGACGTCGGCTCGGACGACGAAGGCATTGCGCACGTTGCGACGGCGCGCCAGCGCATTCAACTCCGATTGCGGCGCCGTCGCGCGCAGGCGCTGCAGCACACTGCCGTGCAGTGGGAGATCCAGTGCGCGTGCCAATGGCCTGGCCAGTTCCAGCGCCTGGTCGTAGCCGCGGGTCCGCAGTCGCGAGCCGTGTAGCGGGATTGGAATCACTGCGTCAGGGCGTGGCAGCTCGGAGCAGGCATCGGTCATCAGCTGTGCGAGCAACCGTCCGGCGGCCAGGTCGCCATGGAACTTGAAGAGTGGCAGCAGCCGATCCAGCGGCCGCGCATAGCCGAATGCGGCGTGCATCGCGTCCAGCGGCGGCGGACGGCGCAGGCAGGCCCCGCAGGCTGGCGCTGGCGACGGCAGCGGCAACGCGCAGGTTGGACAGGCACAGCCATTCCATGGCAATGCCGTTGCGCAATGCAGGCAGAGGTCGCGGCCTGCGTGCCCGCCTTCGCCACACGCCAGGCATCGTGCCGGCCATAGCGCTCGCAGCAAACGTGGCAGGCATCCGTCAACTTCCTGCAAGGCATTCTGGTTGACAGCGGTGGGCATGGTTTCCAGACTGCCGGGGCTGGCCTGTCGCCGCCGTCGGAAAACCCCCATGCCTGCCATCAGTCAATTGCCCGCCACCTCCATGCCCGCTTTGCGCCACGACTGGTCGCGCGACGAGGTGCTGGCGTTGCTGGCGCTGCCGTTCACCGAACTGCTGCACCGCGCCGCCAGCGTGCATCGCCAGTATTTCGATCCATGCGAGGTCCAGATCAGCACCCTGCTGTCGGTCAAGACCGGCGGCTGCCCCGAGGACTGCGGCTATTGCCCACAGGCGGCCCGGTACCACACTGGCGTTGAAGCCACCAAATTAATGGCGACGGATGATGTCGTCGAAAAAGCAAGACAGGCCAAGGCCGCCGGAGCTTCGCGCTTCTGCATGGGCGCGGCGTGGCGCTCGCCGAAGGATCGCGACATCCCGAAGGTCGCGGCGATGATCCGCGAGGTGAAGGCGCTCGGCCTGGAAACCTGCGCCACGCTCGGCATGCTGAGCGACACCCAGGCGCACGCGCTGAAGAATGCGGGACTGGACTACTACAACCACAACCTCGACACGGCGCCGGAATTCTATGGCGACGTCATCCACACGCGCGAGTTCCAGGATCGCCTCGACACCCTGTCGCATGTGCGCGATGCCGGCATGAAAACCTGCTGCGGGGGCATCGTCGGCATGGGCGAATCGCGCGAGCAGCGCGCGGGCTTGCTGCAGTCACTGGCGACGCTGCCGGCGCATCCGGACTCGGTGCCGATCAACCGGCTGGTACAGGTTGCGGGTACGCCGCTGGCGGGCACTGCGCCACTGGATCCATTTGAGTTCGTGCGTACGATTGCGGTGGCACGCATCGTGATGCCCAAGTCGATGGTGCGCCTGTCCGCCGGGCGCGAATCGATGTCGGACGAGTTGCAGGCACTGTGTTTCGCTGCGGGCGCGAATTCGATTTTCCATGGCGAGAAACTGCTGACAACGGGGAATCCCGATACCGAACGCGACCGCGCACTGTTCGCGCGGCTCGGATTGCGGCCGATGACGATTGAAGTCAATGCGGTTGATCCCGATCATGCAGGCACCGTGCACGCAACGATCACCGACACCGCCGCACTCGTCGGCTGATGCGGCCAAGCCTGCACGATCGTATCGAAGCATTGCGCCTGCAACGCGCCGCGCTCGGCCGCACCCGCGTGCGCCGTACGGTTTTACGTCGCGACGGCATGCGTTGCCATGTACTGAGCGAGAGTGGCGAGGGCCGCTGGCTGGTGAACTTCTGCAGCAATGATTACCTCGGCCTGTCGCAACAGTTTGCAGTGACCGATGCGTTGCAGAATGCCGCTGCTCGCGAGGGCGCCGGAGGCATCGCCTCGCATCTGGTCTGCGGCCACCACGCATTTCACGACGCGCTGGAGCATGAGATGGCCGAGTGGCTTGGCGCACCGCGTGCGTTGCTGTTCGGCAGTGGCTTTCTTGCCAACCTCGCCGTGCAGCAGGCGCTGCTGGGCGACGACGATGTCTGCGTTCAGGACAAGCTCAACCACGCCAGCCTGATCGATGCGTCAAGGCTGGCCGGCTGCAAACTGCGCCGATATCCGCACGCCGATGCCGAGGGCGCACTGCGCCAACTACGCGCCGTGCCCGATGTGATGGCCATGCTGGTCACCGACGGCGTCTTCAGCATGGATGGCGACATCGCACCGTTGCGCCCGCTGGCGTTGGCGGCACGCGTGCAACAGGCCACGTTGTATGTCGACGACGCCCACGGCGTCGGCGTGCTCGGGCCCGACGGTCGCGGCAGTGTCGCCGCCGCAGGCCTCGGCGTGGCTGAAGTACCGTTGCAACTGGCGACGCTGGGCAAGGCGCTTGGTGGGTATGGCGCGGTGGTGCTCGGTGATGCAGCGTTGATCGACCATCTCGCCCAAACCGCGCGCCCCTATCTGTACACCACTGCCTTGCCACCGGCGCTGGCCGCGGCATCGCTGGCGGCGATCAAGCTGGCGCGCAAGGAACACTGGCGTCGCGAAAAACTGCTCGCGCTCATCGCACGGTTCCGCGCAGGTGCGACACGGCGCGGGTTGTCCTTGTTGCCGTCCGACACACCGATCCAGCCACTGCTGTGTGGCGACGTGCATCGCGCGCTTGCTTTGGCCAGTGCCCTGGAAACCCGCGGCTACTGGGTTACGGCGATCCGTCCGCCAACCGTACCCGAAGGCAGCGCGCGCCTGCGGATCACCCTCAGTGCGGGACACACCGACGCCGACGTCGACGGCCTGCTCGATGCGCTGATGCAGGCATCGGAACATTGCGGTGTGGCGATGACGTCGGCATGACAGTGGAAGGCGACGGCGGACTGCATGTCGAAGTCAGTGGCCGCGGACCACCGCTGGTCCTGCTGCACGGATGGGCCATGCACGGCGGTGTCTTCGCACCGTTGACTGAGCGGTTGCAGGACGTGTTCACGCTGCACGTGGTCGATCTACCCGGGCATGGACGAAGCAGCCACAGCACCGTGCCGCTGCAATTGGAGGCTTGCGTCGATGCCATCGCCCGCCAGGTGCCGCGCGCGCCGTGGTGCGGATGGTCGCTGGGCGGGCTGTTCGCGTTACATGCGGCTGCAATGCATCCCACGCAGGTGCCGGCATTGATGATGTTGTGCGCAAGTCCGCGTTTCGTGCGCGGAAATGACTGGAAACATGGCGTCTCGACGGAAATTTTCAGCGATTTCGCTGACGGACTGCGCAGCGATTATCGTGGCACGCTCGACCGCTTCATCGCGCTGGAAGCCTTTGGCTCGGACCACGCGCGCGATGAACTCCGTGCATTGCGCAACACGCTCTTCGCGCACGGCGAGCCAACGGCGCAGGTGCTGGCCGAGGGCCTGGACCTGCTGCAACACACCGATCTGCGCGGCGCGCTACCGAAATTTCCCGTGCCCAGCCTTTGGCTGGCCGGCCGCCGCGATCGGCTGGTCGATCCACGGGCGATGCGTGCGGCGGTTGCGGCCACTCCTGGCGCGGAAATGCAGGTCGTCGAGCACGCCGGGCATGCGCCATTCCTGACGCATGCTGATGAGGTGGCCAGCTGCATCCTGGAATTCATGAGCGTCCAGCAACGATGAGTCGCGACTTGTTCGACACGCATCACGTGCGCCGTGCTTTTTCCCGCGCCGCATCAAGCTACAACGTTGCCGCCAAGTTGCAGCACACCGTGGAAGCGCACCTGCTGGACTCGCTCGATTATCTCGGAGAGCGCTCGCCGCAGGTCGTGCTCGATGTCGGCAGCGGAACGGGCCGGGCCGCCGCGGCGATGCAACGACGCTGGCCAAAGGCGCGGGTGCTCGCGCTGGATCTTGCGTTGCCAATGTTGCGCCAGGCACATAAGCAGCGTTGGCGACCGCTGCAACGCAGCGTGCACAGCCTCTGCAGCGATGCACGCACGTTGCCCCTGGCGGACGGTTGCATCGATGTCCTGTTTTCCAACCTCTGCCTGCAATGGGTCGATGACCTGCCGGCGGTGTTCGCTGGATTCCGGCGGGTGCTCAAACCCGGCGGGTTGCTGCTGCTGTCGACCTTTGGCCCACACACCCTGCACGAACTGCGCACGGCATTCAGCAGCGCCGATGAAATGCCACACGTCAGCCCGTTCGCCGGCATCGCGCAGTTCGGCGATGCGCTGATGGCCTCGGGCTTCCGCGATCCGGTGCTTGATCGTGACATCACCACCAACCGTTACCACGACTTGCCCACACTCATGCGGGAGTTGCGGGCGATCGGCGCGACCAATGCGTTGCAGGCGCGGCGCCACACGCTTACCGGCAAGATGCGGTTTGCGCGCGCAGCGCAGGCCTATGCAACGCAATTCGGCGATGGCGATGGCCTGCCGGCGACGTGGGAAACGATCACCGCGATGGCCTGGTCCCCAGCTGCAGGGGCGCCGATCCGCGAGGAGGGCATGGAAATCGCCCGGTTTCCCGCCAGCGGCATTCCCATCCGTCGACGTTGAGCTGCCGGGCAGAATGCATTCAGTCGGGATCGACTAGATTCAACGGCATCATCATCCGGACATCGCGCCATGAAGCTGCACGCAATCCTCGCCATGTGTCTGTTGACGCTTCCAGTTGCGGGCATCGCGCAGGACAGCGGCTGGAGTTTCGATCCGGGCGCACTCGTCGCAGGCTCCAGCGACCTGCTGCGGCGCGCGCCCGATGCGCAGATCGACGGCCTGTTCCAGGCGGTGCATGCGGCCTCGCAGGATCCGCGCGAAGCCCAGTCGATCTGTTCATTGTTCCAACCAGACGCCGATCGCAGCCTGCAGGGGCTGAACACGGTGGCATCGCAACTTGGGCCAGCCAGCCGGCAACGTTTTGCCAATTCGCTCGCGGACACATTGGTGGCCGCCATCCAGTCGCCTCCGCAAGCGTATGACCCAGCCAGCGCCCAACACGCGCTGAAAGCAGCTGGCGTGACGGCAGCACTGTTGCACGATGGCTTTGTCGGCGGACTCAGGTCCAGCGGCAACGATCCGAACACCCGCGATGCGCGTTGCAATTCGCTACGTTGGCTTCTCGACGCCATGCAGTCGCGACCGGTTGGCGAACGCGCGGGGATGACGCGATTCCTGCTCGATCAGGGACTCACGCGGCTGGCGCCGACGCCATGATGCGCGGTGTTACTGGGCGCGACGTCGCACGCGAAACATGATTCGATCTTCGTAAGGCGTGCCTTGCGGCTGTGCGTCGACGCCCAAGTCGTCCAGCGCTGTGCGCAACGCCGGATATTGCGCCTGCTTGGTGATCCATAAGCTGTCCGGATCGAAATCCCGCTGGATTTCATTGGCGACGGTTTCATCGTATTCGGGATTGAATGCCGCGACGATGGGCTGGTTGAGCGTCAACTTCTCGACCTCGAGGCCCATGTGCAGGTGCAACCCGTAACGCGCCATGTCGTCGACAAAGACGAGTTGGCTGATGCGTCCGGGCACGCGTGCATGGATCTCCCGCGCCCAGACCTGCGCATTCTTGTGCGTGGGCCAGCGCGCGGCTTCCAGCTGCAGGCCCAGCACGCACAGCGTCCACAGCAGCAGCCACGTCCAGTGCACGAATGCCGTCCTGCCTTCCTGCTGGCGCTGCCGCGCAGCCAGCAATGCCAACGGCACGAACAGCGGCAGGATGTACAACGGCAGGCGCGAGCGCGACACGCAGAACACCAGCAGCGGCAACGCAAACCACAACGCCAGCAGCAAGCCGGCGGCATCATCGGTACGCCCATCGCGCGTGCGCCAGCTGCGGACATGCCTCGGCAACGCGCGCAACCAGCGCAGCAATGCCGGTGTCCACGGCAGCGTTCCAACCAGCAACGTCGGCAGGTACATCGCGATCCAGCCGTACCACTCCCCATGCCGTCCGAAATCGTCCGACGCGACACGCCCCACCACTTCCTTGCCGAGGAAGTAATGCAGCAGTCCCGGATTGCGTGCGATGACAATCGCGTACCACGGCGCTGCGATCAGCACGAACACCAACAGGCCCTGCCATTGCAGCGCACGCGGCCGGATGCGCCCTGGTTGCGCGATATCAAACGCCAGCACCGCCAACAGCGGTAACAGTCCAGGCGGCCCCTTCGCCAGGAACGCAAGTCCGAATCCCGCCCACATCAGCATGATCCAGAGCAACGGCGTCCGGCCTGGCGACTGCGCGCTGACACCGAAACGTGCCTCAACGAAACCCCACATCGCCAGGGTTTCGCATGCGGCAAGCACGTAGTCGGTGGTGATCATCTGCGCCGCACCGATCGGCAACAGCATCGTCGCGTAGATCAATGCCGCCTGCGATTCGCTGCCCGGGGTGAGCCGTCGCGCGATCCGCCACGCCAGCCATACGCACAGCAGGTACGACAGCGCCGCCGGTAGTCGTGCGGCCCATGCGTTTTGACCGAACACTCCAACAGCGGCCGCGATGGTCCAGTAGGTGAGCGGTGGCTTGGTCCAGTGGCTGACCTCAACGCTGCGATGCGGATCGATCCAGTCGCCGCTGTCGAGCATGTGCAACGCAACGTTTGTGTAGCGGCCTTCGTCAGGATCCCAGATGCCGCGCTGGCCGAGGAACAGCAGCGAGAGCACGATCGCCAGTGCCGCGATCAGGAATGTCGGAGAACGAACGAATCGCAGCATGCAATGAATTCCGATAGGCAACAGGTGTCGGGTGAATCAGGGCGAGCCAGAGGCAAATATCCCTGGCACAGCAGCAAGGTCGATGTTGCCGCCCGACAGGATGATGCCGACACGCTGACCGGCGAAGCGCTCGCGGTGGCGCAGGACGGCCGCGAGCGCGACTGCGGACGACGGCTCGATCACTTGTTTCAGCCGCATCCACACCAGCCGCATCGCGGCGACGGTTTCAGTGTCGTCGACCACCAGTGCTTCGACCGCATGGCTGCGCAGCATGGCAAAATTGACCGCGCCCAGTGTCCCGCGCAGGCCGTCGCAGATGGTATCGGGCACGAAGTCGACGACGCGACGCCCTTGCATAAGCGATGCCGCGGTTTCCGCCGCGCCAGCCGGTTCGGCCACATACACGCGGCAATTCGGTGACATCGCCGTCGCGGCCAGTACGGTGCCCGCCGCGAGGCCTCCGCCGCCGACAGGGACCACCAGCGCATCAAGGCCGTCGCAGGCGTTGAACAATTCCAGTGCCGCAGTGCCTTGTCCGGCAATGACCTGCGCGTCGAGGTAAGGGTGGATCAACGTGGCGCCGGTTGCCTGGCGGATGTCTTCGCAGCCGGCTTCGCGTGCGGCGATGGTGGCGGCGCAGCGGTGCAGGGTCGCGCCGTAAGCGGTAATCGCAGTCAGCTTGGCGACCACCGCGCCGTCGGGAACCACCACGTGGCACGCGATCCCGCGGGTGCGCGCGGCCAATGCCAGTGCCGCGCCGTGGTTGCCCGACGAGTGGGTGACCACGCCACGCAGCGCCGCTTCATCGGACAGTGACCACACCGCATTGCACGCGCCGCGAAACTTGAACGCGCCGACGCGCTGCAACTGTTCGCATTTGAAATGCAATTCGCAGCCCGCGATGTCATCGAGCGAGCGCGAACGCATGACCGGTGTGACGTGCGCATGCGGGGCAATGCGCGCCGCTGCGGCAAGGACGTCGGCAAACGTGGGCGCCGACATCGACGATGCGCTGGGGAATTCCATGTGCGGCATGCTAACGCGCAAGACGGCGAGCGCCGAGCAGGCTCACCGCTGCTGATCCCGCGACCACCAGTACCGCGCCGACATAGCCCAGCGTGCTGATCTGCTCGGGCGCCAGCAAGTGTGGCCATGCGGCATGCACCACCGCCACGGCGGCAATGCTGAGCAGCGGCGTGACGGCAAGGATCGCCGACACGCGTGACGCCTCCCAGTGCGCGAGGGCTTCGGCGAACGCGCCGTATGCGCCAATGGTGTTGAGCGCGCAATACCCGAGCATCGCCCAGTGCAGGCCATCGAGCCGCAGCAACGTCGATGGGTGCGTGAACGGCAACAACACGAGGCTGCAAACCAGATAGATCAGCAGCAGGATCTGCATCGAGCCGAGTTTCAGCAGCAGCTGTTTCTGCAGCAGTGCGTAGCCGGCCCACACCAGTGCCGCAACCACCACCAACCCCGAGCCGAGCAGGTAGTCCGGCTTCGCGCCGGCCTTCGTGAGCTGATCGCGGAAGAACAGCAGCATCCCGCCCACCATCAATGCCAGGCCCAACCACTGGGCAGTGCGGAAGCGCTCGCCGAAGACCCAGATGCCGCCCAGCCCCATCAACAGCGGTGCCAGCTGGATCAGCAATTGCGCGTTGGCCGGTGTCGTGTATTTCACGCCGAGCAGGTAAAACACGTAGTTGCCCAGCAACAGCAATGCCGCGGCGCCGAGCAGCCACCAGTGACGGCGCGACAACCCGCCATAGCCCACCAGCTTTCCACGCAACGCCAGCCATCCCGCAGTGAAAATGGCGGCAGTCACGAAGCGGAACCACGTCAGCGTGAGCGGGTCCAGGATTTCCAGCGCGACCTTCAGGGCAATCGGAAGTGTTGCCCAGAACAGCGCCGTTGCCAGCGTCAGCCCCAGGCCTAGGCGCCAGCGGCCGGAAACCTGATGAAGTGCCATCGCGCCCTGTTCCATTGAATGTCGTGCATGCTGGCATCGCAGCGCCGCCACGACAATCGGCCTGTACCGTTCAGCTGGTCGGCACGAACATGTCTGGAAGATTAAGCACGGATTCAACGGCTGAAGCGGATGCTGTCAGTCTTCGCAATGGAGCGTCGCCATGATTCGTAAACTCTTGAGTCCCTCACTGGCGACTGCACTTGCAGCGGCATTGCTCGGCGGCTGCGTCAGCGGCTACCAGTATCGCGACGGCGCCGGGGATTACTACTACGGTCAACCGCAGGTCGAATATCGTGACTATGGCTATGGCGGCTATGGCGGCTATGGCGGTTACGACAACAGCCCTTATGGATACGGCGGCGGCTGGGGGGGTCAGATCGGGTACGGGACAGGTGGTTATGGTTATGGTTATGGTTATGGCTATCCCTATGGCTATGGAGGGTATGGCGGGTATGGCTACCCTTATTACCCCGGTGGCGGAGTGATCATCGTCCGGCCAGGTGATCGTGATCGCCGTGATCACGACCACGATCAAGACGACAACCCAGACGCAGACGAACTTGGCGGTCCCACTCCCAGCACTCGCAGAAACCCCCGTCCCCGGTGGGGTGGCAACCTGGGCGGCGAGGTCCTCCGATCGCCGCCGAGCGGACGCTTCCGCACACCCCAACGCCCCACTGAGTTTCCTTCCGTAGGCATGCCGTCCGGCGTCATGCCAGGCAGGACCATGCCGTCGAGCGACATACCGGACATGCCACGAAACCAGCAGCTCCAGCGAGCACCGTCCCGGCACGGCAGTCAGGACCATGACGGCGGTCGCATTTTCCACCCGTGATCTTGCTTGCGTTGCCTGCCACACGGCCGCAAGCTAATGACCGCGACTGACCGGTTGCGTCGTTTTTCGACGTACCACTTTTTAGACCTCAAGCAGTCGCGTCCATGTCGACCCCCGGCGGGGATTCCCGGATCCCCCCTGTTCCGCACCTCGCCGGGTGTCGGCGCCTTCGCCGGAGCTGAATCCATCAGCTTCCGAGTGGCGATCCTTCGCCCGCTTGGTGACAAACGTCACAATTCCAACAATTTTCTGCACGAATTCATGCGGGCGCGGTCATCCCCGGCGTGTCATCGCGTGCCTTGGCACGCTTCCTGCGTCGTTACCCCTGCACCCGACGTGGCAACGTCAGTGGCGTCGACCGGAATGGAACAGGGCCGGTCGAGCGCACATCGGGGGAGCCAGGGGCCGGATGTCGGGGGACATCCGGCCCCGTTTTTTTGTGGTCATGAAGGTGCGGCGCCGCGCTCCTGCACACGCGCGATAATGCATTGATGAATGCACCGTGCCATCAAAACAACGACAACCATTACGACGTGATCGTGATCGGCGGCGGCCATGCCGGGACCGAAGCCGCGCTCGCGTCGGCGCGTAGCGGCGCGCGCACGCTGCTGCTCACGCACAACATCGAAACCGTCGGCGCGATGAGCTGCAATCCCGCCATCGGCGGTATCGGCAAAGGGCATCTGGTCAAGGAGATCGATGCGCTCGGCGGAGTGATGGCGAAAGCCGCCGACGCCGCCGGTATCCAGTGGCGCCGCCTCAATGCTTCCAAAGGTCCCGCGGTGCGCGCGACCCGCTGCCAGGCCGATCGTGCGCTGTACCGCAGCTTCATCCGCACCACGGTCGAAACGCAGCCGAACCTGAGCGTGTTCCAGGCGGCGGTCGACGACCTGGTGATCAACCAAGCCTGCGTGCGTGGCGTGATCACGCAGACCGGACTTCGTTTCGATGCAAGCGCGGTCGTGCTGACTGCCGGCACCTTCCTGGCCGGCAAGATCCACGTCGGCGAAACCCAGTACGCGGCCGGCCGCGCCGGTGATCCCCCGGCGACGGCGCTGGCGCAAAAACTGCGCGACGGGCCATTCGTGGTCGATAGGCTCAAGACCGGCACGCCGCCGCGCATCGACGGCCGTTCGCTGGACTATTCGGTGATGGACATCCAGCCCGGCGACGATCCGCGTCCGGTGTTTTCGTTCCTCGGCACCCGCGGCGATCATCCGCGCCAGGTGCCCTGCTGGATCACCCACACCAGCGAGCGTACGCACGACATCATCCGCGCCGCACTGCATCGCTCGCCGTTATACAGCGGCCAGATCGAAGGCGTCGGACCGCGCTACTGCCCGTCGATCGAGGACAAGGTGGTCCGCTTCGCCGACAAGGCCAGCCACCAGATCTTCGTCGAACCCGAAGGGCTCAACGTCACCGAAATCTATCCCAATGGCATCTCGACCTCGTTGCCGTTCGACGTGCAGCTGGCGCTGGTGCGCAGCATCCGCGGATTCGAGCAGGCACACATCACCCGGCCGGGGTATGCGATTGAATACGACTACTTCGACCCGCGAGGCTTGAAGGCGTCGCTTGAAACCAAGGTGGTCTCCGGTCTGTTTTTTGCCGGGCAGATCAACGGCACGACGGGGTACGAAGAGGCGGCGGCGCAGGGATTGATCGGCGGATTGAATGCAGCACGGTTCGCGCGCCAACAGCAGGCCTGGTCCCCGCGTCGCGACCAGGCATACATCGGCGTGCTGATCGACGACCTCATCACCCAGGGCACCACCGAGCCCTACCGCATGTTCACCTCGCGTGCCGAATACAGGTTGCAGCTGCGCGAGGACAATGCCGACTTGCGGCTGACCGCCATTGGACGCGAGCTGGGCCTCGTCGACGATGCGCGCTACTCGGCATTCGAGCGCAAGCGCGATGCGATCCAATGCGAGCAGGCTCGGCTGGCCGCGACCTGGGCGACGCCCAACAATCCACTGGGTCGCGAAATAGCGGAGACGCTCGCCATCGACCTCACGCGCGAAACCAACGCGCTGGACCTGCTCAAGCGACCGGAAATCGATTACGCGCGCCTGCTGACGTTGCCGTCGCTGGCACCTGCCGTCATTGACGCCGCTGTCGCCGAGCAGGTGGAAATCGACACGAAATACTCGGGCTATCTCAGCCGCCAGCATGATGAAATCGCGCGCCAGCAGCGCCATGAAACGGCTGCGATCCCGGCAGGGTTTGACTATGACGGCGTGCACGGACTGTCGGCGGAAGCACGTCAGAAACTTGCACGCGTGCGTCCCGAGACAGTGGGACAAGCGCAACGGATACCAGGGATGACCCCAGCCGCGATTTCCCTGCTGCTGGTGCATCTGTCCCGCGTGCGGCGCCAACGTGTCGCATAGCCGGGCGACGCGCATGCAAGGCATCTGCAAGCTCGCGCTGCTGTTGTTGCCTCTGGCGCTGCTGGGTTGCCATCGCGCGCAACCATCCCAGCAGGTCGCGGGTGGCACTGGTGTTTACGCGCAACACGGATGGCTCTTGCCAACCTCGCCAGGTGCAGCCGAACCCGACCTCGTCGCCACCATGGACGGACGACTGCTGCTGAGTTGGATCAACAGCGTGCCGGGCCGTCGCAATGCATTGCAGTTCGATGCATGGGACAGCGCGACGCAGCGTTGGCAGGGTGCGCCGCGTACGATCGCGGTCGGTGACTCGCTGGCAACCAATAGCGCTGACACGCCGCATATTGCCGCGACCACCGATGGCGCACTATGGGTGCACTGGCTGCAGAAAGTCGGCGGCGGTGACGTCACCGATGTGATGCTCAGCCGCTCCGCCGATGGCGGTTCCAACTGGAGCGCACCGACGCGGGTCAATGTGCAGAGCAATGCCGAACATGGTTTCGCCGCATTGTGGCCGGCATCGCGCGCGAGCATCGGCATCGTCTGGCTCGATGGCCACAACATGGACACGCCCCCAACCGCTTCCAAATCAGATATTGGCGATGCGAACACGACGCTGCGCGCGGCGGTGTTCGACGCCAACCTGCAACGCAGCAGCACATCCGCCATCGATACGATGACCTGCGATTGCTGTCGGACCGCGGTTGCGGTCACCTCGCGCGGAGCGCTGGTGGCCTATCGCGATCGCACCGCCGCGGAAGTGCGCGACATCGCCATCGCCCGCTTCGATGGTGCGACATGGAGCGCGCCCAGACCCGTGCATGCCGATCACTGGACGATGCCTGCCTGCCCCGTCAACGGGCCTGCCATCGCGGCCGGTGGCAATCACGTCGTCGTCGCCTGGTACACCGCAACCGGAGATAGTCCAACGGCGAAGCTCGCACGCAGTACCGATGCCGGCGACAGATTCGATGCGCCGGTGGTGCTTGATCGTGGCGCCGCGGTGCAGGGGCGGGTCGCGGTTGCGATCGACGCGCAGCAGGTCGTGGCGGTGTGGGTGCACGAGGATGCGGGTGGACAATCGCTGTGGCTTGCGCGCTACCCACCAGATTTATCGCGATCGCTACAGCGCATCGAAATCGCGAAGCTGCAGGGGCGCGGCCGCGGCACGGGATTTCCTCAGTTAGCTCTGCAAGATGGCGATGCGTATGTCCTGTGGACGGATGTCACCAATGGCGCGCCGCAACTGCATGGTGCCCGTCTGGGAATGCATTGATCGCAGCAGGCTTCGCATCAGCCAGCCAACACGAACTGCGTACGGCGCTTCGCCGGATCGGCCTCCACCAACCGCACCTTGACGCTCGCACCCAGCGGCAATGATGTCGTGCCGCTGACGGGTGCCTCGATCGCAGGATCGCTCAGCATGACCACGCCTTGTCGCGCATCATTGCGCTGCACCTCCACGATGCTGGCGTCGAACGTCTCACCCAAACTCGATGCCAGCGTCACGCTCTCGGCCAGGTCGAGCACCGCGCGTTCAAAGCGACTGGCCCGCCGATCAGCCGCGGACATCGTTGCCGGCAATCCCGGCAGTGCCGCAATCACCCAGTCGGGGACGGGATGCCCCGCGCAGAGCGCCACGCAGGTTTCGCCGACGTAGCGGTCAACCAACCGTCGCAGCGGCGCCGTCGCATGCGCGTATTCGGCCGCCAGTGGCCAATGCATGGGTTGTGCCGGCAATGTGCCGTTGAAGGCGACATAGCCCGCACCGCGCAGCACGGTGGTGCACGCGGTCATCATCGCGATGTTGCGCGGCTGCGCTGGATCCAGCGAGCGGATGAAATCGGGATACGCCAATGATTGCGGCCACGTGATCCCCAACGCTGTCGCGGTACGACGCAGGCGTTCGATGGCGAAGTCCTCGGGTTTCGGCAACGTTCGCAACACGCCGATGCGGGCGTCGACCATCAGTTTCGCCGCGGACATTCCGGTCAGCAACGAGATCTGTTCGTTCCAGTCTTCCACCGGCCTGCGCGCGCGGAACGCCAGGGTCCACTGGCCATCTTCGCCAATCGAAATCTCCTGCTCCGGCAGCGTCAGGCTGACGCCGCCACGGGCCAGTTCGCGTTGTTTTCGCAACTGTCCGACCTGGCGCAACGCGTCCCACATCGGCTCGATGTGTCCGCCGTCGACCAGCGCCTGCATGCCTGCGTAATCGAGCCTTGCACGGCTGCGCACACGCGCACGACGCACGTCGATGGTTGTGGTTTCGCCAACGTCATCCAGGTCAATCGTCCATAACAATGCCGGGCGCATCTGGTCGGGTAGCAGCGATGCGGCTCCTTCGGACAACACCGGCGGATGCAGCGGGATCTTTGCATCGGCGCCGTAAAGGGTTTCGCCGCGCGTGTTGGCCTCGACATCGACCGCATCGCCCGGTGCCACGAATGCCGCGACATCGGCGATCGCGTAGTAGACCCGGTAACCGCTGGCAATCCGCTCAACATATAGCGCCTGGTCAAGGTCCATTGAGCCGACTGGATCGATCGTGACCAGCGCGATGTCGGTGCGATCCAGTTCCGGCAGGCGCGGCGCGACGGCGGCACGCGCAGCCACGGCTTCGACCTCCGTCGGAAATGCGAGCGGCAGTCCCTGCTCACGCTTGATGTCGGCAACGCCCTGCGCGATGGCAGGATCGTGCGGTGGCTGGACGAGCAGGCGGCGGGTGGTGGCCATCGGTCGGTTGTCGTGAAGGATGAAATCGCAAAGTAGCAGGGGCACCCCTTTGCAGGGCGCTATTTTTCCTTGCGGTAGTTGATCGATGCACGGTTCTCGACCGTGCTGGATTCGACCTGGATGTCGAAGCCCTTGCGCAGCAGGTACTTCAGCGTCAGCACCTGGCCTGTGCCGAGCAACGACACACCGTACCCGACGTACAACTTCGGCGACAGGTATTTGCCGATGCCCAGCACACTGCCGCCAAGTGCGCGTGAGTCGCTCACGCCGGCGTTGTCCAGGCCGAGCTTGGCGCCCAGTTGCGAGGCCAATAAATTGCCCCCGGCGGTCAACGCGGCGCTGGCGGCATTGAGTTGCCGGCTTTCATCGGTGCTGGCGCTGGACAGCGGACGCCCCAGGGCGAGATAGGCGAGCGCATTGGACTGGTCGGTCGCGGGGTCGGTCCAGACGTCGGCATGCGGACGCGTGGCATGACCGGTGACATCGATGCCGGCGGTGACATCGCCGACGTCGCGTTGCGCGCGGATATCCAGCGATGGATCTCCGATCAGGCTGTTGGACCACACCAGGTGCCCGCGGGTGATATCGAGTTTGCGCCCGTAGGCGGTGTAGCGACCACCGACCTCCAGCGTGCCGGTCGCCAGCATCGCGCGCCCGGGTTGATCGCGCACGCGGACGCTGCCGCCGAGCGTGCCATCCAGGCCAAATCCGCGCAGGTGCACGTCATCGCCCAGCGCCAGCACCAGGTCCAGCGCGAGCGGCGTGGCGAGTTTTCGTTTTGGATCCACCGGATCCAGCACGACGACATCCGGCGACGTGGTCGCGCCACGATCCAGGCGCTCCAGGTCGATGCGCGCACTCGGCACGCCCACACGACCACTGACGGTCAAGGGTTGTCCGGCGCTGTAGCGCACGACGACGTCAGGATCGATCACCGCGTGCAGGTCGCGCGTGTCGGAGGCCAGCACGTTCTTGCCGCGCACGTTCAACACAAGAGGTGCGTCTTGTCCGGTGGCGTTGGCATGCCATCCAAGCGTGCCTTCCAGCATCAACGTGCCATCACCTGATCGCAGGCTGCCATGCAGGCGTGCGTTGCCGTCGGGTTGTGCATCCAGGCGCAGCTCACCGTCGGTGAGCGTGATGGCAAGCGCGGGCAATTCGGTTTTGAACGCGGACAGCTGCGCCTGCCCGCCAAGCGTGGGTTGCGCGCGCGTCCCGCCCAGCGCGATGCGGCCATCCAGGCGTCCCGTTGGATCCACGATGTCAGGTGACAACAACTCCATCCAGGTCAATGCCGTGGTGTGCATCGCGATGTCACCCGTGAGCGGTGCATATGCATCCCAGCCAGTGACAACGTGCGCGTCGATGCGACCAGCACCGTCGAGTGCCGCGCCGAGCGTGGCGTCCACATGCTGCGGATCGAACGTCGCATCCAGCGCCAGGTTGCTGTACGCGACCAGATCACGTCGCGAGCGTTCGCTGTTGCGCAATCCTCCGCTGGCCGACGTGATGTGCGCAGCACCGGTCCAGCCGTTGCCCACCGGATGCACTTGCGCGCTGAGCGCTACTTCCCCGTGCAACAACCATGGGTTGCCATCGCTGCGCGGCGGGAGATAGGCGGTCGCCAACGCCAGTGGAACACCGTGTGCGTCGATGGTGAGTCCGGGCCGCGGCCAGTTTGCTGCCGCGCAGAGCTGCCCGCTGGTGCTGGAGGTCAGGCAGCCGTGACTCAACTGCCAGTTGCTGCCGTGTTGTGCGAAATGCGTGGGAGCCTGCAGCTGCCAGCCAGGCAATTTCGCAGGTGATAGCTGCAGCGCGGCCAGCGTGCCTTGCCAATCGGCACCGCGCTTTTCTGCATTGCCCGAGACACGGATTGCGCCCAGCGGGCCAAGCGCATTGGCCTGCAACTGCAGCGCCTGCATTGCGCCGCGCGCATCCACATGCAGGCTGTCCAGTGCGACGCCGGCCTGGAGCCCGCGCGCATCAATCGTCAATGCGCCGTTGCCGCGTTGCCAAGGCAGGCGGCCATGCAGGTCCAATGCATCGGCACGATATCCCCTGTAATGCAGCGCATCACCCGACAACGAAGCGTCGATGTCCGGTGCGTTGCGCAAGCCAGTCAGTTTCAGCGTGCCTTGCAGGTTTCCTCCGGCTTGCGGCAGCAGGTCGGCCAGTTGCAACGGGTCGAATTTCGCATTGATATCGAGAGTGTCGGCAACAGTGCCGCGCGCATCGATGCGGCTGCCGCCGATCGCAAGCGCGACATTACCGGCATAGGTATTTCCGCTCACTGACAGTGCACCGTGCCCGTGCAAGTCGCGACCGCGAAGGCGGCCATCAAGTTTGGGTGCATCGAACATGGCATCGAATCCGCCGCCGTTGCGCGCAGCACCGTGCGTGGCGATGTGTCCGTCGATCGCACCATCCCATCCGGCAAACAGATAACCCGGGTCGAATCGAGACAGCGTGGTGTCGAGCGTCCATGCCAATCCGGGCGACCAGCGCACATTGCCGCTGGCCTGCAACACCCCGCCGGGCGTCGTCGCGCGTAGCGACTGGATCGCGACCTGTCCGGAGTTGCCGCGACCATCGAAACGCAGCGTCGCCGCCTGCGCGCCCCGCAACAATGTCGTCGTGCCAACCGCGCTCCATGCGTCCGGTTTTCCGGCAATGCCGAAGTCGGCATCGGCTTGCAGCACTGGGGTGCCATTGGCACCGCCCCAACGCAAACCGCGCACATTCACTGCGAACTTCAAACTCGAACGATGTGGATCGCGCAGATCGGCCGTGCCGCGCAGGCTGATGCGCCCACCGAAGGTGTCGATCAGCAGTGGCTGCACCCGCAGCACCTGATCGGCCAACGTGATGTGCGATGGCAGCACGGTCGCGACGAACCCACCGCGCACAACGTGGCCATGCAGCGTCGCCGTCCCACCCTGGCCGTCGGCCTGCAACGTCAGTGCGATCGGTGTCGAAGGACTTCCACCCAACACGCCGGGATCGAATGCATCTGCACTTGCGTGCAACGACCAGCGCGGCGCCTGCTTGCCTCGCAACGTCAGGCCGGCACGCACCGCACCCGGCGCGTTGCCCGCCAGCGCGACCTCCATCCGCGACAGATCGCCACGCGCGATCAATCCCAGGCGTGGCGCCGTGTGCCCGGCCGATGCTGGCAGCACGGCGGTCGCGACAAGATCGGTTCGGTAATCCTCCCGAGGCACGTAATCACCGTGCACGGTGAAGCGGCCACGGTTGCTGTCGACGTCCAGATGATCGACATGCAGGGTACCAGTGCCCGCATCCAGGCCAGCGCGCGCACTGCGGATGTCGACCAGCGGCTGGTGACCGCGCGTCACCTGCAGGTGATCGATACGGATGCGGTCGGCCTGCAACGCAAGCGGCGGCGTGACCTGCGGGAGCGACTGCGGCCAGCGCGGCAGCGTGAATGGTTGTGTGCTTTTGGGAAGTTCCAGCGTGGCACCGCTGATGTCCAGGGTGTTGAGGCGCAACCGGCGACCCAGCAAGGGGCGCAGTGCTGGATTCAGCATGATTGTGTTTGCAGTGAACACGATCAGGCCGGTTGCGCAGGGCTGCGTGGCAGTCGCCACGCAAGTGGAATCCAGCGCGCGAGGCATCGCAAACCGCACGCCATGCAATGTCATGGGTCCCGATACCGGACCTTGCGCCTGTTGCCATGTCAGCGTGGTGCCCGATGGCAGGCGTGCCACGATCTGTCGCAGCAGCAGGTCGCGACCACCAATTGTCGTGAGCAACCACCACGCGAAGACAACGACCACTCCCACCAAGGCCAGCACACCCAGCGTGGAGCGCAATGCAATGCGGCGAGCACGGGTGCGTCGCGCGACGCTGCGTGCGGCACGCTGTTCGGTGGTGAGCGGCGCGCCGCTCACAGGTCCGCGCCGATGTTCAGGCCCAGCGTGAATGCCGAATCCGGATGGTCCAGTCCACGCGCGATATCAATCCGCACCGGCCCCACTGGCGAGCGCCAGCGCACGCCGATGCCGACGCCAGTACGCCAATCAGGCGTGTGTCCGTTGAACGCACTGCCAGTGTCCACGAACACCGCACCGCCCCATTGCGTGGTGAAGTAGTGCTCGAATTCCGTGCTGGCAGTGACGACGTTGTTTGCACCGAGCCCGAAGTTGCCCAGGCGTGGCCCAACCTCGCGATAGTTGTAGCCGCGGATGCTGCGATCCCCGCCAGCGTAAAAGCGCAGGCTCGGCGGCAGGTCGGTCAGCGTATTGGTGAAGGTATGTCCCAGCTCACCGCGCAGGATCAACCTGTTATTGGCACCCAGCCCCCTGAACCAGCTGGCGTGGGCATCGAACTGGGCGAAACTCGCATCCGATCCGACGCCTTTCAGCCCACCGCGCAATTCCAGCGACGTGCCGATCCCCCTGCGCGGATACAGGCGATTGTCCGCATCGATGTAGTCCGCGCGCAACGATGGATACGTAAACGTGCCGTAGCGGAAACCCGGGTTGCCAAGATCGCCGGGGTAAGCCCAGCGTTCGCGCAGCGCATGCAGCGACGCGACCGCCGTCAAGTGGGTGTTGATCTCGCCACTGCGACTGGCCACGACTTCCACCCGTCGCGTGTCGATGTAATCGGTCTGCTCGTCGGCGGCCTGCACGCTTCCGGTGTACCAGCCGGTGATCCAGCCAAACGCGGGAATGCGGTATTGCAACGTCAGTGTCTTGCGCCGCTGCGCGTAGTCGACTTGCGCCAGCGCCTTGTGGCCGCGTGAGTTGAGATAGCGGCGTTCCACGCCCAGGCGCACGCCTCCACCACTGTCGGTGCCGTAGCTGACGCCAGCGGTGTAGATGCTGCGCTTGGCCGGCGTCAACGTGACCTGCACGGGCACGCGATGGTCGACGGCTTTGTCGGGTTGTGGCTGGATGTCGACCCGGCTGAAGTAATCCAGCGCGACCAGTGCTTTACGCAGGCGGTCGAGCTTGTCCTGGTGGTAATCGCTACCCGGATCCCAATACACGAGCTTGCCGAGCAGCGAATCGTGGATGATCTGCCGCGGCGTCTGCACGAACGCAACCGTGCCCATTGCGTAACGCGCGCCACTGGCCCACGCCAGGTCGATATCGGCGGCATGTTCAGCGCGTGTCACCTCCACCTTGTGCACGGTGAAATCGGCGTCGAAATATCCTCGCTCGGCCAGCTGTCGAATGACCTGCGCCTTGCTCCCTTCGTACACGCCCTGGTCGAAAATCGCGCCGGGTGCCGGCTGGAATGCCGCAAGGGTCTGCTGGAGGTTGGTGTCGTCGCTGCCAGCACCCAAAATCGCGACATGCGCGCGCCGCACCCGCACCGGGACACCCGCTACCACGACAATCACCACCGAGACCGTTGGCCCGGTCCCGCCACGCGTCACGTCGATTTGTGGTGAGTAGTAGCCGAAGGGTTCCAACCCGTCACGCACCTGCGCGGGCACGTCGCGCATCAGGTAATCAAGCCTTCGTTGCGAGACGTCCTTGCCGATGGCATCCACCAGTGAGAGCGAGGCGCGGACATTGGCGGCCATCGCGTCGTCCAGGCCACGGATATCCACCGACCCGACCGTCATGGCGCGTACGCTGGGGGTTGCAATCAGCAGCAGGAAAATGAACAACAACGAGAAGGGACGCATGCACTCAGAATACCGGGGTCCGCGTGAGCAAATCGGTATTGCGCGATGCACGCTGTCGACGGCGTTAAACTGGCGCATGGATTTTTTTCCGATCCGCGCCATCACCCTTGACCTGGATGACACCCTGTGGCCGGTCGCGCCGGCGATCGATCGTGCCGAAACGGCCCTGGATGCCTGGCTGCGCACGCATGCGCCAGCGACCGCCACGCGCTGGCCACTGGAGGCGCGTCGGATCCTGCGCGATCAGGTCGACGCCGAACATCCACAGCTCGCGCACGATTTCACCACGCAGCGACTGATCACGCTGGAGCGCATGTTGCAGGCATCCGGTGACGACGTTGCGCTGGTACAGCCGGCATTCGACGCATATTTCGCTGCACGTTGCGAAGTAACGCATTACCCGGACAGCATCGATGCATTGCAGCGCCTGGCGGCACGCGTGCCACTGGCGGCGCTCAGCAACGGCAATGCCTGCCTGCAGCGCATCGGGTTGATGCCCTTGTTTGGCTTCCAGTTGAATGCACGCGAACATGGCGCTGCAAAACCCGCAGCGAGCATCTTCCATGCCGCGAGCTCGCGCCTGGGTTGCGCGCCCGCGCAGGTGCTGCACGTCGGGGATGACATCGAGAGTGATGTCATTGGCGCCGCCAATGCCGGCCTTCGCACCTGCTGGATCAATCGTCCCGATGCCGAGGGACGCCTGCGCTCATGGCAGCGCAGGGACGTGCAACCCGACCTGGCATTCACCACCCTCAGTGCGCTGGCCGACTGGCTGGACGCCTCGCACTCCACACAGACACAGAGCGCCGCATGAGTCTTCCGCAAGGTTTCACTGCTGCACACGATGCGCATGGCTGCGCACTGCATCTTGTCGAGCGCGACCATTTCGACGCATGGCACCAACAGCAACCGCCGCAGGTGCAAGCCTGGATCGACGCACACGGGTTCGATGGTGCGGCGGGCTCCGCGCTGGTCTTGCCTGCCCAGGATGGCAGCCTGGCTGCAGTCCTGGGCATCGGAGACGCGCTGGATCCGTGGAGCTACGCGCACGCGCCGTATGCATTGCCAGTGGGCGATTGGCGCGTCGATGGAACGTTGTCTCCAGTCGTGCGTGACGCGCTGCAACTGGGATGGGGATTGGGCGCGTATCGGTACAGCCATTTCCGCAAGCCGCCGCGCGCGCCGGCACGGTTGATGCTTGACGGGTTCGATGACGAAACCTCCGCTGTACTGGCGGCCTGCGATCGCGTACGTGACCTGGTCAACACGCCCACCGAGCACATGGGTCCCGAGCAACTGGAACACGTCGTGTGCGGGATTGCCGAACGCCACGGTGCCAGCATCGACGTCGTGAGTGGCGAAGACCTGTTGACGCAGAACTTTCCGGCGATCCATGCCGTCGGGCGGGCGTCGCATCGCGCACCGCGATTGATCGCGATGCGGTGGGGCAATGCCGATGCACCGCATGTCGCGATCGTCGGCAAGGGTGTGTGCTTCGACACCGGCGGGCTCAACATCAAGCTAAGTGACGGCATGCGCAACATGAAAAAGGACATGGGCGGCGCCGCGCATGCCATCGCACTGGCCGAGCTGATCATGGCCCGCAACCTGCCGCTGCGGATCACATTGCTGGTGCCTGCGGTGGAAAACGCGATCGGCCCTGACAGCTATCGGCCTGGGGAAGTCATCGCGACGCGCAAGGGAACATCCATAGAAATCGACAACACCGATGCCGAAGGCCGCGTCATCCTGGGCGACGCGTTGACGTATGCGGGCGAACAATCGCCGGACCTGCTGCTGGATTTCGCCACGCTGACCGGTGCTGCGCGCGTTGCGCTGGGGCCGGACCTGCCGGTGTTGTTCTGCAATGACGAGATGCTCGCGCAACAGTGGCTCGATGCGGGCCTGCGCGCGTACGATCCCGTCTGGCGGCTGCCGTTGTGGCGACCGTACCTGCGTTACCTGACCAGCAATGTCGCCGACCTCGCCAACTCCGGCCCGACCAGGATGGCCGGCGCGATCACCGCTGCGTTGTACCTGGAATGTTTCGTCCCCGCCGGGCAGAAGTGGGCGCACCTGGATGTCTACAGCTGGAACGACAGCGACCGCCCTGGCCGCCCCACCGGCGGCGAGGCGCAGGGATTACGGGGCGTTTATGCGATGTTGAAGGCGTTTGGGCGCCCTTAGTCGTTGATCGTGCAGGCGCACCGTCACGTCGCGGCATGACGGGTCGAATCGTTTCATCCGTGACGGTGAGCAGAACGGTTACACCGTCTTCCACCACATCCAGAATTCATCCCACAAGCGCTTGAAGAACCCGCCTTCCTCGACGGCGTTCAACGCGATCAGCGGGCGTTGTGCGATCACCTTGCCGTCAAGCAAGACCTTGACCATGCCGATCTTCTGACCTTTCGCGATCGGGGCCATCAGTGTCTTGGGCACGTCCATCGTCGGCTTGAGTTGCGTGTACTTGCCGCGCGGCATGCTGATCAGCATCGGTGCCGCCAGGCCGAGTTGCACTTCATCAAGCTTGCCTTTCCAGACCTTTTGCACGGCGATCTGCTTGCCGGCGTCATAGAGCTTGTGGGTCTCATAGAAGCGGAACCCCCAGTTGAGCAGGGCCTGGCTGTCGACGGCCCGCTGCTTTTCGCTGGTGTCGCCAAGCACCACGCTGATCAGGCGCTGGTCGCCGCGCAGCGCCGATGCCATCAGGCAGTAACCGGCGTTGTCGGTGTGTCCGGTCTTGATGCCATCGACCGACGGATCGCGCCACAGCAGCAGGTTGCGGTTGGGCTGCGTGATCGGACCGACGGTGAATTCCTTGATCTTGTTGTACGAATACGCAACCGGGAAATCGTGGATCAGCGCGCGCCCGAGCAGCGCCAGGTCATGGGCGGTCGAATAATGGCCTTCGGCAGACAGTCCATGCGGATTGACGAAGTGCGAGCCGGTCATGCCGATGCGCGCCGCATAGGCATTCATCAGCGACGCGAACGCATCCTCGCTGCCGGCGACGTGTTCGGCCAGCGCAATCGCGGCATCGTTGCCGGACTGCACCACCATGCCTTTTTCCATCTCGATCAAAGGCGCGGTCTGGTTGACGGCAAAACCGCTGAAACTGCCTTCTGTACCGGCGCCACCCTCGCGCCAGGCGTGCTCGCTCATCATCACCATGTCGGTGGCGTGGACCTTGCCGGCGCCCATCTCGGAAGCGACCACATAGGACGTCATCACCTTGGTGATGCTGGCCGGCTCGTGGCGGACGTCGACATTTTCCCCGGCCAGGATCTGCCCGGTGGCGTAATCCATCAGCACCCACGCGGCCGACGTTTTCGGTGCGGGCGGTGGCGGGATCGGCAGTGCGTCGCTCAGTGCGGTTGGCGGAGGAGCGGCGGGCTGCGGGATGGTGGGCGTCTGAGCAGCCACCAGGCCCACGGCGAGCGTCGCCACTGCGGTGAAAAAGGCACGGCTGAGAATGGTGAACTTCAAGACAACGAACTCCGGATGACCGGCCATCCGTGACCGGAATGAAATAAAAGAAGGTGCGAGTTTACTCGCGGACGCGCTGGGGTTGACTGAAACCCAGACCCTGCAGGCGCGCAACGAGTTCCGGCGCGGCGGAAGGATTCACCGGTCCGACGCGCAGGCGCCACACCTTGTGGCCGTTGGCATCGGCGTCGAGCAGGCGGGCACCATCGATGCCGGCGCCGGTGAGCATGGCCAGCGCGTGCTCGGCGTTGGCGCGCGCGGCGAAGCTGGCCACCTGGAAGGTCAGTGCATTCGGCGCGATGGCGGTCTGGGCCGGTGCGACTTCGTTGGCGATCGGGGACACGCGCGGCACAGTCGCTGGCGCAGGCTCACTGGGATTGGCAGGCGTTTCCGGCTTCCCGGTGGCCACGCGCATGCGACGCGCGCGCATCCAGGCGTCGAACTCGTCCGCCGTCATCGTGCGGCCGTCCTGGCGCATGTCGAAGCGTTGGCTGGCAGCAGGTTGAGGAGCAGTGGCGGGCAATAACGGAAGATCGGGACTGGATTTACCAGCGATGGATGCGATGCGTTGCGGCGGACGCTCGCCGGCATTGGCGCTGGCGATCGGCAAGGCCGACACCAACGTGTCGATCGCGCTTGCGGGCTGTGGTTTGCCGGTCGCGATATGCACGCCGGGCGGCAACGTCAGCAATGACGGATTCGGACTCGCGGCGATTACGCCGTAAGGGACGCGGACCGGCTCTGATAAAGGTTCATCTCCCGGACTCAACCCTTTCACTTCCACGCGCGCGGTGCCGGCGCGTGCCACGCCGAGTTTCACCGCAGCGACGTAACTGAGATCGATGATGCGGCCTTCATGGAACGGGCCACGATCGTTGACGCGCACGATCACCGATTTTCCGTTCGCAAGGTTTGTCACGCGTGCGTAGCTTGGCAGCGGCAGCGTCTTGTGCGCGGCACTGAAGGCGTACATGTCGTACACCTCAAGGTTGGACGTGCGGCGCCCGTGGAACTTGTTTCCGTAGAACGACGCCAGTCCGACCTCGTCGTAGTGCGATGGGTCATCGACGATCGCGTAGCTCTTGCCGAGCACCGCATAAGGCGAACGGTTGCCGTACAGCGAGCGCCTCTCGGCCTTGACCTCGGGCTCCGGGATCAGGTCGACATCGGGCAGGCCGTCAGGAGCGCTGTCCTGGATTTCAGGCGCGTAGAGCCCGCCCCGTGTGTAGTTGCCGCGCTTGCTGAGGTCTTCCTGCGCAGGGGCATAGGGTGATTTGCGCCTGGCGTCATTGCTTGCGTGGATTGGGGACGGCACATCGATGCGCGTGTTTGCCTGCGCCGTGGCTGGCTTCGTCGGTGCACCAGCGCAGGCCGCGAGCATCAGGCTGCTGCAGGCCAATGCAATCCCGACGAACGCCGCCCTCATGTGCCGCCGCTGCCGGCCCGGATCGCCTGCGCCAGCTGATGCACGGCCATCGCATACATGGGCGAATGGTTGTAGCGGGTAATGACATAGAAATTGCGGTACGCCAGCCAGTATTCCTTGCCCGCCTCGCCTTCAAGCGTCACCAGCGTTGCACCTGCACCGGCATTGGCCGGCGGCTCGCCGGATTGCGGGCGATAGCCGCGTTGCGCGAGCGCCGACATGGGATAGACCGGATCCATCGCGTCGGGAATGAACTCCGCCGCATTCGCATCACGCGTCGCCCGCGCGACCACCGGCCCGCCACGCTGCCAACCGTGCACGACGAAATAATTCGCGATCGAGGCGAAGACGTCGTCCTTGTCGCTGATCAGGTCACGTCGGCCATCGCCGTCGCCATCCTTGCCCCACAGTCGATAGCTCGATGGCATGAACTGTCCAAGGCCCATCGCCCCGGCGTAACTGCCCTTGAGTGTGGCGACATCGATATGTTCGTCCTTGCCGAGTGCGAACAGTTGCGCGAGTTCACCAGCAAAGAACGGCGCACGTTTTGGATAACCGAATGCGAGCGTGTACAGCGCATCCAGCACCCGGTAGTTGCCCGTGTTCTTTCCGTAATTGGTTTCGACGCCGATGATCGCGACGATGTATTCGGCCGGCACGCCGCTGGAGTCGGCGATGCGGTCCAGCGCGGCGCGGTTCTGCGCATAGAACGCAACGCCGCCGGCGATGCGCGCATCATTGAGGAAGATCGGCCGGTAGTCGCGCCAGGTACGCACGGCTTCAGCCGGACGCGAAATGATGTCCACCGTGCGCTGCATGAATTGCGCCTGCGCCAGTCCATCGCGGATGGCCTGTGGCGCTACGCCATAGGTGCGCGCGGTGTAATCGACGAATGCAACGACACGCTGCGCTTGCGGAATCATTGGATCGGTCACCGATGCCGGCGCGACAGGGCGTTCCGGCGGCTGCGGCACAGGTGCCAGCAAGGCATCGGCTGGCGCCACCATTGGCGCGGGAGGCGGCGTTGCGATCGAGGGCGGCGGAGGCGGCGCCTGCGTGGCACAGCCGGCAAGCGCGAGGACAAACGAGAGGGTCAATACGCGTCGATTCATCGTCGCGAGGGTATCAGCGCCGCGGGGAGCATGCCAATCGTTGCATTCCGGCGCGCGACCGCGCGGGCATTGCCTGCGTGCGTCAATACCCATGCACCGGCTTGTGCGCCCGCACGGCCATCACCACGCCCAGCCCCGCCAGTAACGACACTGCCGATGTCCCGCCGTAACTCAACAGTGGCATCGGCACACCCACCACCGGCAAGAGCCCGGCGATCATGCCGCCGTTGACGATGACGTACACGAACAACGACAAGGCCAGGCTGCCCGCCAGCAAGCGCGAAAATCCATCGCGCGCCTGGCTCGCGATCCACAGGCACCGGCCGACCACGAACAGGTACAACGCAAGCACTGTGGCAACGCCAAGCCATCCGAATTCCTCGCTCAGCACCGCGAATACAAAATCCGTGGTGTGCTCGGGAAGGTAGTCCAGATGCGACTGCGAGCCATGGCCCCAGCCCATGCCGGTCCAGCCGCCGGAGCCAATGGCGATCTTGGACTGGATGATGTTCCAGCCGGTGCCCAGTGGATCGGATTCGGGATTGAGGAAGGTCAGGATGCGATCCTTCTGGTACGGCCGCAGCAGCCAGAACCACGCCGCCGGCGCGACCCCGGCAACGCCGGCGGCCGCCGCGATGAACCACCACCAGGACAGCCCGGCCAGGAACAGCACGAACGCGCCACTGATGCCGACGAGCATCGCGGTGCCAAAATCCGGCTGCAGCAGGATCAGGAATGTCGGCAGCGCGATGATCGCGGCGGTGACCAGCACCACGCGAAATCGCGGCGGCAGGATTTCGCGATTCAGATACCAGGCCGCCATCATCGGCAGGCTCAGCTTCAACAGTTCCGCGGGCTGGAAATAGAACACGCCGAGGTTGATCCAAAGATTGCCGTGCTTGCCGTGGCCGATCACCAGCACGGCGAGCAGAGGGATCACCGAGACGGTGTACACCAGCGGCGTCCAATGCCGTAGTTGCGTCGTCGGCAACCGCGAGAGTGCCCACATCGCAACAATGCCGACCACGAAGTGCGAGCCCTGCCCCACCACCAGCTGCAGCGATTCGTTACCCGCGCTGTAGAGCACGACGAGACCAATCCCCATCAAGGCGAAAAGCGCGAGGCACAAAGGCCAGTCGAGCGTACGCAACAGCCGCGCCAGGATGTCGAGCAGCCAGCGCGCGATCGCAGTCATGGGAATGCCGGAGTCATGGTGTGGCGCGGCGCGCGGCTTTGGATTCCGCACTGAGCACTGAAACTGCAAGCGGTGCGGCGCGCTCGCCACTGGGCGCTGTTTCCGAAACAGGTGCGAGGCTTTCGGGCTGCAACTTCACTGACCCGGGACCCGAATCCCGCATGCCGACAATGACTTCCGGATTGCGTTCCGGCTCGGGCATCGTCCCCAGCAACCACGCATCCATGATCTTGCGCGCGATCGGCCCAGCGGTACTGGCACCAAAGCCGCCGTGCTCGACCATCACCGCCACCGCGATCGTCGGATGCTCGGCTGGCGCATAGGCGATGAACCATGCCTGGTGTCGCAACGAAAGCGGCAATGCGTGCGGATTGACGCTGATGTTGCCCTTGCGGCTGGTGTTTTGCGCGGTGCCGGTCTTGCCTGCGATCAGGTATTGCGCACCGCGTCCGACCGCCGCGGCGGTACCCCCGGGTTGCATCGTGCCAAGCATGCCTTCATGCACCGCGCGCAGATGGTCGGGGTTGTCGCTGATGCGCACCGGCGCCGGTTGCTGCAGTGCACGCCATGGCGTGTTGTAGCCATCGCGGCGCTGGTCCACGAGGTGCAGGCGGTGACGCATGCCGTCATCGGCCAGCGCCGCGGTCGCACGGACCAGTTGCAGCAGGGTGACTTTCCAGTAGCCCTGGCCGATGCCGGCGATGACGGTTTCCCCGACATACCACGGCTCTTTGCTGTGCTTTGCCTTCCACGCCGGCGAGGGCAGGATGCCCGCGGTTTCGCCCGGCAGGTCGATGCCGGTGGTTTCGCCGAAGCCATATTTGCGCAACCAGGTATCGAAGCGATCGATGCCCATGTCGTAGGCGAGCTTGTAATAGTAGAAGTTCACGGATTGCGAGATCGACTTGCGCAGGTCGGTCCAGCCT
Organism: Lysobacterales bacterium; assembly: GCA_038236935.1. Classification (GTDB taxonomy): domain Bacteria; phylum Pseudomonadota; class Gammaproteobacteria; order Xanthomonadales; family Xanthomonadaceae; genus Cognatiluteimonas. Next base: position 171,969 of record JBBRZH010000001.1, read on the forward strand.
TCTCCTCCGTGTGCATCGCGGTAGCCGCGACGTTGTCCGGGAATATGGAATTCTCCCGTCGAGAACACTTTGTCCTGCGGACGTCGCAGACCGCTGTCCAGGCCCGCCAGTCCGAGGAATGGCTTGATCGTCGACCCCGGCGGGCCGCCGCCAAGCAGGTTGCGGTTGAACAACGGGCGCGACAGGTCGTCGGTCAATATCTTGTAGTTGGCGTGCGAAATGCCGTTGACGAACAGGTTCGGATCGAAACTCGGCAGGCTCACCATCGCCAGGATTTCGCCGGTGCGTGGATCCACCGCGACCGCCGAACCGTCGAAGTCACCGAACGCTGCCACTGCCGCGCGCTGCAGGTCCAGATCCAGCGACAGCCGCAGGTCCGCGCCCGGTACTGCCGGGATGCGGCCCACCGTGCGCAGGGCACGGCCCGAGACATTGGTTTCGACCTGTTCGTAACCGATGCGCCCGCGCAGGGCGTCTTCGTAATAGCGCTCGATGCCACTCTTGCCGGTGTGGGTGAAGGCGCTGCTGGTTTGGCCCAGCTTGGCGAGGTCGGCTTCGTCCATGCGGCCGACATACCCGATCACGTGTGCGAACAGATCGCCGTACGGGTACCGGCGGTTGAGATACGGGACCACCTCGACGCCTGGATATTGCCAGCGATCAACTGCGAAACGCGCGACTTCCTCTTCGCTGATGCGCAGCTTCAACGTGACCGGACGGAATCCGCGCGTCGCCTTGCGGTCGGCGTTGAACGCTTCGATGTCCTCGGGGCCGAGCGCGATGATGTTGGACAATCGCGCGATCAGTGGCGCGATGTCGCCGGCCTGTTCAGGCACCACGTCCAACCGGAATGCCGGGACGTTGTCGGCCAGGATGCGTCCCTTCCGATCCAGGATCAGCCCGCGCCCGGGAATGACCGGACGCGGCTTGATCCGGTTTGCCTGTGAGCGCGTGGCGTAGTCGGCATGATCAATCACCTGCAACTTGAAATACCACCCGCCCAGCCCGCCGAGCACCAGCAGCACGATCGCAAACCCGATCAGCGCGCGCACGCGGAACTGCGCCGCCTCGGCTCCGGGCTGTTTCAGTGGGCGACGTCGCAGCGCCATCGCATCAAGCCCTGCGGCCCAGGCGCACGCTATCCAGCATCAGGAATATCGGGGCCCACAGCGCCATCCCGACCAATGGCGCCCACCAGAAACTCCAGGGCAACTGCGGCTCGCCCAGCGTGACATGCACCGCGGCGCTGACGACGCGATCGTTGAGCAGCAATCCACCGATGGCCAGTGACTGTTGTGACAGCGGGAAGAACCGCAACTGCGAGCGGAAGCGTTGCAGGATGAAGGCCATCACGGTCAGCCGCAGCGCCTGCTCGCCGAGCAGCCCACCAAAGGCAAGATCGGCAAGCAGCCCCATGAGGAAAGCGAAGCCGAGGCCGGCACGGTCGGGATCCTCGATCACCCAGTACGCCACCACCAGCGCCAGCCAATACGGCCGAACCGGTTGCAACAGTGCCGGCAGGGGCAACAGACCGAGCAGCAGCGCGATGAATACGCTGATCGGCAGGAGCCATTGGCTGCGACGGATCATGGGCGCTTCGGCTCCCTGCCATGCGAGGACGGGGGGCGGGGAAGTGCACTTGCAGGTGGTTGCCCGGCGGCTTGGGGAACACCCGAAGGCTGTGCTTGAAGACCAGGATGGTCGGGAGGGCGTTGGGTGGGTGGAGAGGAGTTGGGCGAGGCGGCGTTGATGGGGGCAGGCGCGGGCAAGAGTCCGGACTTCAGCAACAGGACATCCCGACCACGATCCAGCTGCGCTGCCGGCTTCAAGTCACCCGCCAGGAACGAGCGGCTGTCGTCTGGATGCAGGGCCATGATCGTGCCGACTGGAAATCCTGCCGGAAACCGTCCGCCCAGTCCCGAGGTCACTACGCTGTCGCCGGCCCGGATGTCGCTGGACAGGGGAATGTTCGCGAGCTCCAGTCGGTCACTACGGCCTTTGCCATACGCCACCAGGCGTACGCCGGTGCGGGCAACCACGACGGGCACGGCGTGGTCGGGATCGGTGATCAGCAACACGGTCGCAGTGTTGGCTTGAACCTGGATGATCTGTCCAAGCAGGCCGCCGGCATCGATCACGCTTTGCCCAGCCTGCACGCCGTCGCGACTGCCGGCATCCAGGATCAAGCGCTGCCGGGTGGGATCCAGGTCGAGGTTGAGGATCGCTGCGAGCTGCACGTTCAAACCACCGCGCTGGGCGGCGCCGAGCAAACCCCGCAGGCGCGCGTTTTCCGCCGCCGAAGCCTGCAGCCGCGCCAAGCGTGCACCGCTGATCAGCAATGCGTTGCGCAGCACGCGGTTCTCGTCGGACAACTGCGTGCGGGACGAGGCATCGTCGCGCATCGATCCCGCCACCGAGGCGGTGATCGAGCGTGCCGTCGACCGTCTGCTGGCCGGACGTACCGGGATTGTGATCGCGCACCGGTTGCACACCGTGCTGCGCGCCGACGAGATCATCATCCTGGAGGAGG
>JBBRZH010000002.1:0-126562 GCA_038236935.1 Lysobacterales bacterium
GCCGACGACTTCACCGCCCTTGGCCAGCACGCAGCCGACCATGGGATTGGGCTTGGTGGTGAATGCACCACGCTCGGCCAGCCGCAAGGCGCGGGCCATCATCGCGTGGTCGATCGCGGTAAATGTCGTTACCGAGCCGGCGCCCGTCATGTCATCGCTTCTTCTTGTCGATGGGCACCACGGCACCATCGAGCAACGGCAGCTGGCCCTCGCCCGGTGTCTCGCGTTCGAGGCGGTCGATTTCCTCGCGGAAGTCCGCCACGTCTTCGAACGAGCGGTACACCGACGCAAAACGGACGTAGCCGACATGATCGAGCGTGCGTAGTTCGGACATCACGAACTCACCCACGCGGCGCGACGCAATTTCGCGCTCCGTAGTCATGCGCAACTGGTGCACGACCGCCCGCACCGCCGACTCGATCTGCTCCTCGGCCACGGGCCTCTTCTGCAATGCGCGATCGAAACTGACCCGCAGCTTGCGCGCATCGAACTGCTCGCGCCGGCCATCGCCCTTGATGATCACCGGCAGCTTGAGCTCGATCGTTTCCAGCGTACTGAAGCGCTCACCGCACGCTTCGCATTCGCGGCGGCGACGAATCGTCACGCCATCATCGGACACGCGCGAGTCGATCACGCGAGTGTCGACATGCTGGCAGAAGGGGCAATGCATGTCGGGCGGGGTTTAGCCCGCCGTCCTCGAATTCAATGTCACCGACCGGCGGGTTGAAGCCCGCCACACGGTTTCGAGACTGATCGTGGCATCAACCATAAACTGGGAACTGCGCGCATTGCTTCGTCACGTTGTCGCGCACGCCATCGATGACGGACTCATCCTCTGGATTGTCGAGCACGTCGCAGATCCAGTTGGCCAGCGCCACGCAGTCGCGCTCCTTGTAGCCACGCGTCGTCACCGCCGGCGTTCCCAGGCGCAGGCCCGATGTCACGAAGGGCTTCTGCGGATCGTTGGGCACCGCATTCTTGTTGACCGTGATGTGGGCGCGGCCGAGCGCGGCTTCCGCATCTTTCCCCGTAATGCCCTTGCCGATCATGTCAACCAGCATCAGGTGGTTGCGGGTGCCACCGGAGACGATCTTATAGCCGCGCGCGATGATGGCGTTCGCCATCGCCTGCGCGTTCTTCACCACCTGCAACTGGTAGTCCTTGAATTCCGGCTCCAGCGCTTCCTTGAACGCGACCGCCTTGGCTGCGATCACATGCATCAGCGGCCCGCCCTGGATGCCGGGAAACACGATGCTCTGCAGCTTCTTGACGAGATCTTCGGACGCGTTCTGCGCCACGATGATTCCGCCACGCGGTCCACGCAGTGTCTTGTGCGTGGTCGACGTCACGACGTGTGCGTGCGGCAATGGATTCGGATAGACGCCGGCGGCAACAAGGCCGGCGACGTGCGCCATGTCGACGAAGAAGATCGCGCCGACCGAATCGGCGATCTGGCGCATGCGCGCCCAGTCGACCACTTGCGAATAGGCGCTGAAGCCGCCGATCAGCATCTTCGGCCTGTGCTCGGTTGCCAGCCGCTGCATTTCGTCGTAATCGATCATGCCGGTGGCATCCACGCCGTACTGCACCGCGTGGAAAAGCTTGCCGCTGATATTGACCTTTGCCCCGTGGGTGAGATGGCCGCCATGCGCCAGCGACATGCCGAGGATGGTATCGCCCGGCTGCAGCAGCGCGAGATACACCGCCTGGTTGGCCTGCGAGCCCGAATGCGGCTGCACGTTGGCATAATCCGCACCAAACAGTTCCTTGCAGCGGTCGATCGCCAGCTGCTCGGCGATGTCGACGTACTCGCAGCCCCCGTAATACCGCTTGCCCGGGTAGCCCTCGGCGTACTTGTTGGTCAGCACGCTGCCCTGCGCTTCCATCACCCGCGGACTGGCGTAGTTTTCGCTGGCGATGAGTTCGACGTGGTCTTCCTGGCGCTGGCGCTCGTCGGCGATGGCCTTGGCGAGGACGGGGTCGTAGCCTTCGATGCGGGCGTCACGAGGGAACATCAGGCACTCCGGCGGCGTTTCAGGAAGACGCAAAGTTTAGCGTAGGGCGGGCCCCGGCCCGCCTTCGGCCGACGCAACTGCACATGATCGACACTCCACGCGTGTCGATGGCGCCCTTGGAACCGATCAGTTGTGAAGTCGGGACGGCGGGCCCGGGCCCGCCCTACCGCTATAATTGCGCCATCCCGATATCCACCGTCCTGCCATGCGCGGGTCGAAGTCGTCTGCCCGGAGCCTCCATGCAATACATCTACACCATGAACGGCGTCAGCAAGACCGTGCCGCCGAAGCGCCAGATCATCAAGGACATCTCGCTGTCGTTCTATCCGGGCGCCAAGATCGGCCTGCTCGGGATCAACGGTTCCGGCAAGTCAACCGTGCTGCGGATCATGGCGGGCGTGGATGCCGACTTCAACGGCGAAGCGCGCGCGGCCCCCGGCATCAAGGTCGGCTACCTGCCGCAGGAACCGCAGCTGGATCCAGCGCAAACCGTGCGCGAGGCAGTGGAAGTCGGCGTCGGCGAAGTGCTCAGTGCACAGGCCGAGCTGGACAAGGTCTACGAAGCCTACGCCGAGGAAGGCGCGGACTTCGACAAGCTCGCGGCCAAGCAGCAGCGCCTCGAAGCGATTCTCGCCAGCGGCGATGCACACACGCTCGAGCACCAGCTGGAAGTCGCCGCCGACGCGCTGCGCCTGCCGCCGTGGGAAGCCATCATCGGCAAACTGTCGGGAGGAGAGAAACGCCGCGTCGCGCTGTGCCAGCTGCTGCTGCAGAAACCGGACATGCTGCTGCTCGACGAGCCGACCAACCACCTGGATGCCGAGTCGGTCGAATGGCTGGAGCAGTTCCTTGCGCGCTACACCGGCACCGTGGTGGCGGTCACGCATGATCGCTACTTCCTCGACAACGCAGCCGAATGGATCCTGGAACTCGATCGCGGCAAGGGCATCCCGTGGAAGGGCAATTACACCGATTGGCTCACGCAGAAAGATACGCGCCTGAAGCAGGAAGAGTCAGGCGAGAAGGCACGGCAGAAAGCCATCCAGCGCGAACTCGAATGGGCGCGCAGCAATGCAAAAGGCGGCCGCAGCAAGGGCAAGGCGCGACTGGCGCGGATCGAAGAGCTGCAGGCGGTCGACTACCAGAAGCGCAACGAGACCAATGAAATCTTCATTCCGCCCGGCGAGCGGCTTGGTCAGTCCGTCGTCGAATTCAAGGGTGTGTCGAAGAGCTTCGGCGACCGCTTGCTGATCGACGATCTCAGCCTGATCGTACCGTCCGGCGCGATCGTCGGCATCATCGGGCCGAACGGCGCGGGCAAGTCGACGCTGTTCAAGATGATCACCGGGCTGGAAAAACCCGACAAGGGCACGATCGTGATGGGGCCGACGGTGAAGCTGGCCTACGTCGACCAGAGCCGCGAAAAACTCGAAGGCAACCACAACGTCTTCCAGGAAGTTTCAGGGGGCGCGGACATCCTCAACATCAACGGCGTGGAGATCCAGTCGCGCGCCTATATCGGTCGCTTCAACTTCAAGGGCCAGGACCAGCAGAAGCTGGTCGGCACGCTGTCGGGCGGCGAACGCGGTCGCCTGCACCTAGCCAAGACATTGCTGCAGGGTGGCAACGTGCTTCTGCTCGATGAGCCTTCGAACGACCTCGACATCGAGACGCTGCGTGCGCTGGAGGATGCGATCCTCGAATTCCCCGGCAACGTGTTCGTGATCTCGCATGACCGCTGGTTCCTCGATCGCATCGCCACGCACATCCTGTCGTTCGAAGGTGACTCGCACGTGGAGTTTTTCCAGGGCAATTACCGCGAGTACGAGGAAGACAAGAAGCGGCGCCTGGGCGAGGAAGGCGCACAGCCGCACCGCTTGCGGTTCAAGGCACTGAAATAATCGTCCAGACACAGCATCCAACGAAGGAGCGTCGTATGGGTTTCGTGCAGCAGTTACGCACGCGATGGCAGCAGGCGGATTCATTGGTTTGCGTCGGGCTTGATCCGCAACCGGAAAAATTCCCCGCGCGTTTCGCCAACGATCCCGACGCTTTCTTTTCGTTCTGCCGGGATATCGTCGATGCGACGGCCCAATACGTCTGCTGCTTCAAACCGCAAATCGCTCATTTCGCCGCGCTTGGCTCCGAGGATGCGCTTGGGCGCCTGATCTCGCACATCCATGCAAAGCATCCGGGAATTCCGGTGATCCTCGATGCCAAGCGCGGCGATATCGGCAGCACAGCGCAGCATTACGCAACGGAAGCCTTCGATCGCTACGGCGCCGATGCCGTCACCGCCAACCCTTATCTAGGTCACGATTCACTGCAACCGTTCCTGGACCGCGCCGACAAGGGTGTCGTGATCCTCTGCCGCACTTCGAATCCTGGCGCCGCTGACCTGCAGGATCTTCGCGTGCACGCCGGCAACGAAAAAGTCCGTCCGCTGTATGAACATATTGCTGAAAAGATTTCGCATGACTGGAATGGCAACGGAAACTGCGCGCTCGTCGTAGGTGCGACGTGGCCGCGGCAACTACGCGAAGTCCGGGCGATCGTTGGTGACATGCCGATCCTCGTCCCTGGCGTAGGGGCTCAAGGCGGCGACGTGGAAGCCGTTGTGAGCAACGCGAAAACAGCGGATGGCACGGGCCTGATCGTCAGTTCGTCGCGCGCGATCCTGTATGCGTCTGGCGGCGATGATTACGCCGACGCCGCCGCCCACGCAGCCCGGGCGTTGCGCGACGAGATCAATCTCTACCGCTGAACACTCCCACGGAAAGCTCCTGGCCCTGGCGCCGCACCCATGCGCGCAGCGCAGCGAATGGGAACCGCCCCCAGATCATCGCGAACACCGCCGCGCGCACTGATGGGCTGCGATGCGGCGCCTCGAATTTTCCGAACCAGCGCCACAGTCCACGATGCTTGTGCCATTCGACGAACAGCGGGCGGGAGCGGGACGACACGCCGCGCACGTGCACCACGCGCACATCGTTGGCGACCGCGACGATTGCACCGGCATCGCGCACGCGCCGGCATAGGTCCAGATCCTCGGCGTGCAATCGATAACCAGCGTCGAAGCCGCCGACGCGCTCGAACAGGATGCGGGGCAACAGCATCAGCGCACCGGACACCGCATCGACCTGTTGCAGCGAGCGATTGATGTCCGCTGGCACGGCAAGGTTGGCCTTGGCTGGCGAACGCAGCATCGCACTGAAGTCCGGGTCACGCCGGCGTGCCGCCGGATCGCGCACGCCATCCTCCCCGACCAGGTCGGCGCCAATCAATGCGTTGCCGTCGAGCTGACGCGCGTGGGTGCGCAGTTGCGCCAGCGCATCGGCTTCTACCAGGCAATCAGGGTTGACGAAGGCAAGCCACGTGATGGGATTGCCTGCATCAGGCAGTGCCGTTGCGCCCTGGTTGCAGGCCACCGCAAAACCCGGATTGTCGGGATTGGCGACAAAACGTATCCGCTCGTCGCCCGCGGCGTGGCGTTGCACGATGGCCAGGGTGCCGTCATCGGAGGCGTTGTCGACGACGCGGATTGCGACTACGCCGTGGGCCACTCGCAAGCGGGACAGGCAATCATCAATGGTCTCCGCGCTGCGGTAGGTGACCACGACTACGCCGATGTCGGTATCGGTATCGGTACTCATGAGTCCGGCTGTCTGCGCAGCCTCATGCAAATAATTCGCGTTGCGGCGTGGCGGGTTGAGCGTTGCCGTACAGCTGCAGGAGTTGTGCGCGCGCGGCATGCAGAGGGTCCTGCATCAGGAACTGCGCAAGCCTGGCATGCCAACCGGGCCAGCGCGCGGCGAGTGCATCAAGGTCGCTTTCGGCATGCCTGCCCTCGTTGCGACGGGCGACGAAAGCCGTCTCGCACAGCACATTCCGCCAGCCGTGCGCCGACATCCGCAGTGACAAATCAATCAGGGCGGCGTACCACGAACCGTAGCTGGCAGTATCAAGTCCGCCAACGCGTCGGCGCGCACTGCCGCGCAATGCCACCGCGTGAGTCACGGCCGCAGGAAGTTCGGGAGAGTGCGCAGGCATCGCGGCGCAACTCTGCGCGAGCCGATCGGGATCCTCGGGAACCGCGGCAATTTCGCCACAACGCGGCCACGAGGCTGTTTCTCCCACATTGCACCACGGAGTCGCCGTGGCGATGGCGGCATCGCGCGACAGGCAGGACGTCAGGTGCTGCAGCCAGCCCAATGTCGGGATCGCATCGCAGGCGAGCACCACGACGTCGGATTCGCCACAGGCAGCAAGCAGTTGATCCACATGCGCGACCTCCCCGATGCTGCGCTGGCGGCGACTGTAATCGGCAGCCAGTGGCGTGGCTTGCAGCCAGCGTTCGATGATGGCGACACCTCGCGGTCCGGCCTGGGCATCGTCGGCAAGCCACACGCGGCTGCCGGCCGGCGTGCAGGCATCTAGCGCGGCGAGGCAGGCGTCGAGGGCATCGTCATCGACACCGACCGGCAGTAGCACGATCGGCAATGTCGACGCTGCGCCGTCCGCGGTCACCTGCGCTTCGAAGGCGTGTTGAGCGGTTCCAGTGCGCGGAAGCGGCGGCCGTATTCGTCGGTGAGATCGCGCGCTTCCTGCGGGTTGTGGATGATCGTCGGCGTCAGCAGGACAATGACTTCGCTTCGATCCGTTTTTGATCCTTGGGTCCCGAACAGGCTTCCGATCACGGGAATCCGGCTGAGCCCGGGGACACCCGATGCGCTATGCGTGACGCCGTCGGAGATCAAGCCAGCCAGCATCACCGTTTCGCCACTCTGGATCGCGGCTTCGGTTTTCAGCCGGCGCGTATTGATCGTGATGTTTCCATTGATGTTGGTGGCGCCGCCTGGCGAGCTGACTTCCTGCACGATGTCGAGGAACACCATGCCATCCTTGGTCACGCGTGGGCGCACCTTGAGAATGGTGCCGACATCCAGATACTGGACCTGGCTGAAGGTCGAGGGCGTGCCCGGCAACGTCCCGCCCGTCCCCGGATTGAAACTGACCGACGCGATCGGAATACGGCTGCCGACATTGAACGTCGCCTCGGCGTTATTGCGCACGACCACCGACGGCGTCTGCAGAAGCCGAACGTCGGTGATTTGATCCAGTGCGCTGATCACTGCTGCGGCACTGTGGCCGAGAAATGTCCACCCCAAGCCGTTCGGCGTGATGCTTCCGGCCAAACTGCCCAGGCTCCTGCGGGCGACGGAGGGAAGGCCAGCCCCACCCAGGCTGCCGGGCAGGTTCGTTGGGTTGGTCACTGCATTGTCAAAAAACCAGTTGACGCCGTACTGCAACTGTCCGCCGAGCGTGACTTCAGCCACCTGCGCCTCGATATGCACCTGCAAGGGCATGACGTCGATGCGCTCGATCACTTCCTTGATCGAACGCCATGCCTGCCCGGTGGTGCGCACCAGCAAGGTATTGGTTTCATCGACCGCGGACACGCCGACTTTCTCGCCACCGACTTCCAGGGTGACGGCGCCGTTACCCTGGCCTTTGGAATTAAGCGACAGCGAACCGCCGCCCAACCCGCCGCCACTGTCGCCACCAACGCTGCTGTCACCGCCGATCCCACCGCCAATCCCGGCGGAGCTGACACCACTGGAATTGTCCACGCCGCCATCCTTGATCTCGGTCGGACTGCTGCCGGGCATCAGGGAAGGTGATCCGCCACTGCCGTTGTCGCTACCACCCCTGCTGCCGCCTCCGAACGCTTCGGCCAGGCGGTCGGCCAGGTCCTTGGCCTTGATGTATTTCAATTCGTACGAGAACAGCTGCACGCCTTGGCCAGCGCTATCCATGCGCTCCAGCCACTGCTGGATGTCGTCGAGATACTTCGGCTGCGAGGTGATCACCATCACCGCGTTGGCCTCTTCCAGCGGCAGGAAGCGGAACATGCCCGCGACTGGCGACTTGCTCTGCTCGCCGAAGACTTTTTCGAGGTCCGAAACCACCTTGGTCGCCTTTCCGGACTGCAGGGGAAATACACCGACCGACATGCTCGACATCCAGTCGACGTCGAAGATCTGCACCGTGCGCAGGTAGTTTTCAAGCTCGTCGCGGGTGCCGCCCAGCGTGATCAGGTTGCGTCCGTTGTCGACGCTGACGATCGCATTGGGGCGCGCGTAGGGTTTGAGGATTTTTTCCATCTCGGTGGCGGAGATGTAACGCAGCGGCACTGCGCGCACTTCGAAACCGCGCGCGCTTTCCGCGCTGCCAGTGCGCGGGGCAACGGTGCCCGCCAGCGCCTGGTCGGCAGGCATGATGTTGTAACGGCCGTCGCTGTAGATCATGCGTGCGTTGTTCCAGCCCAGCACCATTTCCAGCAGGGACAACGCCGCTGCCGGACTGACCGGCTTGGGCGTTGCCAGCGTGACCGTGCCTTGCACGCCCGGTGCGATGACGTAGTTCTGGCCAAGCATGTCGCCCAGGATCGCCTTGACCACCGCCTGCAACGATTCGCCTTCGAAATTAAACGTCGCAACGCCCGTGGTACCACCAATGTTGGGCGGCGGCGCGGCGGCGGCGCTACGGTTGATCACCTGCCCCGTGCCGCGATGGATGATGGCTTGCGGGCTGGCATCGGCATCGACCGGCAGCGGTTGCGTGCGTACGCCGTTGATCGTGGTGACCACGCCTTCCGTCCGCGCATCGCCATTGGCGCCAGCACTCGACGTACCGGCCTGCGCGGCTTGCGACAGATTGCCGGTGCGCTGGATGTTGGGCGGCGGCATCGTTTCGCAGGCGGCGAGCGCGGCGATGAGGACGCCGGCGAGCAGGCCGCGGAGCAGGGATCGGGCGCGCATTTCAAGGACTTTCATTTGCGGGACTCTAAAGTGTTTCTTGCTAGGGGTTCTTAACTGCAGGAGCAGGAGAAGACGGGGTGTTGGCTTCCTGGCGTAGCTGCGCGCGACGTTCTTCGATGCGCTTGCGGATGCTGTCGACCTGGGCGTCCGGAGACACGGGGGCTTCAGGCGGGACTGTGGGAGGCGCAGGTTGCTCTTTGGGAACGGAGGGGGGAATGGCGGGTTTGCCGGCCGGATCCATCGCCGACGGATTGATCCCCTTCTCTCCATTCATGTGGTCGGGGGTGGGTGACTCGCCGCCGGTTCCGTCGTAGACGCGCAGGTCCAGTGTCTTCTGACCGTCGGGACCATCAAAAATTGCACTGCGCGGGTTCAGCGCCGTCAATCGCCAGGACGGCTGGGCAGCCGCGGCATCCCCAAGCTTGATGCGCGTCGATTCGCCACCGGCGGACGGTTGCACGATCGCCATTTTCAACGTCGGCGTCAGCAGTACGCTGGTGAGGATGAAGTCGAATGCGGGCGGCGCATTGTCATCGCCTTCGGGGGCGATGAAAAACGGCTGTGGGCGTCGGTCTTCGGAAAACAATGGCCGTGCGATTGTTTCCGCGTATTGCGACAAGGGGCCAAGACGTTCGGGCGAGGCGGCGGCCAGTTGCGGCAGGTGTGCGGCAAGCGAGGGGTCATCCGGCAACAGCTGCACGTACTCACCCATGCCCAGCAGGCTCAGGACCCACAGCACCAGGGCCCAGCCGGCAACCGTCGCCAGCAGCCAGGTGCGTGGCGCGACGCCTTCAACGCGCATCGCTTGCCCCCGTGGTCCGCCTCGACGCTATCGCTGCCGGCAGCGGGCGCAGGTATCCGTAAAGATCAAAGCTCACGTCCAGTCCACCGGCTTGCGCCCCCCCCTGCCCAGGGGCAAAGAAATAGCGCTGCGCGAGCACATTGAGATTGTCGACGAACAACCTCGGCGTGCCAGCTTCCAGTGCGTACAGCACAGTCGACAGTTCTGGGGTGCCACAACGCAAACGCACCTGCACCGTGACCTTGCGGAAGCGCTCCTTGGTGGCGTTATCGTCGGCCAGCGGCGAGCGGTTGGTGATCGCGCAGCTGCGGTTGCCGGGACTGGCCTGCTCGACGACCGACTCCAGCCGCTGCACGAGGCTGGCGGTGGCGAGCTCCGTGGTGCTTTCGGCAAGGAATCCCGGACGGTGCGCCAAGGCTGCCTGTACCTGCTGCAGGCGGCGGGCGATCTCAGGGCCTTGGCGCAGTTGCATGCGCTGGCGGAGTTCGCGCTGCTGCAGGGTTTCGATTCGGCTCTGTGCGTCGAGCATCGGCGCCGTCCACCACGTGTGCAGCAGCACCAGATAGCCCAGCAGCAAGGCCAGCAGCAGCAGGCCGAGGGCCAGCCAGCGGTCGCGCTGCTGGCGTTTGCGATCAAGGACGATGCTGGCCATTGCCCATCTCCTTGCCGGCGCCGGGCTTGATCGCCAGGTCGGCCGTCAGCGTGAACCGGTCTCGATGCGTGCGCGGGTCGGGTTGCAACGCGCCGGTCAGGGCGGGCGACGTCCACAGTGTCGAGCCTTCCAGGCGCGGCACCAGCGCCGAGGCTTGGGTACTCAGGCCGATCAACAGCAGCTGGTCGTTCTCGACCGCGACTTTTTCCAGATAGGTGTCGTCGGGCAGGCGGCGGCTGAGTTCGTCCATGACCTCGATCATCGTCGGGCGGCCATTGCGGGCGCGATCAATGAACGCCGCGCCCTGGACCGCGTCGACCAGTTGCTGGCGCTGCTCGTTCACGCGACGCGCGGACGCACTCCGGCTGGCGACCTGGTTTTCCAGCAGGTCGGCGGCGGCACGGCGGTTATCCAGCCATTGCCACAATCCTCCCGCCAGCGCGAGCAGGGTGATGGCGACCAGCGCCCAGTTCCACGCACGCCAGGGATCGGCGATCCGAACGCGACTGGCGACGGGAAGCAGGTTGACGCCACTGGGTAGCCCCAGCGCACCGGCGATATCAACGCCCACCAGGCTGGCAGCCAGCGGCCCAAGCGCGGCCAGCGCGGCATCGAAGCTGGCCTTGGGTACGACGATCAGCTCGATGTCGGCTTGCCCGTCGGCACGCCGCCCCAGCAGCAGCGCGTCGAATACCACATTGCCGGGCTCGAACGGCGTCTGCCGCTCGATCTCGAAGCGCAGCACATCATGCATGCGGTCTACAGCTGCGGCCGGCAGGAGCATGCGCCGGCGAAGGCCAGTCTTGGCGGGCAGGACAAGCCAGCGGGGCAGGTCGACGATCTGCTGGCCCAAGACCGTCGCCAGCGGATCCGTGGCGTCCGCGGATTCGGGCAGCGGCAAAAAGCCCAGATCGAGGATGTCACCGGAGCAATCCAGGCGTAACTGCACGCTGTCGCCATCCCGGATCAGCAGCAGGCGATCACGCGCCCACCCGAACAGCACCTGCCAGCGCACCGGCAGCCAGTCGGCCAGCGCCGTCCGCCACCATGCGAAAAGGCCATCTGCGCCCAACCCGATTTTCGCCCCGTACGAGCCAAGGCTGTCGCGCAGAATCATCGCGCTGTTGTCCCTTCTTGCCAGTCCAGCGCCGTGTAGGCCGAGCCCGGCGCGCCATTGCCGCCAGTGCGGACGACGCCCATGATGCCCGCGGTGCGGCCTTCCCGGAGGTGGGCCACGCTCTGGATACTATACGTGCCGCCGTTGCCACCCGGGAGCCCTCCTGCATCGGGTGCTCCATTGGGATCAGAAATCCGGGTTTCGCGTGCCCTTACCAGCGCCGGCCCATCGAGTCCCATCGCGGTCAGGACCGGGCCGGCAGCGGACAGCGTGTCGGGGGTGCCGCGACCGGTGAATACGGTCAGATACGGCGCGACCTGAGCATAGATGGCCGGCGTCATGCCAAGCACCTGCTCGACCTCGGCCACGGTTTCGAAGGGCGCATCCTTGGCGCCATAAGGCAGGCCCGCCGCTGCATAGTCAGAGTCTTCGGCGCCGCCCTGAGGCTGCGTCAGCGAATCGGCATCACGCCAGTCCACCATCGCCGACGCCAGCCTGGTGGCCTTGTCCGGCGGCACACCCACCGCCCGGAACAAGCCGGCCAACAGCGTGGGGTCGGCGACGTTGATGTCGATCTTGCCCTGCTCGTCCTGCACCCGGACGTCGACCGCAATGCCGGCGTATTGCCAGTGGTACATGCGCCCGTCGGCCAGCCAGCGACGATGCGGATCCGCATCATCGACCCGCACCAGCGCCATCTCGATCCCGGCGCGCGCCGCTTCGCCGGCCACTTCTCCACGGCTGAGCACGCGCTCCTGCAACCGCTCGATCCGCGCGCTCAATGCAAATGCACCGATCAGCGAAGCCAGCAACGCGATCAGCCACATGACCAGCAGCAGGGCCGCACCGCGATGGTCACATCGGCAATCAGGATGGTCCCCGCCGCCATACGACATGCCCATCACAGCACCCTGCCTCCCAGCGGCGACTGTGCTCCGCCAGTGGCCACCGGCAAGGCAATGATCAGCTCCGGCCAGGGCTTGCCTGCGGCCGGCACGACCTTGACCGATACCTGGAGCGGCAACCGGTCCGATAGCGTCCAGCGCTCTTCCCAAGGGCCGAGTCCACCGTCTTCATCGATGGCACGGTAGTGGAACTGCACATTCGCCAGGCCATCGGCCAGCGATTCGGGCTTGCGAGGAGCGTCTTCGGTGACTTCGGCGGCGTTCTGCACCATGCCGAAGACGACCTGCAGCCGCACGTTGTCGCGCTCCCCGCCCACCACCGAAATGTCGTGCAGGTACGGACCGCCGCGACCGAGATAATCCGGTAGGTCGGCAACGAAGCGCATGCGGTCAACTTCACCGACGAACCGGATCGGGACATTGGTCTGTGGATCCTGGGAAAAACTGATCGCACGCGCCGAGGCGATGCGCCCGCGAAGGAAGCTGGCCACCGCGCGCATGCGCTGGTTACGCTGGGCCAGGACCTCACTGCGGTTGACGGTACTGGTGGCTGCACTCAGCGTCGCGAACCCAAGCGCCAGCGCTGCCGCCAACAGCGCGGTGGCAAGCAGGACTTCGATCAGGGTGAAGCCTGTGGCGTCGGCGGCACTTCGGCCAGATCGGTTGAATGCCGCGCGGCTGTGCCGCGTGGCCGGATGGAAGCCGCGCATGGAGAGGCTTGTCGACGTCGGCATGGCGGTCACGGCATCGGCGCCGACGACACGGTATCGGGGCGGCTGAGCCGCAGGGTCTGCATCTGCAGGTGTTGCGCGGCCTGCGGGCCCCACTCGATCTGCAAACCGATCTCGAACAGCTGGGCACCGTCGGCCGTCGTGGCGGGCTTGATGGCGCCGGCTTCAACATACGGATGCACATCAAGCGTCCAGTGATAAAGGCCGTCCTCGAAATCGCCGCTGCGCGATCCCGCCGACAGTGGGACCCCGACGCCAGCCTGGTCGAGGAGTGATTGCGCGTACAACGTCGCACGCCCGGCGCCATCGGCCCAGTGCACCTGGCGCGCCGCGCTGGACAGGCTGCCCAGCAGCAGGGTCAACGCCAGCGCGAGCAGCGCAAAGGCGACGATGACTTCGATCAGGGTGTACCCCCGCATGGAGGACGGTCGGCCCGCGATGATGGGCAACCCGTCGGCACGGCCCGTGGAATTCGCTAACCGGGCTTCGGCTTTCGATTCGCAGTCCACGACGCTACTCGCCCTGCACACTCCTGAGTCCCGATTGACCCATCCCGGCGTCATGGCGTCGCCGCTCCATGGGTGACTTCAACCTGACCCGTCAACCAGGTCACATCCACATTCCACACCGCGGTGCCCGAAGTCAGCTGGATCCGGCCGCCGGTCGCGGCGCCGTCGGGGAAGAACTGGATCGCGCCGACGCCATTGGCAGGCTGCACCTCGCGTGCCCCGAAAAAGGCGATGCCCAGCTTGGCGGGAATGTCGCCATGGTGATTTTTCGGCGCCTGCCAGGTGTGCGCGTGCGGGTCGATGACGAATCGCTGCGGCTTGCCGGTCTGGATCGCCTCGGCGCGCGTGTAGCGCAGGTTCGATGCGATCTGCTTGGCGGCCGCCTTGAGCTGCATGCCCTTGAATCCCCCGCCCATCGCCGATGCCGCCAGCACGCTGGCCAGTCCGATGATTGCCATCACCACGATGATTTCGAGCAGCGTGAATCCCCGCGACGCTGACCTCCCCATCACGACAGGGTCCGCGCCCTCTGCACGGACTGCATCATTCGTTAGCCGATTGCTGTAGTCGGCCACGTCACGATCCAAGCATCGCTTACTGATACTTGATGTCGGCGTCGACGCTGGTGCCACCAGGCTTGCCATCCGCACCCAGGCTGACCAAGTCAAACGGCTGTCCGTCGCCGGGGACGGTGTACTGGAACGGATGCTTCCAGGGGTCATTCAATTCGGCGGCCTTTGAATAGGGGCCGAGCCAGCCCGTGCTGCTGCCGGGCGCGGTGACCAGTTCGTCCAGCGTGCCAGGCAGGCTGCCGGTGTCGTTCTCGAACTGCTGGATCTTTTCGGCCATCGTCTGCACCTGGGCCTTGGCCAAGTTGACTTTTGCCCGATCGCTGCCGCCGAGGATGCGGCTGGCGGCGAAGGCGACGATGCCGCCAATCAGCACCAGCACGACGATGATTTCGATCAGGGTGAAGCCGGACTGGCGCTTACGTGCCGCGCCGCGTGGAAGACAAGTGTGGCGGATGGGTTTCATTGATCAGCCTATGACGTTGGTGAGACCGTAGATCGGGACCAGCACGGACATGATGACGATGCCGACGACGCCTGCCAGCAACAGGGTCACCGCCGGCACCAGCGCCGCCAGCATGCGATCCATTGCCAGCGAGGTTTCCTGCTCGAACGTGTCGGCCGTCTTGAGCAGCATGATATCCAGTGCGCCTGACTCCTCGCCGACCTGGATCATCTGCAGCGCCAGCCGCGGAAACACCTTGCCCTTGGCCAGCGCGGCCGACAGGCCCAGTCCGTTCTTGACGTCCTCCGCCGCCGCTTCGACAGTGTCAGCGAGCGCACGGTTCCCCAACACATTGCGACCGATACCCAGCGCCGTCAGCAGCGGAACGCCATTTTTCAGCAGGGTGCCCAACGTGCGCGCCAGCCGGGCGGTTTCAAGCTTGGCAATCAAGGTGCCGGCAAACTTCTGGCCAAGAATCCATGCGTCGAAACTCGCGCGGAACACCGGATCGCGCCGCTTGCGGTCCACCCACCAGCCCAGCAGCACCGGGATCGCCAGTATCACGATCCACCAGTTGCGCACCAGCATGCCGATGCCGAGCACGATCTTGGTGAACCACGGCAGTGGCGCGTCGAGGCTGTCGTACATCGCCGCGAACTGTGGCACGACGAAACCCAGAAGGAACATCAGCGACAACCCCACCATCACCAGCAGGATCGTCGGGTAGATCATTGCGTTGATCACGCGACCGCGCATCGCGCTGCTGCGTTCCAGGTAATCGGCCAGCCGCAGCAATGTTTCATGCATGCTGCCGCCGGCCTCGCCGGCGCGGACCATGTTGATGTACAGTCGCGAGAACGTGCCGTGCTGGCGCTCCAGCGCAGTCGACAGCGCCGTGCCGCCACGCACCGCATCGCGGACGTCAGTGATGGTGCGTTTGGCGACCTCGTCCTCGGGCAACTCCAGCAGGATGGTCAGTGCGCGATCCAGTGGCTGCCCGGCACCGAGCAACGTTCCCAATTGTTGGGTGAACTGCACCAGCCGCTCACCGGCGAAAGGCTTGGGCTTGAGCAGTGCGCGCCATGTCGATTCACCGCCGCCTTCGCTGGCCAGCTTCGCCTCGACCGGCAAATGACCCTGCTCCTGCAGGCGCAACACGACTTCCGAATCGTTCGCGGCCTCCATCTGGCCATCGAGCATTTCGCCGCGCGTGTTGAGGGCTTTGTAGTTGTAGACGGGCATGCGGTCAGGCGTCTTCCGTCACGCGCAACACTTCCTCGATCGTCGTCATGCCGGCCATCGCCTTGATGATGCCGTCCTCGTACATGGTGCGCATGCCGGCGTTGCGGGCGAGCTGTTCGAGTTCGCCCATTCCGGCGTGGCGCATCACCGCGCGTCGCAACTCATCGTTCATGACCATGAATTCCATGATCGTGGTGCGGCCCTGGTAGCCAGTCGGCGCGATCGCCGATCCGCGCGGGCGATACAGGAAGATCTCGCCCTCGGGTTGATGGCGGCGCAGCGAGAATTTTTCGATTTCCTCGGGAGACGCCGGATATTTTTCCGCGTGCGTCGGCTCCAGTCGGCGCACCAGGCGTTGCGCAAGGATGCCGTTGATGGTCGACGTCAGCAGGTAATCCTCCACGCCCATGTCGAGCATGCGGGTGATGCCACCGGCGGCGTTGTTGGTGTGCAGCGTCGACAACACCAGGTGGCCGGTGAGCGCCGACTGGATCGCGATCTTCGCGGTTTCCAGGTCGCGCATTTCACCGATCATGATGATGTCTGGATCCTGGCGGACGATGCTGCGCAACGCGTGCGCGAAGTCGAGGCCGATCTGCGGTTTCGCCTGGATCTGGTTGATGCCTTCGATCTGGTATTCGACCGGATCCTCGACGGTGATGATCTTGACGTCGGGGGTGTTGAGCTTGGACAGGGCGGTGTACAGGGTAGTGGTCTTGCCCGAGCCTGTCGGTCCGGTCACCAACAGGATCCCGTGCGGCTGTTCCAGCACTTTCTGGAATTGCGGCAGGAAATGACCGGTGAAACCCAGCCGTTCGAAATCCAGCACAACCGTCTCGCGATCGAGCAGTCGCATCACCACCGATTCGCCATGCGCGGTCGGCACGCTCGACACGCGCAGGTCCAGTTCCTTGCCCTGCACCCGCAGCATGATGCGTCCGTCCTGCGGCAACCGGCGCTCGGCGATGTTGAGCTTGGCCATGATCTTGATGCGGCTGATCACGGCAGCCGTGAGATTCTGCGGTGGGCTTTCGCCTTCCTCCAGCACGCCGTCGATGCGGTACCGCACTTTCAACCGGTTCTCGAACGGCTCGATGTGGATGTCCGACGCGCGCAATTCCACCGCACGCTGGATGACCAGGTTGACCAGCCGGATGACTGGCGCTTCGGACGCCAGGTCGCGCAGGTGCTCGACGTCGTCCATGTCTCCGGATTCGCCTTCGGCGGTTTCGACGATCGCGCCCATCGCGCTGCGACCCTGGCCATGCCAGCGCTCGATCAGGTCATCGATTTCCGAACGCAGTGCGACGTGCGCGCGCACGTCTCGCTGCGTCGCCAGGCGGACTGCATCCAGCGC
Source organism: Lysobacterales bacterium (assembly GCA_038236935.1). Lineage (GTDB taxonomy): Bacteria > Pseudomonadota > Gammaproteobacteria > Xanthomonadales > Xanthomonadaceae > Cognatiluteimonas. The sequence goes on from JBBRZH010000002.1 coordinate 17,166, forward strand.
GTACACATCCTGCGGATCTGCCACAAGGACATCGACACAGGTGTCGTTTTCGGCGATCGGCACGATGTGGAACTGCTTCATGAATTTCGGCGACAGCAGGATCGATTCCGGCGGCAATTCCGGGGCATCCTTGGCGCTGACCAGTGGCAGGTCCAGCACCGCAGCCGCGGTCTCGGCATGGTCGCGTTCGGACACCAGCCCCAGACGCGCCAGCAGGGTCAGCAGGCTGCCACTGGTCTCTTCCTGCAACCGGCGCGCACGCACCAGGTCGGCCTCCTTCAGGCGACCTTTGGCCAGCAGTGCCGCAACGACGCGCTCATCGGCGCTGGCGTCAAAGCCCTCGTTGTCGGAAATTTCGTTCAGGATGGCGTTCATTGCCACTCTTCCAATGAATATCCGACTTTAACAGGAGACTGCTGTCCACCCGTTGGCTGGGGTCATCGCAGTTACCCCAACGCCACGCGCGCGTTGCGGAACATCCGCAACCACGGCGAATCGGTCATCGAGTCCTGCCCAGAACCCGCGCGTCCCGACCATGCGCCGGGCGCCCAACTGTAATTGGCGACGCGCAGCGTGCGCTCGGGGTGTGGCATGAGGATGGTGACCCGCCCGTCGTCCGTGGTGAGGCCGGCGACGGCGTCGTGCGAGCCGTTCGGGTTGGCCGGATAGGCCGTGGCGATGCTGCCGTCGCCATCGACGAAACGCAACGCCACGCGGGCAGCCGATACCGCATCACCCGTGTCGAAACAGGCGCGACCCTCGCCATGCGCGACCGCCACCGGCAGCCGCGAACCGGCCATGCCCTGCAGGAACAGCGACGGGGATTCCACGACCTCCAGGAGGGCCAATCGCGCTTCGTATTGCTCGCTGCGATTGCGCAGGAATTGCGGCCAGTGGTTGGCGCCCGGAATGATCTGCTTCAGTTGCGCCAGCATCTGGCAACCATTGCAGATCCCCAGTGCGAAGCTGTCGTCGCGCGCGAAGAATCGCGCGAAGGCCTCACGCAATTCGGGGCGTTCCAGGATCGATGTCGCCCAGCCGCGTCCGGCACCGAGCACGTCGCCATAACTGAAGCCGCCGCAGGCAACGAAACCGGCGAAATCCTGCAACCGCGCACGTCCCGCGATCAGGTCGCTCATGTGCACGTCGATCGCGGAAAAACCTGCACGGTCGAACGCCACCGCGGTTTCGATCTGGCTGTTGACGCCCTGCTCGCGCAGGATCGCGACGCGCGGTCGTGCGCTGCCAATATTGAAAGACGCAGCGATGCATGGCGCTGCAACGTCCTCTGATGGATCGAACGTCAACACCGGCTGCAGGCCAGGCGCATCGAAGCGTCGCACTGCTGCGCGCTCCTCGTCGGCGCAGTCGGGGTTGTCGCGCAACCGCTGCATCGCGTGCGAGACCGACCACCAGGCGTCGAACAATGCATCCCAGCGCCACTCCGCCAGCACGTCGCCGTTGCTGCGCACGCGGATCGTCGATGACGTGGTTGGGCGCGCCACCCGCTGCGCGCAACCGATCAGGCCATGGCGCGCGACCATGTCCGCGAATTCCGCACGATCCTCGCTGTCGACCTGCACGATCGCGCCGAGCTCCTCGTTGAACAGCGCGCGGAAGGGATCGTCGCCCCAGCCATCCAGGGTGATGTCCAGGCCCAGGTGCGAGCAGAAGGCCATCTCGCACAATGCCGCAAACGCGCCGCCGTCGGAGCGGTCGTGATAGGCCAGCAGCAGGCCCGCGTCGCGCGCATCACGGATCAATTCAAAGAAGGCGCGCAGGCGTTGTGGATCGTCGAGGTCAGGCACGCCAAAGTCGGTCGCACCGAAGTTAGAGCCGTCGCCTGCGAATGCGGGCATTGCGCCGACCTGGCCCGCATGCGGATGGCACTGCGCCAGGATTGATCCGCCGAGCCGCTGTTTGCCGCCGCCCAGGCCGATCAGCCAAAGCTCCGATTCGCCTTCGCGCGACAACAGCGGCGTCAATTGCGCGCGCGTGTCGGTAACCGGCGCGAAGGCGGTGACGATCAGCGAGACCGGCGACACCGATTTCTGCGCCACGCCATCCGCAGTCCATTGCGCCTGCATCGACAACGAATCCTTGCCGACCGGAATGCTCAGGTCGATCTGCGGGCACAACTCCATGCCGACGGCTTTCACCGCATCGAACAGGCGCGCGTCCTCGCCGCCATGACCGGCGGCGGCCATCCAGTTGGCGGATAGTTTGATGCGGTCAAGCGATTCCACCGGAGCGGCGCACAGGTTGGTGATCGCTTCGCCAACCGCCATGCGCGCGGCGGCGGCGGGGTCGAGCAATGCGAGCGGTGCACGCTCGCCGATCGCCATCACCTCGCCAGCGGTGCCATCGAATCCGGACAACGTGATCGCGCAATCGGCAACGGGCAATTGCCACGGACCGATCATCTGGTCGCGCGCGGTCAGCCCGCCGACGGTGCGATCGCCAATCGTGACCAGAAAGGATTTCGACGCGACCGTCGGATGCGCGAGCACCCGCAGCCCGGCGGCGTGCAGGTCGATCGCCGCCGTTGCCAGTGCCGGCCAGCGCGGCGGCGCAGAATGCGCGGTGTCGCGATGCATCTTCGGCGGCTTGCCGAAGAGGACGTCCATTGGAAGATCGATGGCGAAATCGCGCGAGACGGGAGACGGCAGTCGGGAGACGGCTTCCACCGTTGCGCCATGTCCGACGATCAGCTGCTGCTCTTGCGTTGCCGTCCCCACCACCGCAAATGGGCAGCGTTCGCGCAGGCACAGCGCGGCGAACTCGCCGACGCGCTCCTGCGGCAAGCCGAGGACGTAACGCTCCTGCGATTCGTTGCACCACAGTTGCAACGGCGACAGCGAGGGATCGTCGCTGGGAATCATGTCCAGGTCGATCACCCCGCCGACGCCGGAGTCATGCAGCAATTCCGGAATCGCATTGGACAACCCCCCCGCGCCGACGTCATGCAGCGAGGCGATCGGATTGCGATCATCCAACGCGACGCAACGATCGATCACTTCCTGGCAGCGCCGCTCCATTTCCGGGTTGTCGCGTTGCACCGAAGCAAAGTCCAGCGCTTCGTCGCTGTCGCCCGACGCCACGGAACTCGCCGCGCCGCCACCCAGCCCGATCAGCATTGCCGGACCGCCGAGCACGATCACCGCATCGCCTGGCTGCAGCATCCGCTTGGCGACCATGGGCCGGTCGACTGCACCGAGCCCACCAGCGAGCATGATCGGCTTGTCGTAGGCGCGCGTCAGTCCAGGGCCTTCTGCCAGCTCGAAACTGCGGAAATACCCGGTCAGGTTGGGGCGGCCGAATTCGTTGTTGAACGCGGCCGCACCCAGCGGGCCGTCGAGCATGATCTCCAGCGCCGTTGCCATCCGCGGGTTCAACGCGCGTGCTGGCGATCCCTCGCCCTGCTCCCACGGTTGCGGCAACGTGGGAATGCGCAGGTGCGACACGCTGAATCCGGCGAGACCTGCTTTCGGACGCCCGCCGCGCCCGGTCGCGCCTTCATCGCGGATTTCTCCACCCGCGCCGGTCGATGCACCGGGAAACGGCGCGATCGCGGTGGGATGGTTGTGGGTTTCGACCTTGATGCACATCGCGCTGGGCGCGGCAGGTTCTGCGCGGTACTCGTGCGTGACCGGATCGGGACGGAACCGCTGCGTCGCATATCCTTCGATCACCGCGGCGTTGTCGCTGTACGCCGACAGCGTGTACTGCGGCGTCTGCGCATGCGTGTGCTTGATCATCTTGAACAGCGTGGTGGCCTGCTCACGACCGTCGATCGTCCACGTGGCGTTGAAGATTTTGTGCCGGCAATGCTCGGAGTTGGCCTGCGCGAACATCATCAGCTCGACGTCGGCCGGATCGCGTCCGAGTTCCCCGAAGCGCGTGCGCAGGTAGTCGATTTCGTCGTCCGCCAAGGCCAGGCCGAGCTGGGAATTGGCTACTTCAAGTTTCGACAGTGCGATGCGTTGCAGCGGGACGCGCGAGGGAGTCGAAAACATTTCCGCCGCTGCGTCCCGATCGTCGTGGAGGGATTGCGTCATCGGGTCGTGCAGCAGTCCCGCCAGCTCAGCCTGGGTGGCGGCGCCGGATGGCCAGCCTGTGAGTTCGATGCGGATGCCGCGCTCGACCCGGCGAATCGGCAAGCGGGCGCCGTGCAGCAGTTCGGTGGCCTTGCTCGACCACGGCGAGATCGTGCCGAGCCGGGGCGTCACGAAGCGTTGTGTTGCAGTGGGTGTTTCCACATCCGCCGCTGGCACAAGCACGGGGGCGATGTCCGCCTGCAGGATGCGGCGCAATGCCGCCAGGTCAGACGCGGCGATCGCGACGTCGCCATTGCCCGGCTCGACCCAGTAATTGAACCAGGCTCCGGAGATCCGCGTGTCGGGATGGATGGCCTGCAGCCGCGACTGAAGCCGGGCGAGACGGAACTGCGACAGGGCCGGAAGGCCCTCGAGGACGATCATGTCCAGTGGAACCGTGGGAACGGCCCGATATTGTAGCGGAGCCCCTGCCCTGCACGCATTTGCACAGGCGTGGATAGCCGGATCCCGGCTTTTACCGGGACGCCCGCTGAAAGCGTTACATCTCCCCCGTCGCCGTGCTCACGACGGGCTTGCCGCCGGCGGCCTTCTTGTCCAGCGCGGCGCGCAGTTCGGCCGGCGGCAGATAGCCACCGAGCTGGGTGCCGTCGGCCGCCAGGATCATCGGTGTTCCGTTCAAGCCCATGCGCTGGCCCATGTGGTACTGCGCCGTCACCGGATTGGTGCAGTTGCGGTAAGGGACCGGGCGATCGTTCTTGGCATCGCTCAATGCCTTTTTCGGATCGGACGAGCACCACACCGCGACCATTTTCTTGAAGTCCGCACTACCAAGGCCCATTCGCGGGAACGCCAGGTACTGCACTGAAATCCCCTGGCGGTTGTACTCGGCGATCTGGCTGTGCAATTTGCGGCAATAGCCACATTCGACATCGGTGAATACGCTGACGGTGTATTTCGGATCCTGGGGCGCAAAGACGATACGGTCGCTGATCGGCATGGTGCGCAGCAGCTTTTCGCGGACCTTGGCCATTGCCAGCTCGCCCAGGTTGGTTTTCGTCGGAATATCGTAAAGCGCGCCCTGCATCAGGTATCTGCCGTCATTACTGACGTAGACGACCTGGCCACCGACGATGACTTCCTGGAAACCTGGCAACGGCGCCGAGCTGACATGATCGACTTCGACCGTGGGATTGATCGCGTGGATCGCCGCACGGGCGTGGGCTTCGGGCGAGCCGGGCACGATCGCAGGCGCAATGCTGCCGGCAGGCGCGGCATTGCTGGCCTGGGCGCCGGGCTTGGCGGCGATCGCGACAGGACTGGATTGGGCACAGGCGGACAGGCTGACGGCGCCAAGCAGGCAAAGCAACAGGCGTTTCATGGGGATTCCGGGCGGTTTGCGCGATGGGGTATTGACCCTGCGGCTGGCCCACAGGTTCCCGCGATTATCGCATGCGTGTGCCGCGACCTCAGCCCTTCAGCCCCTTGGATGATGTTGTTGGTGCAGGCGTTTGAGCTGTTCACGCGCGACCAGCGTGTAGATCTGGGTGGTTGAGAGTGAACTGTGACCCAGCAGCATCTGCAGTGCTCGCAGGTCGGCACCATGATTGAGCAGGTGCGTGGCGAAACTATGCCGCAATCCGTGCGGACTGATTCGGGAAGGCTCGATGCCCGCGACGGCCGCATAGCGCTTCACCAGGCGCCAGAACTGCTGCCGTGTCAGCGACTGTGAGCCTTTGTCGAGAAACAAGGGATGCATGTTGACCTGGCCGGTCGACTTCGTCTTGGACGACTTCAACCTGGCCAGTGATGCCCGGGATTGTTGGAGATAGCGTTCCAGCCAGTGCTGCGCCTCCTCGCCCAACGGCACCAGCCGTTCCCTGCCGCCCTTGCCAGCCACCCGGATCACTCCCTGGCGCAGGTTGACAGCGGTCGCGACCAGCCCGACGAGCTCGCTGACGCGCAAGCCGGCGGCGTACATCAATTCCAGCATCGCGCGATCGCGCAACCCAAGTGGCGTAGCGACGTCCGGCGCCGCCAGTAGTGCTTCGATCTCCCGCTCTGGTAACGCCTTTGGCAACGAGCGCGGCAACCTGGGCGGTTCCAACAACGCCGTTGGGTCGTCGCTGCGTTCGCCACGACGCAGGCGATGCGCAAAAAAGGCGCGCAACGACGACAAAAGGCGCGCGTTGCTACGCGGCGAATATCCATCGCGCGTGCGCCAGGCGAGGTAGTCGAACAACCCCGCCCGATCAATGTCCATCAGGCCACCACCAACACCGTTGCGCCAGCGAGCGATGCCCTGCAGGTCGCGGCGATAGCTGGCCTGCGTCTGCGCGGCGATGCCGGATTCTGCCCACAGCGCATCAAGGAAGCTCTCGATCGCGATGCGGTCAGGCTCACGTAGTTCAGGCAAGGCCAACGCACGCGTGCGACGTTCGGCAGGGGTGGTTGATGGCATGCACCGAGCTTAGCGATGCCGACACCACGCCGCTATGCTGGCGCGATGGACACACCGAAACCTGCTTCCGCGCTTCTACGCTGGCGCTTCCTGGCGCTGCTGTACGACCTGTTCCCCGTCATCGGGTTGTGGTTCCTGGTCGGGTTGCTGGCCGTGGTGGTGCATGGCGGCGCACCCATCCGCAGCGACACTCCCGCCGGCTGGCTGGAACTGATCGCGCTGTGGGCCGTGACCGGCGCCTATGCCATCGCCAGCTGGCGTGGCGGCGGACAGACGCTCGGCATGCGGCCGTGGCGATTGCACGTGACCGCCGCTGATGGTGGACGCGCAAGCGTGGCTGCGCTGCTACGACGGTACGTGATCGGCACGCTCTCGCTGCTGTTTGCCGGTGCCGGGTTCTGGTGGGCGTTGTTTGATCGCGACAGGCTGACTTTCCACGACCGCGCAAGCAACACGCGGTTGATGCGCTTGGTGAAAAAACCAACTGCATGACCTGAGCCGCATCATCCTGTTCGTGATGCGGCGCCCCGTCATTCAGCCACAATCACCGGCGGTGAGATCACTTCACCCCATGCATCAGCCGGTTGATCAGCGGCGCGATCAGGAACAGCACCGCCCCCGCGCCAAGCAAGGCCCAGAACCCGAACGTGTAACCACTCAGCGCTGAGGTCGTGGTCAAGCCAGTCTCGCCGCTGACCTTGCCGGCGAAGATGCCGGACAGGTTGTTGCCGATCGCCACCGACAGGAACCATCCGCCCATCGCCATGCCGACCATGCGCACCGGCGCCAGCTTGGTCACCATCGACAGGCCGATCGGTGACAGGCAGAGCTCGCCGACGGACTGGATGACGTAGACCATGAACAGCGTCCAGAACGGGATCTTGCCGCCTGCGCTGACCAGGTGCGACAACGCATACATCAGCAGCAGGAAAGCCAGGCCGTTGAAGATCAGGCCGAGTCCGAACTTGCGCGGGATCGACGGGTCGCTACTGCGCCGTCCCATCCATACCCACATTGCCGCCATGATCGGCGCAAGCACGATGATCGCGATCGAATTCACCGACTGGAACCACGCGACGGGGAACGTCCAGCCGCCGAAATCGCGGTTGACGATCTGCTCGGCGAGGAAGTTGAACGAGCTGCCGGCCTGTTCGAAGAACATCCAGAACAGCACGTTGAACACGAAGATGATCAGCATCGCGATCACCTTGTCGCGTTGCACCGCGCCTTCGCGGATCCCTTCGACCAGCAGCATCGCGGCCAGGCCGACGAACAAGGCGCTCAGGACCCATTGCAGCACGCCGGCGCCGACCGCCAACAGGGCATAGACCACCGGGATCGCGACCAGCGCGCCGGCAAGCACGTAAAGCACCCGCCGCTTGCTGGCGTTGTCCGCCGGCGGCCGGCCAATGCCGTCGAGCTGGCGACGCCCGAACCAGAACCAGACCAGACTGATCAACATGCCGACGCCCGAGGCCATGAACACCACCTTGTACGCAGGGATCGCATCGGTGCCGAACACCTGGTTGGCCAGCCAGCCGGTCAGGATCGGTGCGACGAAGGCGCCGGCATTGATGCCCATGTAGAAGATGGTGAAACCGGCGTCGCGGCGACCGTCGCTGACGCCATACAACTTGCCGACCATGGTGGAGATATTGGGTTTGAACAGCCCGTTGCCGACAATGACCGTGGCCAGCCCTAGCTGGAAGATGTGTGGATCGGGGATCGCGATCGCAAACAGGCCCGCAGCCATGATCACCGCGCCCAGCAGGATGGATCGCTGGTAACCCAGCACGCGATCGGCGACATAGCCGCCGAAGATCGCTGCGGCATAGACCAACGCCAGATACGCGCCGTAGGTGCGACTGGCCGAAGCCTGGCCCGACGCATCGCCATTGAAGAACTGCGAGACGATGTACAGCGTAAGCGCCCAACGCATGCCGTAGAACGCGAAGCGTTCCCAGAATTCGGTCATGAACAACATCCACAGCGGGCGCGGATGACCGAGCACCTGCGGAAAGCTGGGTGACGCCCCCTGCCCGGACGGAATGGCTTGCAACGGCGGACCCATCGGCTCGGCGGCGTTTGGAATGTTGGTGCTCATGCAGCTCCCCTTCGACGGACCGCGCGCGATTGCACGCGTGGGTCGAGGATCGCCTGCACTGGCGCATGCCGTCAAACCAGTGGCGTATTGCTGCAAAGCAGCAATGCTGATTTGCCAGCGATCAATAGCCTGTGGCGGGCGCGCTCCCGATCACCGTGCGCACTTCGAACAGCTCCGGGAAAAAGGTCAGCTCCAGCGCCTGCTTGAGGAACCCTACGCCGCTCGACCCGCCGGTGCCCCGCTTGAATCCGATGATCCGCATCACCGTGCGCATGTGGCGGAAGCGCCAGAGCTGGAATTGCGTTTCCAGGTCGACCAGGTCCTCGCACAACTGATAAGCGACCCAGCAGGTGTCGCTGGCTTCGTAGATGCGCTCGAATACCGGCACCAGTGCAGGATCGAACACATGCGCCCTGGACCAGTCGCGTTGCAGGCAGCCAGCCGGAATCGCGTGGCCATGCCGCGCCAGGAAGCACAGCGCCTCGTCGTACAGGCTCGGCGACTCCAGCGCCTCACGCAGCACCTCGCTGCCTTGCGCATCGTGCGCGAACACCTTCAACATCGCCGCATTCTTGTTGCCCAGCAGGAATTCCATCGTCCGGTATTGCAGCGACTGGAAGCCCGATGCCGGCCCGAGGATATGGCGGAACTGCATGTATTCCGAAGGCGTCAGTGTTTCCAGCACCGACCACATGGCCGTCAGCTGGACCAGGACGACCTTGCAGCGCGCGAAATTCTTCTGGCAACGGCCGATCTCGTCGGCGCGCAGGTGGGCAATGGCCGCACGCAATTCGTGGATCATCAACTTCATCCACAGTTCGGCCACCTGGTGCTGCACGATGAACAACATCTCGTCGTGCTGCGGCGGCTGCGCTCGCGGCTCCTGCGCCGACAACAGACGGTCCAGGCGCAGATAACCGGCATAGGACAACCGCTCGGTCAGGTCGGTATGGATACCGTCCTCGAGCGGTCTTTCGTTATTGTCGATGGCCATGCATGGATTCTAGCCTGCAACGCCAAGCTGACCCTGCCATCGGGGTCCTTCCAGGCAGTGCGCCACCGGAATCACACCGCGATTCGCTATCATCGGGGTTCCGTTCATTTCCTGCCGACCCGGTTGCCGCATGACCATCGCCGCGCACTTCGACATCGAATACCTGCAATACCTGGGCACCGACGGCAAGCTGGTCGCCGCGTTGCCCAAGGGCTTCGACCCCAAATCGCTGCTGCCGCTGTTCAAGCAGATGCTCTACGTGCGCGTCTTCGACACCAAGTCGATCGCGCTGCAACGCACCGGCAAACTTGGCACCTACGCCGCCTGCCTGGGCCACGAAGCGACGCATGTCGGCATCGGCGCCTCGATGCAGGCCGAGGACGTGTTCGCGCCAAGCTATCGCGAATACGGCGCGCAGTTCATGCGCGGCGTGCAACCACGCGAAGTGCTGATGTATTGGGGCGGCGACGAGCGCGGCAATGATTTTGCCGGTCCGAAAAACGATTACCCGTGGTGCGTGCCGATTTCCACCCAATGCCTGATGGCAGCCGGCGCGGCATTGGCGTTCAAGCTGCGCAAGGAACCGCGGATCGCGGTGAGCTGTTGCGGCGATGGTGGTTCATCGAAGGCTGATTTCTATGCCGCGGTGAATTCCGCAGGTGCGTACAAGTTGCCACTGGTGTTGTGTGTCATCAACAACGGCTGGGCGATTTCCGTCCCGCGGTCGGCGCAGACCGGCGCGGAAACGCTCGCGCAGAAGGGCATCGCCGGAGGCCTGCATTGCCTGCAGGTCGATGGCAACGATTTGATCGCGGTGCTCGAAGCCATGCGTCGCGCCGGCGAGCGCGCACGCAGCGGCGAAGGTGGCAGCGTGATCGAGTTCCTGACCTACCGCCTGCATGACCACACCACCGCCGACGACGCGCGCCGCTATCGCGGAGAAGACGAGGTCAAATCCGGATGGACGCGCGAGCCGATGCTGCGCCTGCGCACGTATCTCACCGCACTGAAATTGTGGGACGACGCGCAGGAGAAGGCGTGGCTGGAGGAGTGCGGCAAGCTGATCGATGTCGAGATCAACGCCTATCTTGAATCCAAGGTCCAGCCAGTCGAGGCGATGTTCGACTTCCTCTACGCCGATCCACCACCGGACCTGCTCGCGCAACGCGCGTCGGCGATTGCCCTGGAGAAGCGCAATGGCTGATAAGGCTCCTGCGACCGCCGCGCCAGCATCACCTGCGGCAATTACGTTGATCGAAGCGATCACCCGGGCGCTTGCGTACGAGATGCGCAACGACAGGACGGTAGTCGTGCTGGGTGAAGATGTCGGCGTCAACGGTGGCGTGTTCCGCGCCACCGCCGGTCTGTCAGCGACGTTTGGCACCGAGCGCGTCCTCGACACGCCATTGGATGAAACCACCATCGCCGGGCTCACCGTCGGCATGGCCTCCCAAGGCATGAAGCCCGTCGCCGAGTCGCAGTTCGATGGCTTCATGTATCCGATGGTGGACTTCATCGTCTGTCACGCGGCGCGCATGCGGTACCGCACGCGCGGCCGACTCACGTGTCCAATGGTGCTGCGCGTGCCGTGGGGCGGCGGCATCCGCGCACCGGAACATCATTCCGAGGCGAACGAGTCGATCTTCACCAACGTCCCCGGCCTGCGCGTGGTGATGCCGTCGTCGCCCGCGCGCGCCTACGGCCTGCTGCTGGCGGCAATCCGTGATCCGGATCCGGTGATCTTCTTCGAACCCAAGCGCATCTATCGCCAGTACAAGGAAGTGGTGCCGGACGACGGTGAAGCTTTGCCGCTGGACGTCTGCTACGTGCTGCGCGACGGCTCCGACCTGACGCTGGTGACATGGGGCGCGCAGGTCAAGGAAACCCTGGAGGCCGCCGATGCGCTGGCGAAGGACGGCATCAGCGCCGAGGTCATCGACGTCGCCACGCTCAAGCCGCTCGACTTTGCCACCATCGCAGAATCGGTGGCGAAAACCGGCCGCTGCGTGATCGTGCACGAGGCAGCGAAGACCGCCGGCTTTGGCGCCGAGGTCGCCGCGCGGCTGGCCGAGGAATCGATGTTCGACCTGGTCGCGCCGGTCGAGCGCGTGACCGGGTACGACACGCACATCCCGCTGTTCCGGCTGGAGATGAAATACCTGCCGAGCGTGGACAAGATCGTTGCTGCGGCCAAACGCGCGGTCGCACATTCCTGAGTGCGCCGCGAATAAGCCCATTTGCGGATCCGACAGTCGCGCCGCCGCGCGCCTGGAAACCCGATTGTCGATAGATCAAATGACGAGTTCATTGCGAATTTACTGGTAAGGCACACAACGGCGGGTTGAAACCCGCCCTACGGAAAACAGACATGGCAACGAAACCGGCTTCAACCAAGCAGTTCCTGCTCCCCGACCTCGGCGAAGGCTTGCCGGACGCGACCATCGTCGAGTGGTTCGTCAAGGTCGGCGACACGATCCGGCTCGATGACAACCTCGTCTCGATGGAAACGGCGAAGGCAGTGGTTGAAGTGCCCTCGCCCGTCTCCGGCAAGGTGTTGCGCCTTGGCGGCGCCGAAGGCGATGTCATCGTCACCAATACGATGCTGGCGGAGTTTGAACTCGATCCCTCATTGCCGCAGCGCGCCGAAGGCCAGGACACCGGGCATCACCATGGCGGTGCGCCGGCGATGGCGCAGGAAACCCACGGCGGCGTCGGCAAAGACGCGCCGGGCAACGACCACAACGTGATTGCGTCGGACGACGGTGGCACCATCAGTGATGACGGCACTGCGGCCCCGAAAGGAGAACCTGGCACCCGCACCGAAGTGTTGCGCGAAGACAGCGGCACCGTGGTCGGCGCAATGCAATCCTCCGATGCGGTGCGCAGCGAAGCCGCGGTTGCGGTCGGCGGCGTCAAGGCAATGCCCGCGGTGCGCGCTCTTGCTCGCAAGCTTGGCGTCGATGTGTCGCGCGTACGTGCGACCGGCACCGACGGCGTTGTCACGATGAACGACGTCAAGCAGGCCGCGGCTGATGGTTCCGCGAAAGCCGGCGCTGCCGCAACGCCCCGCACCGTGCAGCCTGCCGCGCCTGTGCCGGTTGCATCCACACAACGCACATCCGTGTCCGCAGCCGGCAAACCGATGCGCACGCAATCACCCGCCGTCACGGCAAGCGGCCAGCCCGAACAGCTCAAGGGCGTGCGCCGCAACATGGCTCGCGTCATGGCTGATGCGCATGCGAAAGTCGTGCCGACCACGCTGTGCGACGACGCCGACCTGCACGCATGGATCGGCAAGCAGGACATCACCGCGCGCCTGATCCGCTCGATCGTCGCCGCGTGCAAGGCAGTGCCTGCGCTCAACGCCTGGTTCGACGGCGACAAGCTGGTGCGCACCATGCATCCGCATGTGGACATCGGCATCGCAGTCGATACCGACGATGGTTTGTTCGTACCGGCGCTGCGCAATGCCGACATGCTGGACGCAAATGGGGTGCGCGGTGCGATCCAGCGCCTGCGTGCGCAGGTCGAGGACCGCAGTATTCCCGCGTCCGAATTGGCCGGCTACACGATTTCACTTTCGAACTTCGGCATGTTCGCCGGTCGCTACGCAACGCCTGTGGTGGTACCGCCGACGGTCGCGATCATCGGCGCTGGTAAACTGAGCTTCGACGTCGTCGCAGTGATGGGTGGCATCGAAGTGCACAGGCGCATGCCCATTTCGCTGACGTTCGACCACCGCGCCGCGACGGGCGGCGAGGCGGCGCGGTTCCTGAAAACATTGCTCGACGATCTCGCAAAACCGAATTGACATAGGGCGGGCCCAGGCCCGCCAGCGTGTTGCGATAAAAAGTGGTGGGCCAGGGCCCGCCCTACGAGGAATCGCCATGGCACATCGCAGCCGTCTCGCCGGCTTTATCATCGACTGCCAGACCGGCGACATCGATGCTGCCGCGACGTTCTGGAGCGGCGCGCTCGGGTTTGTGGCCGGAGAATCCTACATAGAAGACGACGCTGCCTATGCCGAGTTCAGCGGCACGCCGGCGGACCTGCAGGTCGAAGTGCAGAAAGTGCAGCATCCATCACGCGTGCACCTGGACATTGAAACCGACGATCTTGATGCGGAAGCTGCGCGCCTCGAGGCGCTCGGCGCGAAGAAGATCGGGTTCGTGAAACGTTGGTGGGTGATGGAAGCCCCGACAGGACATCGCTTTTGCATCGTCAGGATGAAGCATCCCGAGCTAGGTGCGCCGGCGAATGTCTGGACTTGAATGCTTTCAACTCAACATGCAGCGATCAAGATCCGATCAAACCGCTGGATGCATCCGGCGTAGCAGCGACACCACTGCTGCAGCTTCGACCCCCGGCTCCGCAATAAAGAACTCATCGAGGGCGGGCACGCCTACCTCGATGACCGCCTTCAACTGCTGGTTTGCAGCCTCGTGGCTATCTGCGCCCTTGCTCGTCACAAGCAAAACCTTGTTCTCCAATAGCTTTGAATAGAACCGGCCATCCTTGTCGCGATAACGCTTGAGGTCTTGCAAGTCATTGCTGGGCTTTTTCACGGCCTGCTTGACATCTTCGTACTTCCTGCCCAGATCGCGCAGCCCGACTGATTCGCGCAACAGTTGCAAACGTGGTGTTGCGTATTTCCCTCGCAACCGCTGCGCCCCATCGCGCAACTGCTGCTCGATGCGCGCGGGATGTGCGACCAGTTGTTCGTACTTGTCACGCAGCGGCGCAACCTCGGCATCGATGCGTTCAAACAACTTCTGCTTCGCATCGCCCCAACCAATGCCGTCGATGAAGGCCTGGCGCATCGCTGCGGTTTCCTCGACGGTCGCAAACGCCTGGAAAATCTGGAACAGCGCGGAGCCCTCTGTGTCCTTGGCTTCGCCGGGCGCGCGCGAATCGGTCACGATCGAGAAGATCGCCTTTTTCAATTTCGCGCGCGAATCGAACAGCGGAATGGTGTTGTCGTAGCTCTTGCTCATCTTGCGGCCGTCCAGGCCAGGCAGCGTCGCTACCTGCTCCTCGATCGCAGCTTCAGGCAACACAAAGTGTTGTTCGCCATACAAGTGGTTGAAGCGCTGCGCGAAATCGCGGGCCATCTCGATGTGCTGTACCTGATCGCGACCGACCGGCACCTTGTTGGCGTTGAACAGCAGGATGTCGGCAGCCATCAGCACCGGATACATGAAGAGTCCCGCGTTGATACCCGCGTCGTCGTCTTCGCCTTCGCTGCGATTGCGGTCGACGGCTGCCTTGTAGGCGTGCGCGCGGTTGAGCAGGCCCTTGCCGGCGATGCAGGTCAACAGCCAGGTGAGCTCGGGAATCTCGGGGATATCGGACTGGCGATAAAACCAGACCTTGTCCGGATCCAGTCCGCACGCCAGCCACGCGGCTGCGATCTCCAGGGTAGACCGCTGGATGCGCGCCGGCTCCTGCACCTTCACCAGCGCGTGGTAATCGGCCAGGAAATAGAAGCTTTCCACACCAGACGAACGACTGGCCGCGATCGCCGGGCGAATGGCGCCCACATAGTTGCCCAGGTGAGGCGTGCCAGAGGTGGTGATGCCAGTGAGGACACGGGTCGGAGTCATTGCAGGCACTGCGTGGGCACTTGATCGAAAGTCGGCCCGCAGTTTACCCCGCACGTTCAACCCCGTTTGCCGACCCCGCGCGTTAACAGGCTCGTCCTTCCAACACACCGACCCGAACAGGAGACCGCACCATGATGCGCAACATGCTGGTACTCACCGCAGCGCTGCTCGCTGCCACCGCCTGTGGACCGCTGTCCGCCCGCCCCCTGGTCGACCTTGACGTCATCGATCGCGACAGTGGCCAGCAACTGCCGGAATACCGGCACCATGGCCAACACTGGATTCCCGGCACGCCCGGCCATCGCTATTCCGTCCGGCTGACCAACACCAGCAGCGAGCGCGTATTGGTCATCTTGTCGGTGGATGGCGTCAACGCCGTCAGCGGCCAGACCGCCGATCCATCGCAGGCCGGCTATGTGCTTGCGCCCTGGCAGAGCACCCAGATCAATGGCTGGCGCAATTCTCTCGACGATGTGTCGCAGTTCGTGTTCACCGATCTTCCCGACTCGTATGCCGCGCGCACCGGACGACCGGACAATGTCGGCGTGATCGGTATCGCGGTGTTTCGCGAAACCCATCCGATCGTTGATCAATCACAGGTGTATGACGAGCCAGGACCGCAAGCGCGCCGGGGCATGCGCGACAACGGCATGGCCGCAGCAAAGGCTGCGGCGCCTGCAGCCCAGGCTTCGGGGCGTGCTGCCGAATCGGCAACCGATTCACCAAATTCGGGGATCGTCCGCCAGAGCATCGGGACTGGCTATGGCGCACGCGAATGGTCGCCCGTCAGCAATACCGAATTTGATAAAGCCAGCACGCGCCCGGCACAGATCGTGCAGTTGCGTTACGACGCACCAGAAGCGCTTGCTGCGCTCGGCATCCTTCCCCAACCACGCCGCTACTACGGCGCGGGCACTGCGCCCACGCCATTTCCTGCGGGATTCGTCGCCGATCCACCTGGCTGGTAATGGGGAGTCATCGCGTTATGCACATGGCGCTGTGTCGCCATGCCATGGCAACGAGAGGCCGGCAATGAACCGGCCTCTCGTTTTTTTCATCATGCGCTGGCTCGGATTCCGACGCCAAACGCTTACTCAGGGTGTATTCGTGTAACCCATCAATCCCGCATCAGCGTCGATTTTCCAAACAGGCTTTCCACAAGATCCACCGCCAGCAGCGCCGTTGCATTGCGCGTATCCAGCACCGGATTGAGCTCCATGATGTCCAGCGAACCCATGCGGCCGCTGTCGGCGATCATCTCCATCACCAGCTGCGCTTCGCGGTAATTCGGGCCGCCGGGCACGACGGTGCCAACGCCCGGCGCGATGCTGGGATCAAGGAAATCCACATCGAAACTCACGTGCAGATGGGTGTTGTCGTCCATCCCGGCCAGCGCCTGCTCCATCGCGCGGCGCATGCCGACTTCGTCGATGTAGCGCATGTCATACAGGTCCAGCGCATGTTCCTTGATCAGCCGTTTCTCACCCTCATCGACGGAGCGGATGCCGATCTGCCGGATCTGCGAAGGTTTGACCGCTGGCGCATCGCCGCCGAGATGCGTCAAGGCTTCCGGTCCGATTCCGCACAGGCACGCAACCGGCATGCCATGGATGTTTCCTGATGGCGTCACATCGTGCGTATTGAAATCGGCATGCGCGTCGAGCCACAGCACGCGCAGCGTCTTTCCGGTGTCGCGGCAATAGCGCGCGACCGCGGTGATCGAACCGATACCCAGGCAATGATCCCCACCCAGCAGGATCGGCAGGCGACCTGCATGCAATTCGGCGTGGACGGCGTCCATGACGGCGCGATTCCACGCAACGACCTCGTCCAGATGGCGATAACCTTCCACCGGCCCCAGCCAGGGATTGCGTGGACCGTCGACGTTGCCGCGATCGACAACATCGATGCCGCGCTCGATCAACGCTTCGGCCAAACCGGCGATCCTCAGCGCCTCGGGCCCCATCACCGCGCCGCGATGACCGGCGCCGATGTCGGTGGGTGCGCCCAAAAGGGATACAGGAGGAAACTTGCGCATTGACGGCTCCATTGAATAGCGAGCCATTGTGCCGCGTTTGGGCAACGGCCGCGATCTGCCCCGTACCTGTAAACCGTTCCATTCCTCATGGGTTAGCTTTTTACGGCGTTGATAATAATGATGGCATGTTGCTGCTATGCGCTGAGTCATCAACACGAAAGGTAATTCGTCTTCATAATTCGCATGGGAATGATGCTGATAAACCAGATCGGGCGCTGTTCCGGAAAGCGTTGTGGAAGATGCGCTTTGGAACTGGTGCCGGCACCCGGATTCGAACTGGGGACCTACCGCTTACAAGGCGGTTGCTCTACCAACTGAGCTATGCCGGCATGGAAATTGCGTGGGCATCCACGGACTCGTGGCGCGTGGGACGCTGCGCATTCTAACGCGCCGTGGTTGCGGCAGGTGACGCCAGTGTCGTGCAGTCGATGGCATGGGTCTGCAACACGTGTAGGTCGTGGGCGAAGGCGACAGCATCAAAGGCGGGGGTCGCGCTCACGTCGATCCAGTTCGCATTCGCGCCGACCGCATCCACCTTGGCGGGAATACCGGCGCTCACGAGCGCGGATTGCTGGCGTCGCGCGGCCTCTTCGTTGCCGAATCGACCCAGCGCGATGCTATTGGCCTCATCGCCTTTGCCAACGATGTAGTAGTCCTTGAAGCCAGCACCTGCGATCCGTGTTGTCATTGCCTGGGCGGCGTCATGGTCCGGCAACGGCGGTAGCCAGACACGCCAGCCGTGCGCCGATGTGGCCACCAAACGCAGTTGCAGGCGGAAGACGCGAGGTTTCAATGCCGCCTGCGCGCCGGACAATGCCGCCATGTCCTTGAACGGGCCGAATGTGTGGCAGTGAGGCTCCGCGGTCGCTGCCAGTGCTGAGGCCGCCGACGCAGGGGCCGTGGTGGCTGCAATTTCCGGTGACGCCTGCGCTCTTGCAGCGACAGCAGGTCGATTGCGCGAGGGCGCGGCGGGTTCATGCAGCAACTGCAATCGCGCACTGCCAGCAGGCGAGATCGCGGGCATGATCGATGGTGCGGAAGGACGCAATACCCACCACGTCGCAACGCCGGCATTGAGCACAAGCAACAATACGATCAGTGCGCGCGCGAACATGTCTGCATTCTAGCCATGCGGCTTGCGAAGATTGACGTCGGTGTCGCCGACCGTGTGCGACCAGCGCGCCAGGCCTTCCAGTACCAGCGCTGGAGCATGCACGGCGTCATCCAGATATGGCAGCAATGCCGCTGCGCCTCCGCCGTGCACCATGAGTCGGGGCTCGCAGCGCACATGGTCCACTGCGGCGTTCCGGCTGCTTGCGATCAATGCAATGGCCGCGCCTTCGCAGCCCGACGCCAATCCGGCTGCCGTGTCGTTGGCGAAGTCGACGTACACCCCGCCGCTTGATGGCAAATGCGGCGCGCGCAGATTCAGCGACTGGCGCATCAGCGTCGGCGATGGTGCGATACGGCCGCCGTGATGGCGTCCATCTCCCGCAAGGAGGTCGATCGTCAACGCCGTACCGACACCCACCACCAGCCAGGCATCGCGTGCACGTGCATGTGCCGCCAGCAATGCCAGGAAGCGGTCGACACCCAGGTGCGCGGGGATGCCGTAGGCGATGCGCACGCCATCGCACTCGTGTTGCGTTCGCGCCAGCGAGATGCGGGTGCAGCGTTGCGCCAGTGTGTCGAGCAGCGTTGCCGTCAAGGCGGTGCTGGCAACGCTGGAGACGAAGGCGGTGTCGATCTTCCCCGGTAGTCGCGCGGCCAATCCATCGATGAAATTTTCGCCATCGTGCGGGGCCTCGATGACCTCGCCCGTTTGGCCGTCCTGCAGTGGCGCGCATTTCAACCGGCTGTTGCCGAGGTCGAACAGCCAGGTCGTCATGCGGCTACCGCACGCGCGCTGACTTCAGCCGAATGCACGCGCACTTCCCTGCCATCGATGCGCACCCGCAGT
Source organism: Lysobacterales bacterium (assembly GCA_038236935.1). Lineage (GTDB taxonomy): Bacteria > Pseudomonadota > Gammaproteobacteria > Xanthomonadales > Xanthomonadaceae > Cognatiluteimonas. Next base: position 36,381 of record JBBRZH010000002.1, read on the forward strand.
GCGCCGTCCTCGGCCAGTCCCAACGCATGCGCCGTGCGCGCGGGCCCATCGGCACCCGCATGCAACGTCACGTCGCATCCGGCAAGCACATCCAATGCGGCATATCGCGGCAGGAACGGCGACAGCCCCTCGGCATCGAATTGCGTCAGCGCGGGAATCCAGTGCGCAAGGAGCGTCGACACGGTTTCATTGCGCGAAGGAGTGCGGCCAGCGACGTTCACGACGGATGCCAGGTCCGTCCACGGCTGCGTGATGGTCGCGGCAAACGCCGGCGGCATCGCCACGTTCAGACCCAGGCCCAGCACCGCGCGAACGGGTCCGGCATGTTCGCCGCCGCCTTCGATGAGCAAACCACCGAGCTTGCGCAATCCATCGGCATCGGCGACCACCACGTCGTTCGGCCACTTCAGGCGCACATCGGTATATCCCAGCGAATGGAGCGCTTCAGCCGTCGCCACGCCGGCGACCAGGCTCAACCCCGGCAGTCGCGCCAGCCCGCCTGAAAACATGCTGGCCAGCGATAGATAGATGTTGGCGGCCAGCGGGGAGGCCCACGTGCGTCCCCGCCGCCCCCGACCGCCGGTCTGGCGTTCGGCCAGCAGCACCGCGACGCCTTCAGCTGGAGTGATCCGGCGTAGCAGTTCGGAATTGGTCGAATCCAGCGACCAGGCAATGTCCAAGGTGCTGATGGCTGGTTGCGTACAGGGCGGCAAGCCCGCGCGGACGACGTCGGCATCGAGCAACTCCACCGGCCCGGTCAACGCATAGCCGCGGCCCGCCTGCGCGGTGATGTCCACGCCTGCGGCACGCAACGCGGCGATGCGCTTCCACACCGCTGCGCGCGTCTGTCCGCTGGCGCGGGACAGCGCCTGCCCGGTCGCCGGGCCGGCCAACAACTGCAGCAGCAGGTCACGCTCGTTCATCTGGCAAAGTCTGCCGGATCGGGCTGCCGCTGTCTGCTGCACCGCAGCATTCCTCTGGCTTCCGCACTGGAGCATCCAAGCTATAGTGTGCCGTCCCCTTATCCGCCTTGCCGTCCCGGCGGGCCTGAAGGATTGCCGACGCCATGACTCGATTTGCCTGCTGCGTGTTGCTGCTGCTGGCGTGCTTCGCGGTGAGTGCGCGCGACGTCCGGATGCATGGGCCCAACGGCGATGGTGGTGCGTGTCCCGAGGCAACGGGATCGCCGTCGATCATCCCCACCGTGCAAGCGACGCGACATGCGCCGGCGATGAAAAACGGCAAGACCAAAGCGCCGCCGTCATTTCGCGGCAGCGACGATGACGGGGTGCCACACATGCCGCGCTGGCACAGTTTCCTGCCCGGCATGTTTCGCTAGCGTCAGAGTCCCGGTGGCAGCGTGACTTCAAACCGCGCGCCACCCAGCTCCTTCGAGACACCGACGTCCAGCTCGCCGCGATAGCTGCGGACCATGTCCTGCACGATCGCCAGGCCGATGCCATGCCCCTGCACGCGCTCATCTCCGCGAACGCCGCGTTGCAGCACATGCGCGATTTTCTCGGTCGCGATGCCCGGGCCATCGTCGTCCACGGCAATTAATACGCCTGGCCGACGCTTGGATGCGGTCGCCCCGACCTGGATCGTCAGCAACACGCGCGACTTCGCCCACTTGAAGGCGTTTTCGAGAAGATTGCCCAACAATTCCTGCAGGTCGCCTGGCTCGCCGTGGAAACAGGCGGCCGGATCGATGTCGAATTCGCAGATCACGCCTTTGCCGGCGTAGATTTTTTCCAGGCCGCGGACGATCTGCTCGGCATGCGGTTCGATCGCGATGGGCGCAGCGAACAACGTGTGCCCACTGGAGGCCGCGCGCGACAGTTGATAGCCGACCAGGTCGTTCATGCGTCGCAATTGGGTGTCGAGTTCCTCGCGAAGTTCATTCGCGTCGGCCTCGTTGTCCAGCCGCGTGCGCAACACAGCCAGCGGGGTTTTCAGGCTATGGGCGAGATCGGCGAGCGTATTGCGCTGGCGATCGAGGTTTTCGCGCTCGCTTTCGACGAAGGCGTTGATGCTGTCGGTCAAGGGTTCCAACTCGCGCGGATGGCGCTCGCTCATGTGCGCTGCCTGGCCGCGCTGGACTCGCTTGAGCTCGTCGATCACCCGCCGCAACGGCAGCAGGCTCCACCGCAGGATCACCGCCTGCAACAACAGCAACACGACGCCGGCAATCCCCAGGTAACCCCACAGCGCCTGGCGAAAGACGCGCACCTGCCGTGGCAGCGTGCCGGCATCTTCCATCACGTAAATGGTGTACGGAAATTCCGCGTTGTCGCTGCGCGTGGCATCGACCAGGCCGATTCCGTAGCGATACACCTCACCGGACGTGCCGTCGCTCTTGATGATGCGCAGCGGCCCATCGAACACTTCCTCATGCCCGCCGAGCATGCTGCCGCGCGGGATTCGCGGACCCTGCGCCGAGCCGGAATACCAGACGCCGTTAGGCAGTTCGATATCCGCATACAAGCCCCCGCCTGGCCGATTGAACCGGCCATCGGGTGGAACTTCCGGCGGGATCAGTGAGCCATCCCGCGCCCATTCGATATCCCCGGCATAGGTAAATGCGTAGGCCTTGAGCCGCTCGCGCAGGCCTTGGCCGGCGACGTCGACGAAGGCGCGATCCAGTGAAAATCCCGCCAGCGCGAGGAACGCAATCAAACCAAGGCTTGCGGCCAGCAACTGCCGCGACTGCAGCGAACGCGGCCGCCATTGCAGCAGCGGTTCGCGCGAATCGGAATTGGTAGTTGCAGTTGCCATCAGAGGGCGAACCGTGGCACTCGAAGCGACGGCAGGGTCACTCATGGTGGCCGGCTCGTGGCGTGATGCGCAACATGGTCAGCCGTTGCGCAACGGTGCACTCATTCCTCGGTGCGCGGGATCGCAAAGCGGTAGCCGCGACCGCGAACCGTTTCGATGGGCTTGAGCGTGCCATCCGGATCCAGCTTCTTTCGCAAGCGGCCAATGAAGACTTCCAGCACGTTCGAGTCGCGATCGAAATCCTGCTGGTAGATATGCTCGGTGAGGTCGGCCTTGGAGACCAGTTCACCGGCATGCATCATCAGGTACTCGAGCACTTTGTACTCATAGCTGGTCAGGTCGATGTTGCCACCGTTGACGCTGACCGTCTGCGCCGCAAGGTCCAGGACCACCGGGCCGCACTCCAGCGTCGGCTTGCTCCAGCCAGCGGCCCGGCGCACCAGCGCATTGATGCGCGCCAGCAGTTCCTCCACATGGAACGGCTTGACCAGATAATCGTCGGCGCCGTGCTTGAGGCCTTCCACCTTGTCCTGCCAGCTGGAACGCGCGGTCAGGATCAGTACCGGGAATTGTTTGCCCTCATCACGAAGGGCTTTCACCAGCTCCATGCCTGACATCTTGGGCAATCCCAGGTCGATGATGCCGACATCGAACGGAACTTCGCGACCCATGTAGAGGCCTTCCTCGCCATCCTGGGCGGCGTCCACCGCAAAGCCTTCGCGTTTCAGGCGTGCCGCCAGCGTTTCGCGCAACGGGGCTTCATCTTCGACGAGCAGGATACGCATGGGTCACTCCGAAGCTTGGCCAACGGCCTTAGAGGGTCAGGGTGCCCTATTCAGCCGTGGTGGCAATGTGTAGGCAGCACCTTGGCAAGAGAAGTCTCGCCTAGGGATCAGTTGGAAGGCGGCTCTGGGTCAGGCGGGCTGGACTGCGGATCGTCCATGTAGACGCGCACGCGGCCGTGCTCGTCGACCGTCTTGATGCGATTGACGTCGCGTCCATCAAATGGAATGCGCTCGGCGCTCAACACCTGGTCGCGCGTGTTGCGCTCGATCCTGCGCACGCTGTTGGACAAGGCATCCTCGCGATGCCCGCGCGCATCCCCTTCCGCCATCTGGGGCAGTGGAGCCCGGTCCGAAGGCGGCCGCGCAACCGCCCATCCACTGAACGTCGCACAGGCGATGGTCAGCAGGCAAAGGGGCAGTTGGAGGCGCAGCGGCATGGGATATCCGGCAAGGATGGGGAGAAGGGACGAGGTGATTGTTGGAAGTTGGCGGTGAACAAGTCCTTAACTTTTGCCGCACATCATGCCCTGCCGTTCAGCCGAAGCGGTCGATCGCGCGCTGACCCTCAGAAAATTTCCCCTATACAGCACCGCAACGACCCGCCCGCGGCCTCGATCGCGTCCAGCTCCACGCTGCCCACCGCGAACCCAGCGTCGGCCAATCCCTTGCGGCTGGCCATGGTCAGGGCGCGTTCGGCAGTCGCGCTCATCCAGACATGGCCGGCCGACAGTGTCATCGCGTTGCCCGCAAACGAAGAATGCTCGGCGGCCGACAACACGATCGCGTGTGGCGCATACAACGCCGCGATGGCCTCCACCACGGACGGATCGGCGAAGCCTTGCGGGCAGATCATCGCAGCCCGTCCAGCAAGCACCGCGAGCACGACATTGGTGTGGTATTCGCCCGGCGCCAGCGCAAACAGCAACGTCGCGCGCAAGCCAAACGCATCGTGGAGCAGGCGTGCACCCGCCTCGTCGCAACGCTCGGACAACCCGCAGAACCCGATGCCCCGCGCGCGATCGATGACCAGCGCGCCGGTGAGTTCGCAGGCATGTGGCTGCATCGACAGGTCGATCGCCTCATAGCCCAGCACGTTGCCGAAGAAGTCCCGGATGTCCGCACGCAACGCTTCCTGCTGCCGCACCGGGTGCCGCATGCGGCCGACGACATAACATGGCGCGGAATGCGACGCCGCATGTGCAGTGCCGAAAACATTGTTGGGGAATAGCGCATCGGGCGTCGCGGGATCCCCGGCGAAACAGATCACCGGCAGCTCGCTGGACATCGCGCGATGCAAATCCCGATGCTGTTGCGAGGCGCGTGCTGCATCGAACGCTGATGCTTCCGCCATGTAGCGGTTGTCCTCAGCCGATTGCCCCGCCAACCGGAAGCCATCCGGCGCCACCAGGAAGGCGGCGCGCGCCGTCGCCGCACCGGCATCAGGCGCCAGCGTGCGGGCGAACGCGAGAAACGCGGAGACGTCGTGCGTGATCATGCGGCGAGCCTCGAATCCGATTGCGTATGCGCCAGCGCCGATTCGATCAACGACCAGTCCGCACCCGGCTTGTGCGCGCCTTCACTCAGCACCTGCCGGAACGCGCGCCCGCCACGTTGCCCGTGGAAGAGTCCGAGCACATGTCGAGTCACATGCTTCAGCGCAATGCCCTGCGCCAGCCATGTTTCGATATGTGGGCGGAACGCACGCAACAACGCGGCGCGCTCCAGCAGCTCGCCACCGAACAAAGCCACATCAAGGCGATGCAGCAGATACGGATCGTGGTACGCCGCACGCCCGAGCATCGCGCCATCGGCGTGTTCAAGATGCGCGATGGCCGCGTCCAATGTCGCGATGCCGCCATTGACGAGCACCGCCAGCTCCGGGCGTTCGCGCTTGAGTTGATACGCCCACTCGTAACGCAGCGGTGGCACCTCTCGATTTTCCTTCGGTGACAACCCCTTCAACCACGCATTGCGCGCATGCACCACGAACGTACTGCAACCGGCCGCCGCCACCTGGTCGATGAACGCACGGAAGACTTCGTAATGCGCGTCGTCGTCAATGCCAAGTCGGCACTTCACCGTCACCGGCACATCGCAGGCCGCCACCATCGCGGCCACGCTGTCGGCGACCAACGCCGGCTCGCGCATCAGGCAAGCGCCAAAGCGCCCGGCCTGCACCCGATCGGACGGGCAACCCACGTTGAGGTTGATCTCATCAAACCCATGCGCCTGCCCGATGCGCGCCGCCTGCGCCAGCAACCCCGGCTCACTGCCGCCCAACTGCAACGCCACGGGATGCTCGACAGGATCCAGCGCCAGCAACTTGCCCCGGTCGCCCTGGATCACCCCATTGGCATGCACCATCTCCGTATACAACCGCGCATGCGGCGCCAGGAGGCGGTGGAACACACGGCAATGCGTGTCGGTCCAATCCATCATCGGGGCGACGGAGAGACGCGACATCGGCAACTGGGGATCACCAGCATGTGCCTGTGAAATGGAAGGATGCGATCGATCACCCATGTGCGCGAGTATGGCCTTGACGATAGTGCAATGCTGGCCCGACAGATTACACCGCTGCATCTGCGTCACGAAGCCGGTGCATGCAGTTCAATCTCCATCAAAACCCATGCACCCAACCAACATGTCCGGGTTCACCGCATCGATCTGTCAGGATTTTGCCCGTTTGGCTATTTTCGACATTTTCATATTGACGTCCCTGCAATTGGCGGGCTAGGCTGATTGCACGTGGCGCACTGTGGTCACGCACACGAAATTCGATCGCGGCCATGAATGGCTGCGCTCCACAGCAAGAGGACAAGGAGAAACATCGGCAGGATGCCGACGCCTGATCGCAGCAATGCAGGCGACCTGTATTGCTGTAACCCGCGGGGGCGGGATTCCTAACCAGCGATTGTGACTGCCCGTCGCCGTGCCGTGCGCGCACGACGCGTGCGGTGCCTGCCGCTGCCTTCAAGAATGGAATTTTTCTTCATGGGGAAGCCGTGAGCCTTTCACTTGCACGACATATGTTCGTCCTGTTGTCCCTGCTGGCACTGGCCGCCTGCGCGACGCGTCCGGCGCCCGGCATCTCCGGGCGCTGGAAGGCCGTCAACCATTACTCCGCTGCGCCGCAGGAAATACCGCTGCATCAGGCGTACATGTTTTCTCCCTCGCCGCTGGACGTCACGCTCAAGACCATGCTCGCGCGCTGGGCGCATGACTCGCACATGACCTTGTCCTACGGGCACCCCTCGGACTTCACTCTGTATGGGCCGGTTGCGCAGTTGCGCACCACCAGCCTGCAGGTCGCGGTCGCGACATTGTCCACGCTGTATGCAAGGCAGCAGGTTGAGGTGACGGTGGACGGCAATGCCATCGTGGTGCGCCGTTTGCCCGACGTCGCTAGCACCCCAGCAGGTCACTCATGAAATTTCGGCACAAGACTGCGACGCCTGCGATCGACCACGCCATCAGCAATTCGGTCAGTTTCGAGCTCACATTGTCCGATATGGCCCGGCGTAGCGAACGCCGCGCGTGGATGGTCGCCACCTGTGCGGTACTGATGTCGCTGATTCTCGCTGGCGGCTATTTCCTGTTCCTGCCCTTGAAGCAGAAGGTGCCCTATCTGGTCATGGCCGACGCGTATACCGGTACTGCCACCGTGGCGCGCCTGGCGGGCGACTTCAACAAGAACAGCATCACCTCAAGTGACGCGATCAATCGAAGCAACGTCGCCCACTTCGTACTGGCGCGCGAATCCTACGATTACGCCCTGATCCAGCTGCGCGACTGGACCACGGTGTACACGATGTCCGCGCCAAATGTCGCTGCCGAATACAGTGCCCTGCATTCTCCACACAACGCTGCAAGTCCTTTCAATACCTATGGCCAGAACCAGGCCATCCGCGTCAGGATCCTCAGCATCCAGCTGATCGGCGGCAACGACGGCACCATGCCAAAAGGTGCAACCGTGCGCTTCCAGCGCAGCGTTTTCGACAAGGCCAGCGCGCAGAGCAAGCCGCTGGACAGCCGCATCGCGACACTCGAGTTCCACTACAAGGCCAACTTGAGCATGGACGAAAAGGATCGCGTCGAGAATCCACTCGGCTTCCAGGTCACCAGCTATCGCGTCGACAACGATTACGCCGCCGCGCCGCCTATCGACGTGGCGACTGACGCGTCGATGCCCGCGCTCGCCCCTGCGGCGATGGCGCCATCAGCGCCGCCTGCATTGTCAGGCACAGAGGTGCCTGCAGACGCCACCACCAGTGCAGGGGCAGTTTCGGCGCCAGTCGCGAACGTCGCACCCGTGCCCGTGCCCGCCATCTCCCCAACCGCAGGAGCTGCGCGCTGATGACTCGCAATCGACTGGTCTGCGCCCTTTTCGCCTTGGTGCTCGCAAGCGGCATCGCACCCGTCCATGCACAGGCCATCGCGCAATACGAGTACGCGCCCGACCGCATCTACCAAGTACGCACGGGGCTTGGCATCACGACACAAATCGAGCTCAGTCCCAACGAAAAAGTCGTCGACTACAGCACGGGTTTCAGCAGTGGCTGGGAACTGACGCGACGAGAAAATGTGTTCTATCTCAAGCCGAAAAACGTCGATGTCGACACCAACCTGGTGATCCGCACCGCGACGCATTCCTACATCTTCGAGTTGCGCGTGGTCGCCACCGACTGGAAAGCGCTCGACCAAGCCAAACAGGCGGGCGTGCAATACAGGGTCACCTTCAAGTATCCCAACAACACGGACTTTGCCGCCGCGGAAAAGGTCCAGACCACGCCGGAATTGAGCGTCGCGCTAGACAAGAACCGCAGCTACAACTTCAGCTACGACTATTCCGCCCGCGGCAAGGCGCCATGGCTGATTCCTACCGCCGTGTACGACGATGGCCAGTTCACCTACATCAAGCTGAGCGATCTCAAGTCCTACCCGACCGGCGACTTCCCTGCGGTGTTCGCGCGTGAGCACGCAGACAGCGAAGACTTCATCGTTAATACCACCGTCCAGGACAACACCGTGGTCGTGCATGGCACCTATCCCTTCCTGGTGATCCGTCACGGGAAGAACGTCGTCGGCCTGCGCAGGAATGCAGCGAAATGAACCAGTACGCCAACCAATCGGATGTTCCATCGCATCCCGACGCCAACCTTTACGCAGATCAGCAACAGCGCAATGCCTCGCCGGATCTGGACGCCAACGCACCGCTGCTGCGCTCCAACGATCTACAAAGACTCAATCGGAAGGCATTGTTGTTCCTGGCCGGGATCGTGACGTTGCTGCTGGTTGCCGCGGTCTGGATGTTCGGCCGCGCAAGTTCGAAGGACGCCTCCGCCGCACACCCGCAAGAGGAAAAAGTGGTAATCCCGGAGTTGCCTCAAGTGGCAAACACCGGCAACAACACTGCCCCGATTCCCATTGCGCCGGCGACGCAACCCGATCCGATGGCGCAGTTGCCCCCGCTACCCACGCCGGAGTTGAAATCGTCAGCGCCGGCATACCCGATGTCCGATCAAGCTAGCATGCCACCGAGTCGGCCCAGCTTGCTTGAGCGGCGCATTGGTCTTGCCAACGGCGTCCCCGCAGGTGCCGAGCCCAATGCCCTTGGACTGCTTGGCGGCATGCCCGGCACCTCCGGCATGCTAATTCCGGGCAACCTAGGCAATGGCGGATCCGAGACTGCAGCTGCCGGAGGTAGCGAGGTATCCAGCGCGCAGTTCATCAACAGTCCCGACGCCCTGCTGGTGCGTGGCACGTACGTCCGTTGCGTGCTGGAAACGCGGATCATCACCGACCTCCCCGGCTTCACGTCATGCATCGTTACCGAGCCCATCTACTCGATCAACGGCCGCGGCCTGCTACTGCCGAAGGGCTCGAAAGTGTCCGGACGTTACAACACAGATGCCAATGGCCCGCGCGTGTCGGTGATCTGGGATCGCATCACCACGCCCAACGGGATTGACGTCAACATGGCGAGCCCGGGCATCGACAATCTTGGCGGAGCAGGCCATCCAGGCGACTACAACGCGCATTGGGCCAGCCGCATGAGCGCCGCGCTGATGATCAGCCTGGTCAGTGACGCCTTCAAGTACGCCGGCGCCAAATACGGCCCAACCACAACCTCGGTCAGCAACGGCATCATCACCCAGTCGCCGTTCGAGAGTAATACCGCGCGAACAGTCGAGCGGCTGGCCAATCAGGCGCTGGATCGCAGCATCACGCGCCCGGCTACTGTCACCATAAATCAGGGCACCGTCGTCAACATCTACGTCGCCCGCGATGTGGATTTTTCAGGAGTCCTGTCGCGTTGACGCGCGCCGCGAATTGACCATGGATGGCACCATTCCTCCCGTTGCGCGCACCTCAAGCGACTTCCTGACATATCAGTTTGAGGTGCTTGGCATCCTCGATTACATGGCATCCGAAGACGTTACAGAAATATGCATCAACCGCCCGGGCGAGTTGTATGTCGAATCACGCTCGCGCTGGCAGCGCATCTCGGTGCCGTCGCTGACATTCGAGCGCGCACGTCAGTTCTGCACGGCGGTGGTCAACGAGAGCAGCACCGGCCAGCGCATCACCGATGCTGATCCTGTCGTGTCCTTGACCTTCCCCACGGGCCAGCGCGCGCAGTTCGTGATCCCGCCGGCCTGCGAAGCGCAGAAGGTCTCGATCACGATTCGCCTGCCATCGCGCCAGACGAAAACCCTGCAGCAATATCAACAGGATGGCTTCTTCGACGAGGTTTTAGAACAGGCGCACTCTGTAAGCGAGCACGATCGCGAGCTGCTCCAGTTGCGTCAGTCGCGTCGTTACGCCGAATTCTTCAAGCAGGCTGTTCTGTACAAGAAAAACATCGTTGTTTCGGGCGCAACCGGCAGCGGTAAGACCACATTCATGAAGTCGCTGGTGCACCACATCCCGATCAACGAGCGTCTGGTGACCATCGAGGACGCGCGTGAGCTGTTCATCAGCCAGCCCAATGTGGTGCATCTGCTGTATTCCAAGGGCGGCCAGAGCACCAGTAATGTGAGCGCAAAAAACTGCATGGAAGCCTGCCTGCGCATGAAGCCCGACCGCATCATCCTGGCCGAGCTGCGTGGCGATGAGGCGTTCTACTTCATCCGTAACTGCGCATCAGGCCATCCGGGCTCGATCACCAGTTGCCACGCCGGGAGCACGCTGCAGACATGGGACCAGCTGGCATTGATGGTAAAGGCTTCCAGCGAAGGTGCGGGACTGGAATTTTCCGTCATCAAGCGACTATTGATGATGACGATCGATATCGTTGTACACATCAAGGCACACGCCGGAGAACGCCGCATCACTGGCATCGACTTTGATCCAGAACGCGTGTTCGCAAATCAAGAGAGAAAAGCCAGTGCTGCCTGATCTTGCACTCATGAATTGCCAGGACCTTGCTGTGCCAGCGGCTGTAATGCAGCACGTGGTACATGTGGAGTCGTCTTTCAACCCCTACGCCATCGGCGTAGTGGGCGCACATCTGGTGCGGCAACCGCAAAGCCTCTCCGAAGCATTATCGACAGCACGCATGCTGGTCAGCCGCGATTACAACTTTTCGCTCGGACTGGCGCAGGTGAACCGCTACAACCTCGTCAAATACGGATTAAGCTCTTACTCTCAAGCTTTCCAGGCTTGCCCAAACCTGCAGGCCGGCGCACGCATCCTTGCGCAGTGCATGGCGCGGTCCGGAAACGACTGGGGCAAATCATTCAGTTGCTACTACTCCGGCAACTTCATCACCGGCTATCAGCAAGGTTACGTGCAGAAAATTTACGCGTCGATGCGGGATGCCACTACAGTGGCCGATACCGGAAGTCTTGCGATCGATGTAGTTGACAATGCAGCCTACCATCGGCACGCAAGCGCAGCTCGGGCCGCCGGAGCGCTGCCAACATTCATCGCTCGCCGCATCGTCCCACTCGACATTCCTACGCAAGCCGCAACGCAGAACAAAATACTCGCGGTGCGGCCTGCGCCTGCAACTGATCGGACGATCGAATCAATTTCGACGCTAACCAGCCAAGCCATGTCACCCAGCCTCGACACTCCGGTGCACGTATCGGCCATGGGGACATCACCAACGTCGCCCAACGCAGGCGTCAACACCCCCAGGACCACATCGCAGGGCACGCCTGACGATGACGCATTTGTTTTCTAGCGTGTGTTGTTCCAACGGAAGTTTACTCACTCAATAAAGGAGCTTGATGATGAAAGCAATCAAAGACCCGGTCCGCAGCTTGGCATCGAAGGTGTCGTCGGCACTGCTCGCGCCTGTACTGATGCTGCCTGGCGCGGTATTCGCGCAGGCCGCGAATTTTGGCGGGACCGACAACAAGGTCAAGGGCTTCCTCGACAACATCAACGGACTGCTCAATATCGCATCGGTGTTGGTGGTGACGATCGCGGTGATCTTTGCCGGTTATCAGATTGCCTTCGCACACAAACGTATTTCCGATGTAGCGCCCATCTTGATTGGCGGTTTCCTGATCGGGGCCGCCGCACAGATCGCCAAGATGCTGATCGGCACGCCTGACGCCGCTGCCATGCTGGTGAATGCACTGCCGTACGGTTATGCATAAAAACGTTCTGTTCCGTGGCTGCACCCGACCGGCCATGTTCATGGGTGTGCCGTATATCCCGTTCTTCATCGGGGCGGGCAGCTGCATGCTGCTCGCCTTCTATCTCAACATGTTCTATCTGTTGTTGATTCCACCGGTGATATTTGCAATGCGCCAGATGGCCAGGCGGGATGAAATGATCTTCCGGCTGCTAGGCCTGCGTTGGCACGTCCGTATGAAAATCCGCAATCGCAAATTGCATTCGGGTATGTGGGTGTTTTCACCAAACAAGTATCGACAGCACGACAAATCTCGTGCATCCAGATAACACGGCCCACGGTTCTTCATCACGCGTCTCACTTATTGAGCACAAATGAAATGTTCAGTCCCGACACGTCCATCGGAGAATTCATCCCACTATCTACCCACGTCTCCTCATCGGTGATCAAGACCGTGGGAGGGGACTATCTGCTGACGTGGTTCTTGGGGGGCCTGCCGTTCGTGGGACGCGACGAGTGGGACATCGAGCATCGCCACAATGCCTTTAACCGCATGCTGCAGACACTGCGCGCACCGGACTACGCCAATCTCGCGTTCTGGGTACATGACGTTCGCCGCAGGCGCCGAATCAAGAACGACAGCAATTTCGATCAACCGTTCAACCAGGAGTTGTCGGACGCCTATTTCGATGCTCTCTCGTCTCATAAGATTATGCAGAACGAGTTGTATCTCACGATGATCTATCGCCCGATCGTGTCGGGAAGGAAACTCACCGAGAAATCCTCGGATACAGCCCGCCTGCAATCAGAGCAGGACCAGGCCATCGCCAAGCTGCAGGAACTGGCCGGAAACTTGGAAGCCGTACTCAAGGAGTACGCACCCTATCGCCTTGGCATGTACGAAGCGGCCAATGGCGTGGTGTTTTCCGAGGCGCTTGAATTCTTCGGATACCTGCTAAACCGCATCGATGAGCCGGTACCCGTGCTTAATGCACCGCTACGGGATTATCTACCTATCAGCAGGCATATGTTTTCGGACAAGACTGGCGACTTCGTCATCAATACACCGCACGGCGACAATCACTTCGGCGCAATCCTCAACATCAAGGAATACGCGGACGGCACATATCCCGGCATTCTCAATAACCTTAAATACCTGGATTTTGAATCAGTGATCACGCATTCGTTCAGCCCGATCGGGCGACAGGATGCACTAAAAGTGCTTGATCGCACAAAGGGCATGATGATTTCATCAGGCGACCGCGCCGTCAGCCAGATCATCGAACTCGATCAGGCGATGGACCAGCTGGCGTCTGGAAACTTCGTACTCGGTGAATATCACTTCACGATGGCGGTGTATGCCGATAGCCAGGAAAATCTCGCGCAACAGATCGCCGTGACTCGCGCGGAACTTTCCAATGCCGGATTCGTGTCCACCAAGGAAGACCTCGCGATCGCCTCCTCGTTCTATTCACAGCTGCCGGGCAACTGGAAGCATCGAACACGACTGGCAAATGTAAGTTCACTCAATTTCCTGGGCCTGTCGCCGCTGCATAACTTCGCGTCGGGCAAGAAGGACAACAACCCATGGGGTGAATGCATCACCACGTTGCAGACCACCAACGGCCAGCCGTATTACTTCAACTTTCACGCCACCCATCCAGCCGAAAATTCTCTTGGCGAAAAGGCTATCGGCAACACCATGGTCATCGGCAAGTCGGGCACCGGAAAGACCGCGCTGATCAATTTCCTGTTGAGCCAGGTGCAGAAGCTCAAGCCGTCGCCGACAATCTTCTTCTTCGACAAGGATCGTGGCGCTGAAATTTTTGTGCGTGCCTGCGGCGGAAACTACCTGGCCCTGGAAAACGGCCGGCCGACCGGCTTCAATCCATTTCATTGCGATCCCAATGAATCCAACGTCCAGTTTTTGGCCGATTTGGTGAAGGTGCTGGCGGGCAAGAACGGTTACACCGCCCGTGAAGATGAGGAAATCTTCCGCGCGGTGGAGAACATGCTCGATACGCCATTGCACCTGCGCAACATGAGCAACTTCCAGAAGAGCCTGCCCAACATGGGTGACGATGGTCTCTTTGCGCGGATGCGCAAGTGGACCGCGGGTAACTCCCTGGGTTGGGTCTTTGATAACCCGGTTGATACGATCGACCTGCACAAGGCCAATATCATCGGCTTTGATTACACCGACATCATTGACAATCCCGAAGTTCGCGTGCCGGTGATCAACTATCTGCTGCATCGCCTGGAAGCGCTGATCGATGGGCGCCCCCTGATCTACGTGATGGACGAGTTCTGGAAGATCCTGGACGGCAAGGGCGGCCTCAAGGAATTCGCCAAGAACAAGCAGAAAACCATTCGCAAACAGAATGGTCTGGGCATATTCGCCACGCAAAGCCCCGAGGATGCCCTTGCGAGCGACATTGCCGCCGCTTTGATCGAACAGACGGCGACCATGATCCTGCTACCGAACCCCAACGCCAGCCGCAGTGATTACATCGAGGGCCTGAAGCTGACCGAAGCGGAGTATCAGGTCGTCGTCAGCCTGGATGAGCGCTCGCGCTGCTTCCTGGTCAAGCAGGGCCACGCCTCGAGCGTATGCCAACTTAACATGCGCGGCATGGACGATGCGCTCGCGGTGATTTCTGCGTCGACCGACAACATCGAGATCATGCAAACAGTCATCGCGGAGCAGGCGCTCGTCGCAAACGTTGAGCCCGGTGACTTGCGGCCGGAACAATGGCTGAAAGCGTTTTATGCGCAGCGCAAGGGGTTGGGTAAACAAGCCGCGAGAACCGCCATCGCACGGAGCGGAAATGCGATTGCCTGATGCATTGGACAGCATCGGGATCCTCAATTGATGGGATTATCATGAAAACGCATTGCATAACGCATCATCCTAGGCATGGACGGAAGCTCCAGCCTGGTTGGCTTGTTCTCGTCAGCCTGTTCTACATGGGAAGCGCCCAGGCTCAGTGGAAAGTTGTAGATGATGCTGGCAATCAACATCTGCAAAAAATCCGTGCCGATCTTGGCGAAACGGATGGCAATGTCAACAAGAATCTTGTCAATCTGTACAGCCAACAGAAGTTTGGCAGCTCTAAATCGGCTGGAGCTATCGCCAAGGACCCGGAAGAACTTCTTGATGCGAACAATCCAAGCGCAGTACTGATCGGTGTCGATGATCGCTGCCCTGCAACACTTGCGCTGGGCGTTCCGCAGCAACAACATCAAATCTGTCGGGAATTGGTGAGGACCGAGCTCGCGCAATACAGGTACTCATTGCAGATGTATCAACAAGCCAAGGATCGCCATTCCCGCTTGCAGGAGATCGAAAGCGAGAGATCTGGCCTCAATCCGGAGGAACAGGGGAAACTTCAGGACAACAGCAACAAGTTGCTTGCGCTGATCTCACTGATGGAGATTGATCGACAACAGCAGAAGACCTACATGGATGCCTATGAGGCACGCCTGCACTACCTCCACTCAGCCCAGGACCTGCTGACCCGGCAGGCATTGTCCGGCAATGGTTCCGTTTGGAGTGGTGTGGTTGGTGGGGTGGCAATGAAAGCCGCCCTCGACGAAGTCAAAACGAAGCGCTGGAACAATCGCTGACTACGACTTGGCGCAGAGGCATCAGGACACCCTGGGCGCCTGCATCACCAATTTGATGGCAAATAGCAGGGAAGCGAAACATCATGAGTCTTCTGAGTGGATGGTTGGGTGGCTTGCAGGCAAGCGGCGGTGCATTCGATGGGGTCGCACAAGCTGCTTTTTTTAAATTGATCTTCGGGTTCCTGGACAACGAGATCGATACGTTCCGGGACAACTTGCTCGGGCAGGCATTAAGCCTGGTCAGCGGACTGGCATTGGTTTTGCTGACGATATGGATACTGATACAGGGTTATCGAATCGCCACCGGCCAGTCACGCGATTCGCTTATGGCGCTGGTGACCAACTCCTTGCGCTCGATACTGATCATCGTGGTTGCCGCAGGTGTCGCCTTCGGCTCATCGGATCTGTATCACCTGTTCACCACGGACATGCCGCAGGAGATCACCCGGATAGTCACGAGTGAGGGCGGCGCACCCGAGGACATGATCGATAAAAGCCTGGATAAGATGCAGCTGGCGATGATCGGGATCGATGCGCTTTCGACGGTGGGCGATCAGGGCCTGAAAGACGACAAGGATCGCGCCTTGCTGTTTACCGGCGTGGGTGTCGCAGGTCCATCTGTTGTCGGTGGTGCGATGCTTCTGCTCTACAAGATCGCCCTGGCGCTATTCGTCGGGCTGGGGCCAATGTTCATACTGAGCCTGCTGTTTGAACAGACCAAGCCATTATTCGGGCGATGGCTGTACTACGGGATCGGCACGATGTTTTCGCTCGCTGTGCTGAGCTTCATGGTTGCAGTCGCCATGAAGATGGTGCTTGCTGTGGCCGGTGCTTTTGCAGCGCAATACGTTGCTGCAATGGCGCTTCACTCCGCGCCGATTGGCATCAGCAGCATGTCGCTACAGCAAGGAGGGTTGGGGTTGATCCTCACCGTATTGATGATCATGACGCCACCGATGGCTGCTTCATTCTTCCAGGGCACGCTGGGGCAGTTCACTGCCTATTCGGCTTTTGGGGGAATTGGGCGAGGAACGGATGCGGGTGGGAGGCCGGCTGGATCGCCGGGATATATGCCGACGGGTGCACCCCAATCCAATGCCCGTCATCCTGAAACTATTGAATCACGGCACGTAGCCCCCAAAATCACAGGCTTTCAACCAACATCGGAACCTAGTAGTGGGCAGCGTGGATTGGCAGATCGTGGTTCAACGTAACTATTCGGATAGTGAAGTGAAATTCAACTTATGAAGAATATATTTTTATCTACCTGTATTTCACTAGTGTTCCATCCAGCGTGGGGCCAAGATTGCGGCGGAATGCCCGCAGCAAACGGCGTGTGTATTCCACCTGGTAGCCCGACCTCTCCGCTCTACTCGACCTATGGTGACGAAAACTCCGATCAGAATATTGTGCATCACTCGCGTTGGCGACTCACTTGGGGGGCAATTGCATCAGACAAAAACTTCGGGGACATAGGGGTTACTGTCGGCAAGTTATCTGCACGCGCAGCAAAAAATGAAGCAATGCAGCGTTGCGGGCAACACGGAGCAACTAGCTGCAAGATTGATCTCGCTTACCAGAATCAGTGCGCGGTAATTGCATGGCCATCGCAGTATGACAAGCTCGTTGATGGCGCCGTCGTGACGCGCGGTGGCCCAACAATTGACGACGCATCGCAGGGAGCACTTGCTACCTGCTCGGCTGCAAGGAAAGGTGCGGAATGCAAGATCGTATATTCCGACTGCACCAGACCAGTGCAATGAACTATTGAAAGGCCTAGTCAGGTCAGTCCACGCCTCAATCAAAGGATAACTTCAATGAAGCAATGGACTGCGCTTACTTTTTTGCTGCTTGCGTGCGGGGCAGACGCACAACCTCAATCATCAGCTTCCACAAGCCAAGGCAGTTACACCTACGTCGGTCGCAGCAACGATCCATTTGTCTTCTGCAGCGAAGGCGTGCCGCAGGACGGATGGGTGGCAGTAAATCCAGTCCAGGGCACTTGGACGGCGATCAGCCAATACGTGAACTATCAGTGGATTCCCACATACATGTATATCTGCCCGAAGGCCTATGGTGTCGGCGCTTGGTCCGGCCCGGGGTCAGGTTCGATGGTTCCTTTCATGCATTGATTGCACAAGCGAGAAGGCGTGAGATCCGCGCCTACCACCCATACAACTTGAAATACACCGGCGAGACGTTGCCCTTGTTGCTGTCCATGTGGCCGTCGCCGTTACGGTCGATCATGTAATAGGTGGGGCCGTGGGCGGGTTGCACGCGGACCATGCGCAGCTGGCCTTGCACGCGGTATTCGGTGATGACATCGCCATTGGATTCGGTGCGGGTGGCCGGGACGGCGTTGGCGGGGATATCAGACTCGCCCACGGCACCGCCCATGCTGGCGCAGGCGGACAACAGAAGGGTTGCGGCAATCAGAACGGGCCTGAATGGCGATGCCCGATGGACGCAGGGGATACTCATGGGCGCTCCGGCAGCGGTGTTCGATGGGTCGATTATGCGCCTGCGCTGCGCCGTCAACCCGTGAATGGCGAGGCTCGAAGCCCACTGGAAGCATGGTGATGCGGGCAGTTGACCAAACGGGCATCCGGCAGTGGCGGCGTAGAATGGATTGATGCCAAGACTCGTGTTGATCGACGGTTCGTCGTACCTGTATCGCGCCTTCCATGCGCTGCCACCGTTGTCCAATGCCGACGGTGAACCGACCGGGGCGCTGTTCGGCGTGGTCAACATGCTGCGGGCGACGTTGAACGAGCAGCCGGACTGCGCGGCCTTCGTCGTCGACGCGCCGGGGCCGACCTTCCGCAACGCCATGTACGCCGACTACAAGGCCAACCGCCCGCCGATGCCCGATGAGTTGCGGGCGCAGGTGCAGCCGATGTGCGAGATCGTGCAGGCGCTGGGCTTCCCGATGTTGCGCATCGACGGCGTCGAGGCCGATGACGTGATCGGCACGCTGGCGCTGGAGGCGGCCGCCGACGGCAACGAGGTGACGATCTCCACCGGCGACAAGGATTTCGCGCAGCTGGTGCGCAACCTGGATGGTGGCGGGCGCATCGTGCTGGTCAACACCATGTCCGGCAGCCGCATGGACAACGACGCGGCGGTGTTCGCGAAGTTTGGTGTCAATGCGGCGCAGATCGTCGACTACCTGGCGCTGATGGGCGACAGCATCGACAACATCCCCGGCGTCGACAAATGCGGGCCGAAGACCGCGGCGAAATGGCTGGCCGAATACGGATCACTGGACGGCGTGATCGCCAATGCCGCGAACATCGGCGGCAAGATCGGCGAGAACCTGCGCGCGGCGCTGCCACGATTGCCACTGAATCGCGAACTGGTGACGATCAAGACCGATGTTGCACTGGAGTTGCCGGCCAGCGCATTGAAATTGCGTGCGCGCGATGTTGAGGCGCTGCGCGTGTTGTATGCGCGCTATGGATTCAATGCCGCACTACGGGAGCTCGATGGCGCGCCGACCGTGCGCGATGCGCGCGTCAGCGTGCGCGGCACCGAAGCCGGTTACGCGCGTGCGGCGGCGAAGCCAGAAGATGCACTCGATCCCGCGCTGTCGGCACCGGGCGAATACGAAACCGTCCTGACCCGCGAACAACTCGGCGCATGGGTCGCCAAGCTGCAGTCGGCGGACGAATTTGCCTTCGACACCGAGACCGATTCGCTTGATGCGTTGTGCGCGAATTTGATCGGGCTGAGTCTGGCGGTCGAGCCGGGCAAGGCAGCGTACATACCAATTGGTCACGATTACCCCGGTGCTCCGCAGCAGTTGTCCCGCAACGTGGTGCTGGATGCATTGCGGCCAGTGTTGGGCGATGCGGACAAACGCAAGATCGGCCACCACGGCAAGTACGACCTGCACGTGATGCGATGCCACGGCGTGGAGGTGCGCGGCTACGCCGACGACACGATGATGCAGAGCTTTGTGTGGAATGCCGGCGCCAGCCGCCATGACATGGATTCGCTGGCCAAGCGCTACCTGGGCTACGACACCATGACGTACACCGACGTCGCCGGGAAAGGCGTCAAGCAGATCCCGTTTTCGCATGTGTCGCTGGAGGATGCCACGCGCTACGCGGCCGAGGACGCGGACATCACCTTGCGCCTGCATCGCGCGTTGCGGCCGAAGCTGGCGTCCGAGCCGTCGCTGGAGCGCGTGTACCGCGACATCGAAATCCCACTGATCCCGGTGCTCGAACGCATCGAAGCCAACGGCGTGATGATCGACATGGACGAGTTGCGCCGGCAGTCGGCCGATCTGTCGCGGCGCATGCTGGTGTTGCAGCAGCAGGCGACGGAATTGGCCGGGCGCACGTTCAACCTGGACTCGCCCAAACAGGTCGGTGCGTTGTTGTTCGACGAGTTGAAGTTGCCGGCGCTGGTGAAAACGCCCAGCGGGCAGCCATCGGCGAATGAAGAAGCGTTGGCCGCGATCGCCGACCAGCACGCATTGCCGCAGGTGATCCTGGACTATCGCGGGCTGGCGAAACTGCGCAGCACTTACACCGAGAAATTGCCGGGCATGGTCAATCGCGACACCGGCCGGGTGCACACGAGTTTCCACCAGGCTGGTGCGGCCACCGGGCGGCTGGCGTCCAGCGACCCCAACCTGCAGAACATCCCGATCCGCACCGAGGACGGGCGCCGCATCCGCAAGGCATTCGTCGCACCGCCCGGGCGTCAGATCCTCGCGGCCGACTATTCGCAGATCGAGTTGCGGATCATGGCGCACCTGTCGCAGGACCCGGCGTTGCTGCGCGCGTTCGCCTCGGAGACCGACGTGCATCGTGCGACCGCGGCGGAAGTCTTCGGAAAACCGCTTGAAGAAGTCAGCCACAACGAACGCCGCGCTGCCAAGGCCATCAACTTCGGCCTGATGTATGGCATGAGCGCGTTCGGCCTGGCCAAGCAGCTCGGCATCTCGCGGGGCGAGGCGCAGGACTACATCGGTCTTTACTTTTCACGTTATCCGGGCGTGCGCGAGTTCATGGACCGCACCCGCCAGGAAGCGCGGGACCGTGGTTACGTCGAAACCGTTTTCGGCCGCCGCCTGTACCTGGAGAACATCGCCTCGCGCAATGCCGGCCTGCGCGCGGGAGCCGAACGCGCCGCCATCAATGCGCCGATGCAGGGCACCGCCGCCGACATCATCAAGCGCGCCATGATCGACATTCACGGCTGGCTGGGCGATCACGCCGGTCGGGCGTCGATGGTGCTGCAGGTGCACGATGAACTGGTGTTCGAGACCGATATGGACTTTGTCGACACCTTGCGCGGGGAGGTCATGCGACGGATGTCCGGGGCGGCTGACCTGCGCGTGCCCTTGCTGGTGGACGTGGGCGTGGGCAACAACTGGGACGAGGCGCATTAGGTAGCCCCGTATTCAGGCGCCCACCGCCGTTTTGCTGGCTTCGCCGCCGGAATGAATCAGGGCTGAATCCGCCTGATTGGGATACCCGAACTTCACGAACTATCCATGGACGGTCTGGTCATATTGCTCGCGACAGATGCAAGGTCTGTCGCAGATCTCTCCCTCCCCTGGAGTGATCCCGGGACGGATACCCCTCCCCAGGGTCCGTCCCCCGCCCCGCAAGTCCCCCCTGGCTTGCGGGGCTTTTTTATGGGCGATCCGTTGATGGCGCCCATTGCCCTGAATGCGCTAATTTGTCGCGTCACCGATCGCAGCAGCCGAGGTCAAGCAAGTATGTCCGACACGTTTTGGCACATGGGTCTGCCGTGGTGGGAGTTCATCCTGCGCGCGGTCGTCGTCTATTTCGTGGTGATGGTGATGCTGCGGCTTTCCGGCAAGCGTGCGGTCGGGCAGTTCACGCCGTTCGACATGGTGCTGCTGATCCTGGTCGGCAATGCCGTGCAGAACGGCATGAATGGCGGGGACAATTCACTACCGGGCGCATTGATCCTTGTCACGGTGCTGGTGGGCCTCAACTACAGCGTGGCGTTCCTCTCTGCACGCAACCGTGGCCTGCAGAAACTGGTGGAAGGCGTCCCGGTGCTGCTGGCGCGCAATGGCAAGGTCTTTGACGACGTCCTCAAACGCGAGCACATCAGCCGGGAGGATTTCGATGAGTCGCTGCGCCAGGCGGAAAATGGCGATCTGGAAAAACTCGAATACGCCATGCTCGAAACCAATGGCAAGATCAGCTTCGTCATCCAGGACGGCAGCACCGGGGCGTTCCCGAAAAACAAGCCACCACCCAGCGCACGTACCTGACGCGACGCGCTCAAGCCGGTTCGGACAGCCAGTCGCGCGGGCGCAGATAGTCAGACAGCCGCGCTTCCGCGCTTCCAGGCTCGGGCTGATAACCGTATTCCCAGCGCACCAGTGGCGGCAGGCTCATCAGGATCGATTCGGTGCGTCCGCCCGATTGCAATCCGAACAGCGTGCCGCGATCGTGCACCAGGTTGAATTCCACGTAGCGCCCGCGTCTGTATAGCTGGAACTGGCGCTCGCGTTCGCCATAAGGCGCGTCCTTGCGTTGCTCGACGATCGGCAGGTAGGCGTCCAGGAAACCGTCTCCGACGGTCTGCATGTAGGCGAAGTCCTTGTCGAAATCCGTGTGCAGGTCGTCGAAGAACAGACCGCCCACACCTCGCGTCTCGTTGCGGTGCTTGAGCAGAAAGTAGTCATCGCACCAGCGCTTGTGTGCGGCGTAGCGCTCTTCACCAAACGGCGAACACAGCCCTTGCGCAGTCTGGTGCCAATGCCGCACGTCTTCGTCGAACGGATAGAACGGGGTCAGGTCGAAGCCGCCGCCGAACCACCACGCCACCGTTTCGCCATCACGCATGGCGCGGAAGTGGCGCACGTTTGCATGCGTCGTTGGCACGTATGGATTGCGCGGGTGCAGCACCAGCGACATGCCGACTGCACGCCACGATGCACCGGCAAGTTCCGGTCGCGCCGCGCTCGCGGACGGCGGGAGCGAGGTGCCGGATACATCGGAAAACCCGACACCCGCTTGTTCGAACACCGCGCCATCGCGCAGGATACGCGTGCGCCCGCCGCCACCTTCCTCGCGCGTCCAGGCATCCTCGACGAATCGCGCTGTTCCATCCACGGCTTCGACCGAGGCACAGATGCGGTCCTGTAGGCCGGTAAGGTAATCGCGGACGCGGTCAAAGTCGGTCATGGCGTGTTTGTTTCAATGCCGGTTATTTCAACGTTGACTCGAACAGTTCATAGATGCGCCGGTATTCGTCGTACCACGCGTCAGGATGCGCGAAGCCGTGGCGCTCCATCGGATAGGGCGCGATGCTCCACTTGTCCTTGTGCAGTTCGATCAGCTTCTGCGTCATGTCGACCGAGTCCTTGAAGAACACGTTGTCGTCGATCATGCCGTGGGCGATCAGCAGGTGGTCCTGCAGGCCCGATGCGAACTCGATCGGCGAGGAGCGCTTGTACGCCTCGGGATCGAGCTCAGGCGTGTTGAGGATGTTCGAGGTGTACTCGTGGTTGTACTGGGTCCAGTCGGAGACCGGACGCAGTGCCGCACCAGCCTTGAACACCCCGGGTTCGCGAAACAGGGCCATGAAGGTCATGAAACCGCCGTAGCTGCCACCGTAAATTCCGGCGTGGGCGCGGTCGCCCTGCTTGGTGGCCACCAGCCAGTCGAGGCCGTCGAGATAATCCTCCAGCTCCGGATGGCCCATGTTGCGATAGATCGCGGTGCGCCAGTCGCGGCCGTAACCTTCGGAGGCGCGATAGTCGAGGTCGAGCACGATGTAGCCGTGCTGCACCAGCAGGTTGTGGAACATCTGCTCGCGGAAGTAATACGGATAGCGCGCATCCACGTTCTGCGTGTAGCCCGCGCCGTGCACGAACATCACGATCGGGTACAGCTTCCCGGCGACAGGCTGTTGCGGCCCGTAATACTTGCCCCACAACAGGCCCGCACCATGCTTGCTGGACACCTGCACGTACTGCGGCTGCAGCCAGTCGATGGCCTTGAACGCAGGTTTGCGCGTATCGGTGAGTGCGCGGACGTTGCCCCCATTGGCGTCGATCACGCTCAACTGCGGCGGCACGTAACTTGCCGAATGCCTGACCAGGATCTGGCTGCCATCGGGTGACTGGACGAAGTTCTCCACGCCGTCCAGCGCGGTCAGCTCGCGCACGGCGCCTCCACTCGCATCGACCGCACAGACTTCGTAATCGCCGGGACGTTCGCGGTTGCACACGAACAGGAATCGGTGGCCGTCGGACGACAGTTGCGGTTGCGAGACTTCCCAATGGCCCGACGTGAGCGCCCGCGTCTTGCCGGCGGCATCGAGCAAGTAAAGCTGCGACCAGCCGGAAGCTTCGGACAGGAACCAAAGCGACCTGTCGTCGGGCATCCAGCCGAAATCGGTGAAGTTGTCGTTGACCCAGGCGTCGTCGTGCAGGCGATCGCGCGAGTGCAACGTCGCGTTCGCCGTGTCCACGGTTGCGATCCAGCGATCCTTGTTGTCGACCGCGTGCACCAGCAGCGCGACGTTGCGGCTGTCGGCACTCCAGTGGATCGCAGGGCCGGTGCCGTCGCCATTGGTTTCGATGCGCACGTCACGATTGCCCTCCAACGCATCCTTGCCAGCTGCCTTGCGCAGGGCGGCCAGCGGATCGATCGCGATGCCGGGCAACCCATCAAACGACATCTTGCTTGCCTTCGCGGCTGCGACATCGACCAGCCACAACGTCTGCGGCAACGGCGCATTGCGTCCGACGCGGGTCCGCTCCTCCTCGGTTTCCTCGTAGCCCGATTCGGTGACGTATTTCGGCAGCTTGCCGACCTGTCCGGCATCGGCATCCTTGACCGTCGTGACAACCAGCAGCCAGCGGCCATCGGGCGAAAGTGCGCTGTCGGCGATGGTGACGTCGTCCCCCAGATACACGGGATTGGGCGCGCGCGTCGGATCGGCTGTGCGCCAGGCTTCATCCTGTGCGCGGTCGGCGTCACGCCTGGCCTTGTCGGTGCGCAATGTGTCGATCAGGCGCAACTGGCGCGCGCGCAGGTCGTCGGCCTTGGGTTTTGCTGACGGATCTTTCTCGGCCTTGATGATCGCCGCCTGCGAGACACCGTCGCGCGCGTTCCAGCGATACCAGGTGTTGGCGACGCGCCAGACCAGGCCGCCATCACTGCTCCATTGCGGCAGCGTGTCGTCGTCGTTGCTGCGCGTGACCTGCGTCAGCGCGCCATTGCCCAGGTTCCGCACGAAGATGTCGCCATTGCGCACGAAGGCCATGCGCGCGTGCGGCACGTCGTATACAGCATTGGAGGCATCAAGCTGCGCGCGCGAGACGCCGTCAATGCGCGTGGCGGCGCTGTTGCCGTTGATCGGCATCTGCCAGGTATCGCGAATCGTCGCGCCGTCGCGCTTGAGCTGGTACTGCACATGCTGGCCATCCCACGCAAACCAAGCGTCCTCGACCGGCGCGCCGATCCAGTCGGGATCGGCCATGATCTGCTCGAGGGTCAATGGTGTCTGCGCCAAGGCACTGTTGGCGGCCACCAGGCAAAGCAGGAGTGAGAGGATCAAGGCGATCGGGCGCATGGTTTCGGCTTGGCGGGGAATCCGCGCAGCGTAGCAGCCGCCCCCGATCCAGCCCAAGGTCGATCGTCGGGAATTCCGCATCCGTCCGGCATCCTGCTGCCGTATATGGAGCCATTCCCGATAGGCATCGCGACGGCACGAACCATCGTGGCCGCGCCAGTTTTGCCTCTCGTCGATAAGCGGCCCACACTTGCCGCGCCAATGATGGAGGAAGATCGCGTGGACGCGTTGCTGCTGTCACGGTTCCAGTTCGGTTTCGTCATCTCGTTCCATATCCTGTTCCCCGCCTTCACGATCGGCCTGGCCAACTGGCTGGCCTTCGTCGAATGGCGCTGGCTGCGCACCCGCGACAGTCTCTGGCGCGATATTTATTTTTTCTGGCTGAAGATCTTCGCGGTGTCGTTCGGCATGGGCGTGGTGTCGGGGATCGTGATGAGCTTCCAGTTCGGCACCAACTGGGCGGTGCTGAGCACGCGCGCGGGCAACATCATCGGGCCGCTGCTGTCGTACGAGGTGCTGACGGCGTTCTTCCTGGAAGCGACGTTCCTGGGCGTGATGCTGTTTGGCTGGAAGCGGGTATCAGACAAGCTGCATTTCTTCGCCACCTGCATGGTCGCGCTGGGCACGCTGATCTCCACCTTTTGGATCATTTCGGCCAACAGCTGGATGCAGACGCCGCAGGGTTACAAGATCGTGAACGGAATCTTCGAACCTGCGAGCTGGTGGGCGATCATCTTCAATCCTTCGTTCCCGTACCGGCTGGCGCACATGGTGCTGGCGGCGTTCATCACGACGTGCTTCGTGATCGGTGGCGTGAGCGCGTGGTACCTGCGACGCGGCGTGCATGTCGAAGCCGGCAAACGCATGTTGAAGCTGGCGGTCGCCTGTGCCGCGATCGCGCTGCCGCTGCAGATCCTGGTCGGCGACATGCACGGCCTCAACGACAGCAAGCACCAGCCGGTGAAAGTCGCGGCGATCGAGGCGCACTGGCATGGCGCGGGCACAGGCGACGGAATGCCGCTGGTCGTCTTCGCGCTGCCGAACCAGGCCAAGGAACGCAATGATTACGAACTTGCGGTGCCGCGCCTGGGCAGCCTGATCCTGACGCACACCTGGGCGGGCGAGATTCCGCCGCTGACTGCGGTGGCCGCCAGCGAACGTCCGCCAGTGGCGCCGGTGTTCTTCGCCTTCCGGGTGATGGTCGGGCTCGGCATGCTGATGTTGCTGCTGGCGTTCGCATCGCTGTGGGCGTGGCGGCGCGACACGCTGTTCGCCTCGCGCTGGCTACTGGGTGGCTGGAACGCAATGCTGCCCGCCGGGTTCATCGCGCTGGTGGCGGGCTGGTATGTCAACGAGATCGGCCGCCAGCCATATGTCGTCTATGGCTTGCTGCGCACGTCCGACGCGGTCAGTCCCAACATCACCGCCGCCGCGGTGTGGTCGTCGCTGATCATCTATGCCTGCGCCTACGCGATCATCTTCGGCGCCGGTATCTGGTACCTGCTGAAGATGTTCCGCGTAGGCCCGGTGCCGCAGCCACCGAAGGACATGCACGGTGGCGAGAAAACCCCGGCGCGGCCGTTGTCGCTGGCCGATGTACCGGGCGAAACGACGGGAACTGTCGGATGAACTGGCCCTACCTGCTTCCCATCCTGTGGTTCGGCGTCATCGGCTTCGGCATCCTGATGTACGTGCTCCTCGACGGCTTCGTGCTCGGCCTGGGCATCCTTGCGCCGTTCGCCGAGGACGAGCACCAGCTCGACCACATGATGACCACCGCCGCGCCGATCTGGGACGGCAACGAAACCTGGCTGGTGCTCGGTGGCGCCGGTCTGCTGGCGGCGTTCCCGAAGGCGTACGCAATCATCCTGTCGTCGCTGTACCTGCCGGTGCTGTTGATGCTGATCGCGCTGATCTTCCGCGGCGTCGCCTTCGAGTTCCGCTTCAAGGCCACCCGTGGCAAGCCAGCGTGGGGCGCGGCGTTCGCACTGGGATCGATGCTGACTGCGTTCGCGCAGGGCGTGATCCTCGGCGCTCTGGTCGAAGGCATGCCGCTCAACGGTGGCAAGTACCTGCATGGGACCTTTGGCTGGTTCAGCCCGTTCTCGATGCTGACCGGCGTCGCGCTGGTCTTCGGTTACGCGTTGCTCGGTTCGACCTGGCTGATCCTAAAAACCGAAGGCCGGATGCAACTGGTGGCGCGCAGCCTGACCCGGCCGCTGGTCATGGTCGTGGTCGCCTTCATGGGGCTGGTGAGTGCGTGGCTGCCGTTCCTGGACTCGCGGATCATGGCGCGCTGGTTCGACAGCGGGCACTTCTGGTGGTTGGCGCCGGTGCCGCTGCTGGCGCTGGCCAACGCGTTCGCCTTGTGGCGCGCGGTGATGCGCGAAAGCCGCGACGCCGCGCCGTTCGTG
Organism: Lysobacterales bacterium; assembly: GCA_038236935.1. Taxonomy (GTDB): domain Bacteria; phylum Pseudomonadota; class Gammaproteobacteria; order Xanthomonadales; family Xanthomonadaceae; genus Cognatiluteimonas. The sequence goes on from JBBRZH010000002.1 coordinate 64,154, forward strand.
CTGACGCTGTGCTTCTTCGTGCTGGGCTTCGCCGGGCTCGTCCTGGGCATCTGGCCGAACATCGTGCCGCCGACCATGACCATCTGGGACGCCGCGTCGCCGCCCTCCTCGCAGGGCTTCGTGATGGCGGGCCTGGTGGTGCTGTTGCCGGCGATCCTGGGCTACACCTTCTGGTCGTACCGTGTGTTCAGCGGCAAGATTGCCGCCGATGTCGGGTATCACTGATGAAGGCATCCGCGTCGAGGCAGTCGCCATGGACCATTCCAATCCGCTGACTGGCCTGCAGCATGAGTCGCGCATTTCAGGCTGCAGGTATGCTGTGCCTATCCGCACCGCACGGCCCGCATGCACGCTTACGTTTACAAGAGCCGCAAGAAGATCGACACGTACGTCTACCTCGCCGCGCGGGATGACTTCGCGCGCCTGCCGGACTCCTTGCGCACCCAGTTGGGATCACTGGCCTTCGTGTTGGACGTCGACATCACGCCCGATCGCAAACTGGCACAGGCAGATGCCACTGTCGTTCTCGAAAACCTCACGACGCAGGGATTCCACGTGCAGTTCCCGGCGACCATCGGTGATCCGATGACCGAGGATTGGGGCACCGATGGCTGAGCCGAAACCGGTCTCGCACGGGCTTCCACTGCTGGCAGCCACCATGGGCGTCGCGTTGACATTGCTGTGTGGCTTTGGCGGCGCGGTGGCGGCGCTGGCCGGTGTAATCGCGCAACCTGCATTCGCGCTTGCGGTGCGTCGCCGCCCAACGGTCCGCCATTGGTTACGCGACGGCGTGTCCCTCGCGATGCTCTGGGGGATTGCGCTGCTTCTTGCGTGGGCGTTGATCGCCTGGCCACTGGCGGCATTGCAACAAAGCAGCACGCTTGGGCATGTGGTGCTGGTCAGTGTTGCGATCGGCATCGCACTCGTCGCGCTTTGGCGGCTTTGGCCGCTATGGCACGCAGCGGAGCGCGATGGTGGATTGCCGGGCGACCTCTGGAGCAACGCGGGTGTGCATGAAGCCAGCGCCTGGCGCGGCTTGGGCGTGGCCGTGCCAGTGGCGACCCTGCTGGCGACGATCCTGCTGATGGCATGGCTCGGCAATTCGAGTTCGTTTGCGCGCTGGTGGCTTGCGGCGGGCATGACGGTGTTGTGGCCGGCCCTGCATTGGGGCCTGCAGCACATTGCAGCGGCCGACGTGCGGCCGGTGACGCCGTCTTTCCTCCACGCGCTGGATGCGCACGCGTTGGCGGAGGACGTTCCGTTCGACGACGGCCCGCCTGCACTGGATGGCGACCTGGTTGCGTCGTTGTATGACGCCGCGCGCAGTGGGCGCGTGGATCGCGCATTGACCCTGCTTGAGGCCGGCGCCGATGCGCATGCGCTGCCGCCTTCAGCCGATCGCGACCAGCGCAGCTTGCCCGTCCTCGCCGCGGTGCTGCCGGACCTGCGCCTGCTGCGCGCATTGATCGGCCGTGGCACCGATGTCAACGCGTCACATGCGGGAATGACGCCGCTGCTCGCGGCCACGCGTGACAGCTGGCACGGTCGGCCGGAAGCCGTCATGACCCTGCTCGCCAATGGCGCCGATGCGCGCGTGAGCGATGCCGACGGCAACACCCCGCTGCATCACGCCGCGCGCAGTTCCGATGCCGGCGTTGCCGCACTCCTGCGCGATGCGGCCGCCGATGTCGACGTCGTCAATGCAGAAGGTGTCACGCCGCTCGGCATGGCCTGCGCGGCGGGCAACTGGCGGCTGGCGCGTTTCCTGCTGGAGCATGGCGCCAAGGCCGAGCGCGACGGCGCCGTCCCCGCGCTGCTTGCGGCAGCCGGCAGCGAGGAAGACGACGAAGCCGGCGTGCTGCTGCTGCTCAAACACAAGGCCCGGGTCGATGCACGCGATGCCCACGGGCGCACCGCATTGCATGAGGCCGCGCTGGCCGGCAACGAAGAGACCCTCGCCGCCTTGCTCTCTGCCGGCGCGGACGTGCATGCGCGCGATGCCGACGGTCGAACGCCATTGCTGGACGCCGCCAGCGCATCGCAGCTGTCCGTCATTGATGCCCTCGTCGCCGCAGGCGCGACAGTCACCGAGATCGATGGCGAGGGTCGCGGCGCACTTGCTCTGGCCTGCCTGGCTGAAACCGGTTCGGCGAAAGTGGTCACGCGCTTGATCGGACTTGGCGCGGATCCCGACGTGAGCGACCGCAATGGCAAGCGCCCGATCGACCTGTCGGCCGAAGCCGGGCGTTGGACGTTGGTCGCCGCGCTGGATCCCGGCTATGCCTTGCCCGCGCGCGTGGTCGACGACGTCCACACCGACACGCCGCCCGATCGCACACCGCTGTCGCTATTGCGCGACGGCCTGCAGGCGACCCCACCTTACGACCAACTCGTATCGCTCCTGCGCCTGTTGTCGCCGCAGGAACTGGGCAGCGTGATCACCGACCCGGACGCACCCCAGTCGGTCGCACGCATGGAATGGCTGCTCGCCCATGGCGCGGATGTCGAGAGCCGCGATGGCACGGCCGATACCCCAATGTTCGCGTTGTTGTCGCGCGGCGCTGCAGCGTTGCCTGCAATCCAGGTGTTGTTGCGACATGGCGTGTCTCCCGCCGGAGTGGGTGGCTTGGCGCGCTTCATCGGGGCCTGCAATGCCAACCCCGGAGCCGATCACTCCCCCCGTGATGCCGAGCGCGTCGCGCTGGACCTGCTGGAACGCGGTGCCGACCCGTTCGCGGCATCGGCCGTCGGCGATCCGCCGCTGTCGCTTGCCTTGCGCATGGACTGGATGCAGGTGGTCGAACGCCTGATCGCAGGCGGGGTTGACCTGGAGGCGCGCGACAGCCATGGCATGACCGCGTTGCACCTGGCCGCCGCGCTGGGTCGCGAGGCGGCGTTGAAAATGCTCATCGCCCATGGCGCATCGCCACAAACGCACGCCGCCGATGGCCAGACCCCGCTGGGCGTCGCCTTGTCCGCCGGCCGTCGCGACCTCGCCGACTGGCTCGACTGGCGCGGCTGGCCATTGCCGAAACGGCCGTTACAGGCCAGCGATGTTCCTGCCGCGGCGATTGTTGGCGATGCCGATGCCGTGCGCCGTCTGTTGGATCTCGGCCTGCCGGTGGACACCGCCGATGCCCAGGGGTGCACCGCACTGCTGCGTGCCTCTGGTGGCGGGCACCGCACGACCGTCGACCTGCTGCTCGCCCGCGGCGCCGATCCACACTGTGCCGCGAACACGGGTGCGACGGCGCTGTCGGCCGCCGTCAGCATGCGTCACGGGGAAATCGTCGACCGCCTGCTGGTGGCGGGAGCGGCCCTGGAGCAACGCCTGCCCGGCGATGTCACCGTGCTGATGCTGGCGGCCGCGCTTGGACTGCCTGACCTGTGCGCGCGCCTGCTGAGCGCCGGCGCGGACGTGCATGCGCAGGACGCGCAAGGACTCACGCCACTGCATTGCGCGGCGCTGTTCGCCTTCACCGCGCGCGATCGCCCGCGCCTGATGGCGCTGCTCGATACGCTGCTGCTGGCCGGTGCCGATGCGGACATGGCGGCCGGCGGCAACGTCACCCCGCTCCTGCTGCTGTTGGGTGCGCGCGCCGAACCCGGCACCGCCTGCGACGAGGAGGTCGTCCTCACTGGCCTGGAGCGATTGCTGGACGAAGACGTCAGCCTGGACATGCAGGATCCACGCGGTTTCGGGCCGTTGCACCTGGCAGCACTGCATGGACTGCTGCAGATCACCCAGCGGCTGTTGCGCGCCGGATGCGACCCCGACCTGCGCGACACGCTCAACCGCCCTGCGCGCGAGATCGCGATCATGCGTGGGTTCGTCGATGTCGCCAGCGAATTCGCCCCGCTGGTCTCGGGCGTGTCGATGGCGCGTTTCCTGCGCGAGCCGCGTTAGCACAGCCTGGTCCTGCTGACGCGATCCATCGGCGAATCGATGGATCACCTGCAAATGGGGGACGCGCGGGATTTGCGCATTCGCGGCAATTATTCGCCGCGCTCCACCATTCCCCCCAGCACCCCTTCGCCAAGATCGGCTGCGAACAACTGTTCCAGGTCCTTGCGTGCTTCCTGCGAGGTCTGGATCAGCGCGGCTTCGTCGTCATAGACCTGGTGCTGGGTACGCAGCAACGCTTCATCGTGCTCGCGGAAGCGCTGCGCACGTTGCGATGCAATGGCTTCCGGCATTCCCATCGCCATCAATACACGTTCGCCCATGTGCAGGCTGGAAAAGAAGGTTTCGCGCACCACTTCCACCCCAAGATCCATCAGCTCCCACGCATGCCGGCGATTGCGCGCGCGCGCGATGACTTTTGCCTCCGGATATTCGCGTCGGATCAGGCGAACGGTCTTGAGATTTGTCTCGACATCATCGACCGCCACCACGAACACCTTGACATCGGCAGCGCCCGCGGCGCGCAGGAGCTCCAGCCGGGCCGGATCGCCATAGTAGATCTGGCTGCCGAAGCGACGCACGAAATCCACCTGCTCCTGGCTGTGCTCGATCGCGACAAAATGCACGCGCTGCGCCAGCAACAACCGCGCGACGATCTGGCCGAAGCGCCCGAATCCCGCGATCAGCACCTGTGGATGCTGGTCGTCGATGACGTCATACGTGCGTGGCGCCGTGCGCTGGGGATGTGCAGCGAGCACGCGCGACATCGCGATCAGCAGCAGCGGCGTCAATGCCATCGACAGGCTGACGATCGCCACCAGCCGGTCGCGCAGGATGCTGTCGAGCAGCCCGGCGTTCTGCGCCTCGCCGAAGATCACGAACGAGAATTCGCCGCCCAGCGCCAGCACGCTGCCCAGCAACAAGGCCTCGCGCACCTCCAGTCGACCCGGTCGCAACCCGATCACGAACAACACCGCGAACTTCACCGACATCAACATCGCCACGCCCAAGGCGGTCGCCATCGGTTCGGCGATGACACGCTGCAGGTTGATGCTCATGCCGATCGCCATGAAGAACAGACCGAGCAGCAAGCCTTCGAACGGCTGGATCTGCGCTTCGAGTTCATGGCGGAATTCCGAATCCGCCAGCAACACACCGGCGAGGAACGCCCCCAGCCCCATGCTCAACCCGGCCAGTTGCATCCACCACGCACTTCCCAACACGACCAGCAACGCGGTCGCGGTGAACACTTCGGGCATGCGCGTGCGCGCGATGATGCGGAATAGTTGCCGCAACAACAGCCGCCCGCCGAACACCAGGACCGCAATGGCGAGGACGGCTTGCAACGCCATCCACCACGGCGGCCGTGAGGCGTGCGTCGCAGCGCCGCCGAGCAGCGGGATCGCGGCCAACAGCGGGATCGCCGCGAGGTCCTGGAACAGCAGGATCGCAAAGCCGAGTCGCCCATGATTGCTGGTCAGCGCCTTGCGTTCGGCCAGCAGTTGAAGGCTCACCGCGGTGGATGACAACGCCAGGCCCAGCCCGATCACCACCGCAATCTTCCACTGCAAACCCGCCGCCAGCGCAAACGCACCAAGCGCCAACGCCGACAACAGCACCTGCAATCCACCGACGCCGAACACGGGCTTGCGCATCACCCGGAGCCGTGCCGGCGACAACTCCAGCCCGATCACGAACAGCAGCATCACCACGCCAATCTCGCTGGCCTCCAGCACCGGCGCGGCATCGCCGACCACGCGCAACCCGAACGGCCCCAGCACCACGCCCGCCACCAGGTACCCGAGCACTGCCCCCAGGCGCACGCGCTTGAACACCGGCACCGCAATGACGGCCGCCAGCAGGAAGACCAGTGCGAGTTCCAGACCACCGCCGTGCATGGATACCTCCGGCAGGGAGTATGGCGCGAACCTTGGGCCGCTGAGTCCTGGGCTATGCTTTCTACTTGCCAGGGCACGACGGCCTTGGACAGCCAACCCGGGTGGATGGATACACTCTGAAGTGCGGCGTTGATTCCCATGATGGAACCGACGCCTTGATCGGCTGTCGAAGCAGCCCTGCAACCTCACCCTGGAAGGGAACGCTGATGTCCCTGTCCCGCCTGCGCACGGATTTCCAGTTTGCGATCGTGGTGTTGTTCGGGCTCGTCGCGGTGCTGGGGATCGTGCCGTTTGCGATCTACCGGTTCTCGCAGGGGGAATTGCTGATCGCCGGCATGGACAGCGCGGTCGCGGCGTCCCTGCTGGCGAGCGTGGCGTACGCGTGGCACGGAAATAATGTGGAGCGCGCCGGACTGATGCTGGCCATCTTCGCCAACATCGGCGGCGTGGTGGCGGCGACACTGCTCGGGTGGCTGGGCTCGCTGTGGATGTATCCGCTGCTGCTTGCCAACTTCCTGCTGATCAGTCGCGGTCGCGCGTTGGTCGCCTCGACACTGGCGATCGGCTGGGTGGTGATCGACGGGCGGATGTTCGGCAGCGATTTGCATCGCCTGTCATTCCTGGCCACCGCTGCGGTCGTCTGTGCCTTCGCATGGATCTTCGCCCAGCGCACGGCCCGTCAGCGCGAAAAACTGGAGGCCCTGGCGGAGCACGACCCGTTGACCGGCGTCAACAACCGGCGTGCGATGGAGCATGAGCTGCTGCTGGCGATCGAAGCCCATAAGAGAAATCTGAGCGCTTACGGTGTGGCCGTCCTCGATCTGGATCATTTCAAACGCATCAATGATCTCTACGGCCATGAAGCCGGCGACGCGACGCTGCGGGCATTCACCGCGCTGGTGCAGCGCTCGATCCGCAAGCTCGACCGGTTTTTCCGCATCGGCGGCGAAGAGTTCGTGCTGTTGTTGCCAGGGGTGAATGCCGACGGCCTGGCCATGAGCTGCGAACACCTGCGCGCCAGCATTGCCACGCAACTGCGCTATCGCGATGAAGTCATCACGGTGTCGATCGGCACTGCGCTGCTGCGCAATGGGGACGACATCGCCAGCTGGATATCGCGCGCCGACGAGGCGCTGTATCGCGCAAAGACGGCAGGGCGCAATCGGGTAGAGGCCGAAGGCCGCTCGGACACACGATCTCCTGCGGGAATCGAGCCCGGCGAAAGCAGCCTGGCTCGCTGATCATCGTTGCTCCGCGCCCAGACGCCCTTCGTGCGACGTTCCGCTGGCTACTGCGGATTCAATTCCTCTTCGAAGCGAAAGCTGTCTATCGCTTCATCGACGAGAAAAATTCGTCGTTGGACTTGGTCGACTTCATCTTGTCCAGCAGGAATTCCATCGCGCCGATCTCGTCCATGCCGTGCAGCAGCTTGCGCAGGATCCAGATCTTCTGCAGCAGTTCCGGCTCGATCAGCAGGTCTTCGCGGCGGGTGCCGGAGCGGTTGATGTCGATCGCGGGGTAGACGCGCTTTTCGGCGATGCGGCGGTTCAGGTGCACTTCCGAGTTGCCGGTGCCCTTGAACTCCTCGTAGATCACCTCGTCCATCTTGCTGCCGGTCTCGACGAGTGCAGTGGCAATGATCGTCAACGAACCGCCTTCCTCGACGTTGCGCGCGGCGCCGAAAAAGCGCTTCGGGCGGTGCAATGCATTGGCGTCGACACCACCGGACAAGATCTTGCCCGACGACGGCACCACGTTGTTGTACGCACGGGCGAGACGGGTGATCGAGTCGAGCAGGATGACGACGTCCTTCTTGTGCTCGACCAGGCGCTTGGCGCGTTCGATCACCATTTCGGCGACCTGCACGTGGCGGCCGGCGGGTTCATCGAAGGTCGAGCTGATCACCTCGCCGCGCACCGTGCGCTGCATGTCGGTGACTTCCTCGGGACGCTCGTCGATCAGCAGCACGATCAGGTGCACGTCGGGATGGTTGTGGGTGATGGCCGTGGCCATCTGCTGCATCATCATGGTCTTGCCGGCTTTCGGCGGCGACACGATCAGCGCGCGCTGCCCTTTGCCCTGCGGCGCCATCAAATCCAGGATGCGGCCGGTGATGTCTTCCGTGGAGCCATCGCCGCGCTCGAGCCGGAACTTGCGGCGCGGGAACAACGCGGTGAGGTTCTCGAACAGGACCTTGTTCTTCGAGGCCTCGATCGGCTCGCCATTGATGGTGTCGACCACGGCCAGCGCGAAGTAGCGCTCGCCATCCTTCGGCCAGCGGATGCGGCCGGAGAGATGGTCGCCGGTGCGCAGGTTGAAGCGGCGGATCTGCGACGGGCTGATGTAGGTGTCGTCCGGGCCGGCGAGGTAGCTCGCCTCGGCCGCGCGCAGGAAGCCGAAGCCGTCGGGCAGGATTTCCAGCACGCCATCGGCGGCGACGCCTTCGCCATGGCGCGTGAGCACTTTCAGCACCGCGAAGATCACATCCTGCTTGCGCGCGCGGGCGACCCCTTCGGAAATGCTCAGCTGCTCGGCGATGTCGAGCAGTTTCTGCGCCGGCATGCGCTTGAGGTCGCCCAGCGAATACTGCGGGAAGCCCTCTGGAATGTTGGCAGGGCGCTGCAGGTTCTGCTGCTCGTTGCTGTTGTTGTCCTGCGGCATGCCGTCGTCACGCGGACGGTCGTTGCGCGGACGGTCGCGGCGATTGCGGAAGCGCTCGCGGCGATTGTTCTGATGGTCGTTGTCGCGAGGCGGATTGGGCGTGTTGCCCGTGCCGTTGTTGGCGCCACCGGTGGGATGACCCCCATCGGCATGGGGGGCGCCAGGCGCCGCAGCGGCGGGTGGTGGAGCCGGCGGCGGCGGACTGGTGACGGCCGGTGGTGGCGAAATGACCTGCGCTGCCACCGCCGGTTCAGCGGCGGGCGCGCGCGGCGCGCGCGGTTTGCGCGCAGGTTTTTCGGCGATGTCGCCGGAATCGGGGGTGTTGTCGGACAAGAGCGAATTCCTCGCTAAGCGGCGAGCGCCCGCGATGCGCGAGCGGCGTTGGGAAAGAAAGAGGTCTGGGTAGGGTGCGGCAGAGAAACCCGTGCCGGTGACGCAAAACTAGCACTGCGCCGGGGCGGCGGCAAGCGCTGGACAAGATTTGTTCATGTTGCTGGCGAAGGCGCTATCCGCGATAACGCCTTGTGGTTCATCGGAACCTACAGCGCCTTGTCGATGATCTGTGCCAGCTGCGCCTTGCCGACGGCACCGATCTGGGTGGCCTGCACCTGTCCATCCTTGAACAGCAGCAGCATCGGGATCGAACGCACGTGGTACTTCATCGCCACCGCGCGGTTCTGGTCGATGTCGACCTTCACCACCTTGGCGCGCCCAGCGTACGTCTGCGCCAACTCATCCAGCGCCGGGGCGATCATCTTGCACGGGCCGCACCACTGCGCCCAGAAATCGACCAGCACGGGCTCACTGGATTGCAACACCTGGCTGTCGAAATCGGCGTCGGTGGCATGGATGACGGTATCGCTCATGAGGGCCCTCTCTGGTTGGAACATCGCAAAATCAAACGGATGCGCGGTCTTTTGACCGGCTGGATACGTTAAACTGGGGCGTTTCCACGGGGTTTCAAGCGCCGGCTTTCGAGCTTTGCGCGCCCGTACATTCCCGTTCGGCGCTGACCAGCAGTCTGCTTCGCCGACGCCTTCCACGCAAGCGCGCCCTCCGCGCCATATCCCGGATTTGATCCCACACGCATGAGCGACAAGCCTCTTACCGACATCACGTTCTCTTCCTTCGAACTACAACCGGCGCTGCTGACCGGGCTGGAGGCAGCAGGGTTTTCGCGCTGCACGCCCATCCAGGCCCTGACCCTGCCGATCACGCTGGCCGGCCGCGATGTCGCCGGCCAGGCCCAGACCGGCACCGGCAAGACCCTGGCCTTCCTGATCACGGTCGTGAACCGGCTGATGACGCGACCGGCCCTGGCCGAGCGCAAGCCCGAAGACCCGCGCGCGCTGATCCTGGCGCCGACGCGTGAACTGGCCATCCAGATCCACAAGGATGCGGTGAAGTTCGCCTCGCACCTGGGCTTGAAGTTCGCACTGGTGTACGGCGGTGTCGATTACGACAAGCAGCGCCAGCTGCTGCAGGACGGCGCCGACGTCATCATCGCCACGCCCGGACGCCTGATCGACTACGTCAAGCAGCACAAGGTGGTCTCCCTGCACGCGTGCGAGATCTGCGTGCTGGACGAGGCCGACCGCATGTTCGACCTGGGATTCATCAAGGACATCCGCTTCCTGCTGCGGCGCATGCCGGTGCGCACCGAGCGGCAGACGCTGCTGTTCTCGGCGACCTTGTCGCACCGCGTGCTCGAGCTCGCCTACGAGCACATGAACGAGCCGGAAAAGGTCACGGTCGAGTCGGAATTCATCACCAACTCCTCGGTGCGCCAGGTGATGTACCTGCCTGCCGACGAGGAAAAACTGCCATTGCTGCTGGGCCTGCTGTCGCGCAGCGAGGGCGCACGCACCATGGTGTTCGTCAACACCAAGGTGTTCGTCGAGCGCGTTGCACGCACGCTGGAACGCGCTGGGTATCGTGTTGGCGTGTTGTCGGGCGACGTCCCGCAGAAAAAACGCGAATCGCTGCTGGCGAAGTTCCAGAAAGGCCAGCTCGAAATCCTGGTCGCCACCGATGTGGCGGCACGCGGCCTGCATATCGACGGCGTGTCGCACGTCTACAACTACGACCTTCCGTTCGATGCCGAGGACTACGTGCACCGCATTGGCCGCACGGCGCGCCTGGGCGCGGAGGGTGATGCGATCAGCTTCGCCTGCGAACGCTACGCACAGGGCTTGCCGGACATCGAAGCCTTCATCGAGCAGAAGATTCCAGTGCAGCCGGTCACGGCAGACCTGCTGGTTGCATTGCCACGCAAGCCGCGCGAAGGCGTCGAGGTGAATGCGGAGGAAGGCGAAAGCGTCGGAGAAATCTTCCGCGAGGCGCGCGAACAGCGCGCCGCCGAGGATCAGCGTCGTGGGGTCACGCGCGGCAGTGGGGCAGGCAGCCGTGGCACCGGCGCAGCGCGTCCCGCTCGCAGCCCGCGTCCGCCGCGCAAAGCGCAGCATGACCCTGCCCTTCCCGTGGCCCAGGCCGCATCGCCCGTCGTGGCCCAGGCCAATGCCGTACCGCCCACGGACAGCGAGCGCGCGCCACGCAAGCGTCGCCGTCGCCGGTCCGGCCAGCGCGTGGAAGGCGCCGAAACGACAGCAACGACACCGATCCGCGCGACATCACCGTCGCAGGTCGTCGCCACCCGCGTGACACCAAAACCGGCAGCGAGCAAGGAAACCCCGTCGCTGCTCTCACGCATCAAGCGCCGCCTGGAATCCATCGTGACCCGCGGGCCGCGTTCGCAACATTGACCGATATGCATCGGCGCTGGGCATCGCTCAGTCGTCGATGACGACCCACACCGGGGTGTGGTCACTCGGGCGCTCCCACGTGCGCGGCGTCAGGTCGATGCCGCCAGCGCTGCAGCGATCACGTAGTGCATCGGAGACCAGCAGCAGGTCGATGCGCAGCCCCCAGCCACGGTCGAACGCCAGCAGGCGGTAATCCCACCACGAGTACTGTCCCGCCTCGTTGCAGTGCAGGCGGAAGCTGTCGTGCAGGCCCTGGTCGGTGAACCCCTGCAATGCGTCGCGTTCGGGCGTTGAGCACATGATCTTCTCGTGCCAGCGCTTGGGGTTGTGCACGTCGATGTCGGCTGGCGCGATGTTGAAATCGCCGAGCACGACCAGCTTGCGATGCCGTTTTAGCTCATCGGCGACCATCGCGTGGGCCGCCTGCAGCCAGCGCATCTTGTAGGCGTACTTTTCGCTGCCGACGGCCTGACCGTTGACGATGTAGAAGTTGATGATGCGCACGCCATTGACCGTTGCCGCGATCACGCGCTTCTGCACGTCATCCAATCCTGGAATCCCGACCGTCACGTCTTCGATCGCATGCCCCCGCGCCAGGATTGCAACGCCGTTGTAGGTCTTCTGTCCGGCGAACACGCTGCGATACCCAAGCCCCGCCAGCGCCGTGTCCGGAAACCGCTCATCCTCCAGCTTGGTCTCCTGCAAACCGACCACGTCGGGCTGGCTTTCGCGCAGCCATTGTTCCAGGTGCGGCAGGCGCACATTGAGGGAGTTGACGTTCCAGCTGGCGATTTTCATGGGTCGTCCCTCAATCCGCATTTGTAAGTTGGGTAGGGCGCAACCAGGGAATCTTCATTTCGCCATCAACCGGATCATGCGATCCACGATTCCCGTGTACGGCGGCTTGATCCAGTCACTCGCGGCAAGTCGCGATTGCCGGAAGACCGGCAGCAGCTTGCTGAACGTGTCGAATCCCGTGCGTCCGTGGATCGCGCCCTGCCCGCTTGGGCCGATGCCGCCGAACGGCAAGCCATGCACGCCGAAATGCAACAGCGTGTCGTTGACACTGACGCCACCGGACAGTGTCTGCGTGAGGATGCGCTCGACCGTGTCGTCATCGTGGCTGAAGGGATACAACGCCAATGGACGGTCGCGCGCGTTGACGCAGGCGATCGCCTCATCGATGGAACCATAACCGCGGATCGGCAGGATCGGGCCGAAGATTTCCTCGCGCATCAATGCGCAATCGTCGGGCGCATCAAGCACGAGCGTGGGTGGAAACAAGCGGCCAGCGCGGCTGAGTTGGCTGTCAACCGTGATCGGTGTGATGACCTCGGCCCCACGGTCACGCGCTTCGTCCGTCATGCGGGTCAGGCGCTCGAACTCGGCCTCGTTGATGATGCGGGTGAAATCCCCGGCCATGGAAAGATCGCCGAAGCGCGACACCACCTGCGCACTGATGGCCGCGACAAAAGCGTCGCGGCGCGCGGCGTCGACCAACACGTAATCGACCCCGATACAGGTCTGGCCGGCGTTGAACCACTTGCCCGATGCGATACGCGCAGCCGCGACCTCCACCGGGAAATCCATCGCGACGATCGCCGGGGACTTCCCGCCCAGTTCCAATGTGACCGGCGTCAGGTTGGCGGCGGCGGCGGCAGCCACCTTGCGGCCGATCGCTGTAGAACCGGTGAACAGCAAGTGGTCGAAGGGCAACGCGGCAAATGCAGCGCCGATGTCGGGACCACCAATGGCGACGGCCACCCGATCAGCCGGGAATATGTCGGCCACCAGCGCTTGCAACCATGCGCTGGTGTGCGGTGTATGTTCGGAAGGTTTCAGGTAGACGTGGTTGCCTGCCGCAATCGCGGACACCAGCGGGACCAGCGCGAGGTTCACCGGGTAGTTCCACGGCGCGATGATGCCGATCACGCCTACCGGCATCGGCCGCACCTGCGCGCGCGCCGGCCAGAATCGCCAACCGACCCCGACGCGTCGCGGCTTGATCCAGCGCGGCATGTGCTTGAGTGCGTGATCGATCTCGGCCAGCACGATCATGGCTTCGGACAGCAGGTTCTCGTGCGTGGAGCGGTGGCCGAAATCGGCGCGGATCGCTACGTCCATCGACTCCATGCGCTGGGCGAACACCGTGCGCAGCCGTTGCAGGTCGTCGCGCCGCTGCGCCAGGCCTGGCTTGCGCACGTCCCATGCCGCGCGCAGGTGGCGCAGCGTGGGTTGCAGGTCGCTGATCGGGGTTTCGTTCCGGCAGGCTGTGGTCTTCGTATCCATGTCGCGAGTGTAGGCCGATGGCATTGAGGCGCCAGCGTTACATCGTGACTGGCTTAGACTCCCGCAATGAACATCCGCCCCTATCTTGGCCAACTGCCGACGCTCGGTGAGCGCGCCTACGTTGATCTCACCGCAAGCGTGATCGGCGACGTGGTGCTGGGCGACGACGTGTCCGTCTGGCCGGGCACGGTGATCCGCGGCGATGTCAACTTCATCCGGATCGGCGCACGCACCAACATCCAGGATGGCAGCGTGGTGCATGTCAGCCATGACGGACCGCACGCGAAACTCGGTGGGTTCGCCACCGTGATCGGCAGCGACGTGACCATCGGGCACAAGGCGATCGTGCATGCCTGCCGCATCGAGGACGCGGTGCTGATCGGCATGGGCGCAATCGTGCTGGATGGCGCGGTGATCCGCACGCACGGTTTCGTTGGTGCCGGCGCGTTGATCACTCCGGGCAAGGAAGTCGGCGAAGGCGAACTGTGGCTGGGCAATCCCGCCAGGAAAGTGCGGATGCTGACTGATGCTGAAATCCAGGCGCTGTATTACAGCGCGCAGCATTACGTGCGATTGAAGGATCAATACCTGGCGGAAGCTCCCCTGTAGGAACGGTAACGCGAATTGGAGCGCAGCTTTGTTTGCAGCGCTCAGTCGGCGCTGATCAACCCGGAGTCATGCGCGCGTAGATCGGCGTAGATCGCATCCGTCTCCGGCCGTACCCCATGCCACAAGGCAAAACTTTCCGCCGCCTGTTCAACCAGCATGCCCAGGCCGTCGATGGCGTCGCGGCATCCCGCGGCACGCGCCCACGCAAGGAACGCAATCGAGGCTTCGCCATAACTCAGGTCGACTGCCGTAGTGCGTCGCCCGACCAGCGACATCGGCAAGTTCGGAAATACACCACTACGCGCAGCCGAGGTCGCATTGATGATCAGTTCGAACTCGCCTAGCGACCCCACGTCCTCCAGATAGCGCGGGTGCACGCGGCCGGGTTCGCCAAGCGCATCAGCCAGCGCGTCCGCGCGCTCGGGCGTGCGATTGACGATGTACAGGTCGGCGATTCCGGCATCCAGCAGACCCGGCGCGACCCCATGCGCACCGCCGCCTGCGCCAAGCAGCAAGGTACGGCGGCCGCGCAGGTCCAGGCTGTAGCGGCCAGTGAGATCACGCACCAGCCCCGCGCCATCGGTGTTGTCGCCATGCCATCCAGCATCGACACGCATCATCGTGTTGACGGCACCTGCACGGCGTGCGCGATCGCTCAGCCCACTGCACAATGCGGCGGCGCGTTGCTTGTGCGGCAGGGTTACATTGGCGCCAACGCCGCCGGCCTCGGCGAATGCCTGCAGCGCGCCATCGAAATCCTCGGCATCGATCGCGCGATAGTCCATCGCGACACCTGTCTGCCGCGCGAATGCGGCATGGATGCGCGGCGACAGCGAATGCGATACGGGATGTCCGATCACGGCATACGACGTTGATATGGTCATCGTGTTTCCTTCAACCAGGCGGCTGCCTGCAATGCGAAATAGGTCAGCACGCCATCGGCGCCCGCGCGCTTGATGCTGGTCAGCGATTCCATCACGCAACCGCGCTCATCCAGCCAGCCATTGTCGATCGCGGCCCTGAGCATCGCGTACTCGCCGCTGACCTGATACACGAAGGTCGGTGCGCCGAACTCGTCCTTCACCCGTCGCACGATGTCCAGGTACGGCAGTCCCGGCTTGATCATGATCATGTCGGCGCCTTCGTCCAGATCCAGGCCGACTTCATGCAGTGCTTCATCGCTGTTCGCAGGGTCCATCTGGTAGGTGTATTTGTTGCCCGTGCCGAGTGCACCGGCACTGCCAACGGCATCGCGGAACGGGCCGTAGAAACTCGAGGCGTATTTCGCGCTGTACGCGAGGATTCGTGTATGGACGTGGCCATCGAGTTCCAGCGCGGCGCGGATCGCGCCGATGCGGCCGTCCATCATGTCGCTGGGCGCGACGACATCGGCGCCCGCACGCGCGTGGGACAACGCCTGCTGGACCAGCGCCTCCACGGTTTCGTCGTTGACGACGTACCCGCTGTCGTCGATCAGGCCGTCCTGGCCATGGGTCGTATATGGGTCAAGCGCCACATCGGTGATCACGCCCAGTTCCGGGAAGCGCTGCTTCAACGCACGCACGGCGCGCTGGCACAGGCCATCGTCCTGCCATGCGGCAGCGGCGTCGAGCGATTTTGCCTCCGGCGCGGTGACCGGGAACAACGCCAGCGCCGGCACCCGCAGTTCACATGCCTGTTCGGCGACTTTCAGCAGTTCGTCGATCGACAATCGCTCGATGCCCGGCATCGAGGCGATCGCTGCGCGGCCTGCCAACTCATGCACGAACACCGGATAGATCAGGTCGTTCGCGGTCAGGACCGTCTCGCGCATCAACCGCCGCGAGAACTCGTCACGGCGCATCCGCCGCGGGCGCGTGTAGGGGTAGCTCATGGGCAAATCATACGCCGGCGCCGATGACCGACACGGATGGCGCAGCTCAGATCACGCCGCCACCCAGATGCAAACGCACGATCGCGACCACGATGACGATGCCGTTGATGACCAGCCCGGCCTTGGCGCGGCCATGCCTGCCTGGGCCACTGAAGGCAATCCCCAGTGCGCCGATGATCGCGCCGACGGCGGCGAACGGAATCAGGAACCAGTTGCCCCAGCCCAGCAATGGCACCAGCGCCAGCAGCATCCACAGCATCGCGAAGATGCCCCACACCACGCTGATCAGTCCCATCGGTGTCTCCGGTGTCGTTGAATCAAAAAAGAGCGGTAGTGCTTGCGTCAGCCATGCACGCCGTCGATCTCCACGCACAATTCGCGACGACAGATCGCCGCGTGCAGCACGATGCATGGGACGCGATCGCCGAAGCGCGCCTGCAGCGCGGCAGCGACGGCATCCAGGTCATTGCGGTCACGCACATACACCTTCAACCGGGTGCCCGGGCCGAACGCCGCGGGCAACGCGGGTTGCGAAAGACGTGCAGCGGCGAGCAGGGCATCGAAATTGGCGAAGGTTTCATCGATCTGCGCAAGCAGGATGTCGGCGTGCTGCGAGGCATGCCCAACCACGCTTGCGGTGCCTGATAGCAGCAGCGGCAGCCGCTCCAGGGTCGGCGGCAACATCGCACGGGCAAAACTCGGCGGCTGGGGGCCGTAACTGCGTGGATAGCGATAGGCACTGACCTGGCGCGGGTTTTCGACCGGCGTACCGGCGCTGGCAGCAGCCAGCCAATAGATCTGCAAGACGCGTGCGTCATCGCAACGGCCGATCGCGGTCGCGGCCGGCAGCATCGCCGCGTCAAAGGCGCCAAGCCCGCGCGCGCGGCCGATGCAGAACTGGCGGTAGCGCTCGGCATCGCCGTCGCCCTGGGTGATGGCGTCCAGGTAATTCCAGATGCGCAACAGGTGCGGGGTGCCGCTGTCGCGTACGAATGCCACCAACTTTTCATAGGCATGCGCGGCCGCGGCGGCGATGCCGTCGAGCCCCTCCTCCACCTCGATCACGCCAAATGCCAGCTGTCCGTTGCCAGCCCACGCGATCTCGCCGTCGCGCCCGTGCGTCACAGGTGCATCGGTGCGCCAGACTTCATAGGGTGCGTTGCCTGCGTGCGGCTGCAACGGGATGTGCAAGTAGCGCGGGTCGTCCAGGCGTTGCGGGGCGTCATCGCCAAATCCGAACACCGCCAAGGTATCTTCAGGCACCAGCAAGGACTGCGGCGAGGGGGCCGAAACATACGCCACCGACAGCTGCGCACGAGCGCTCGCCGGCGTAACAGAGGTCAACGGCCGGCTCATGATCGCTCCGCCTGCAAGGTGTCGCCATCAAATGCCGCGCGGCGTTCGCGCCGCCGTTGCCACCAGTTGCGCGCGACCGACGGTGCATGCCGCAACGCGGTCATTGCATAGATCACGCGGAACACGCGCAGCTTGCGCAGCACGGCCGGATTGTCGAAGACGTCCCCGGCAAGCATCGAAATCACCGCTTGCTCAACCTGCCAGATATTGCGCGGACTGGCGAACAGCGACTTCATCGTCGGCGAGGTGAAGCGATAGATGAACCACTTGAATTCATCCAGCCCGCGCGTCAGCCGGCGTTCGAGCGCGGCAAGCGTGGCGGCTTCCGTGGCCGGATTTCGCAGGATGCTGTCGACGGCTTCAACGCCGCGCTCGGCGCTGTTCATCGCCAGATACACGCCGGAGGAAAACATCGGATCGACGAAGGCGTAAGCGTCGCCCAGCATCAGCCAGTTGTGGCCGCTCATGCGCGTGCATTCGTAGGCGTAATTGCCGGTGACGTGCACCGGCCCGACGAGAAGCGCTCCATGCATCCTGTCCTGTGCCGCGGGCACCGACGCAAACGTGCGCATCAGGAACCCCTCCGAATCGCCCTGCCGGGTCTTGAGGTATTCGGGCGAGCACACCGCGCCGACGCTGTTGACGCCGTCGCGCAACGGAATCAGCCACAGCCAGCCATGCGCATGGCGGAAGATGCTGACGTTGCCGGCGTTGTCGCCGTCGCGCGGCGTCACGCCGGTGAAATGACCAAACACCGCCGCCGACTGATGGCGCTGGTTCTTGCGCTTGAGCTTGAGCTTGCCGCCCAGGAACGCATCGCGGCCGCTGGCATCGATGAGGTAACGCGGGCGGAAGCTTTGCACGCCGGCATCGGGATCCATCGTCCGGCCGGCAACCTGGCGCGCGTGCACGGCAATGCCACCATCCTCGGCAAACGCAACCTGCTCGACCTGGACCTGGTCGCGCGCATCCACGCCATTGCTGCGCGCATGTTCAAATAACAGCTGGTCGAACTCCTCACGCTTGACGTGGAAGGCGTACCCATGACTGGCGCCAAGCGCGCGTGCGAATGGAAACGTGTTGTAGGCGCCGCCTTCGACCGGAAAGTCCGCGCCCAGCTTGAGCACGCCGATCTCCCGCACCTGCTCCAGCACGCCGAGCCGCTCGAGGATCGGCATGTTCATCGGCAACAGCGATTCGCCGATGTGGAAGCGCGGATGCGCGGCTTTTTCCAGCAGCACCACCTTCCAGCCACGACGCGCCAGCAAGGTCGCCGCGGTGCTGCCGGCGGGACCGCCGCCGATGATCAGCACGTCGCAGGCGGTCATGGCTGTGGTGTCCGGATCGGTCATGCCCGCGTCTTGATGCCGTCAAAAGTGAGCGCCATGATACCGGCGCGGACGCCGGACTGAACGCGGAGCAGTTGCGCGGCGCGGCGCGATGCCGGATCGTGGCGGTTTATTTCCCAACGGATTCGTGAGATGTCCCCGCAAACCGACGCCGAACGCGACCTGGCCGAACTGCTGGTCGAAAGCCTGAACCTGGACGATATCCCGGCCGCATCCATCGATCCGGAGGCGCCGCTGTTCAATACCGGCCTGGGGCTGGACTCGATTGACGCGCTGGAGCTGTCACTGGCGATCAGCAAGCGCTATGGCTTCCAGTTGCGCTCGGACAACGACGAAAACCGCAGCATCTTCGCGTCACTGCGCTCGCTCGCCGCACATGTCCAGCAGCACAAAACGGCCTGAGGCCGCGGCCGTTTGGCGATCGTGAACCCGCCTGCCATGGATCCGCCTGGCAGCCCTCCGCCTGCCCCGCGCACGCCTCTCCCGAGCACGCCGGTCACCAGCCCGCCTGTCACCAGCCCGCCGCATCCGCACCTGGTGTCGGCGCGTTCTGCGGCCGGGTTGCGAGTGGTGCTGGCGGTCGCGTATCCGTTGCTCGCCCACCTGGCCAGCGAACGTCGAGACGGCATCCTGGCCGTCATCGCGCTGACCGATATCGTCCTGATCGTGTTGCTGCAACCGCTGCTGCAGCGACGCGGGTGGGCATGGGGTTTGCTGCTCGCGCTGTCGGCGACATTGTGGGCATTACTGGCCTCCGGCTATGCCTTGCTGCCGCTGCTGCTGGTACCGGTGGCGCTACTGGCGCTGGTCGGTTACGGCTTCGGCCGCACCTTGCGCAGGGATCGGATTCCGCTGATCACGCGCATGCTCTGTGGCCTGGATGGCGTGCAGATATCGGAGCTTTCGCCGGAATTGCGCCGCTACACCCGCAATCTCACCGCCGCA
The DNA here is from genome assembly GCA_038236935.1 of Lysobacterales bacterium. Classification (GTDB taxonomy): domain Bacteria; phylum Pseudomonadota; class Gammaproteobacteria; order Xanthomonadales; family Xanthomonadaceae; genus Cognatiluteimonas. The sequence continues at coordinate 83,800 of JBBRZH010000002.1, forward strand.
TGGGCCGCATTGCTGGGGGTGCTGGCACTGGTCAACCTGACACTGGCGCTGCTCGCGGTTCCCGATGGGCTGCTGACCAGCGTGGGAATCGCCTCACCGCTGCCGGTGACGCGGGTGCAATGGTCGTGGTGCGCCAATGTGCTCAATTACGGCGTGGTCGCCGGATTTTTCCTGGCCGAATTCCGCTATCGCCAACAGAAGTTTCCCGGCCGGTATCACAACCTTCTGGACTTCCTTCGGCGCATGGCGCGGCTGGGGCCCGCCTTCTGGCGTGATGTTTCGCACTGACTTGTCCGGGCAACCCGCGTAATTACTTGCGATGGCGGGTCGCGCCGATCATGCTTTCCCACGATGCGATTCTCGATCCCTTCCGACCACCCGAGCTTGCCGGGGCATTTTCCCGGACGCCCGGTCGTGCCCGGCGTGGTCGTGCTGGATCGCGTGCTGGAAGCGATCGAGGCGACCCATGGCGCGCTCGGCGCCCTGCGGCTGCCACAGGTGAAATTCATGCAACCGCTGCTGCCTGATGAGATCGCCGACATCGCCATCACCGGCGCCACGCCGCGCTGGCGTTTTCGCGTGTCGCGCGGAGAAACTGTGATTGCCAGTGGCGAAGTTGCGCTCAATGGCGACGTCGGATGAGCACGCATTCCCACAGGAGCGCATCCGCGTGAGCGCGCAATGGAAACAACGCCCCGAAGGTGGCGGCCATTTCGCGATCTGGCTGATCCGCGGCATCGCGCGACATGCTGGCCGCAAGTTCGCGCGGCTGTTGCTGGGGCCGATCACGGTGTATTTCCTGCTGCTGCGCGGGCCCGAGCGCCGCGCGTCGGTCGCGTACCTGCAACGTGCGCTCGGCCGGCCGGCGCGGTGGCTGGACGGCGCACGCCATATCCATACGTTCGCATCGACCATCCTGGATCGCGTGTTCCTGCTGAGTGGGCGACTGCAACAGTTCGACTTCACGCTCAGTGGCCTGGACGACGTCCATCGCCAGCTCGACAAGCAACAGGGTGTGCTGCTGTTCGGGTCGCACCTGGGCAGCTTCGAGGTGATGCGCGTGCTGGCACGGCAGCGGCCCGAGTACGTGATCCGCGTGGTGCTGGACAAACAGCACAATCCGGCGATGACGCAGCTGCTGGATGCGCTGGACCCGGCGATCGCGGCCAATGTCATCGACGCGGGCCAGGACGGACCATCGTTGATGCTGGCGATCCAGCAGGCCGTGGCCGCAGGCCACCTGGTCGCCCTGCTGGTCGATCGCGTCCAGCCCGGCGAGCCATTCCAGTCGGCGCGGTTTTTCGGGCATGAGGCACCATTCCCGCGGGCTCCGTGGCTGATCGCCTCGGTGCTGCGCGTGCCGATCGTGCTGGCGTTTGGCCTGTATCGGGGCGGCAACCGTTATGAGCTGGCATTTGAGTCGTTCAGCGACGGTCTATCCATCCCGCGCGCCGAACGGGCCTCCACGCTGGTCGCACTTATCCAGCGTTACGCCAGCCGGTTGGAACATTACGCACAGTCCGCCCCCTACAACTGGTTCAACTTCTATGACTTCTGGGAAACAAGCCATGACGGTGCCACACATGACGTCCGCGCCGCCGCCATCGCCACGCCGACAATGCGCACGCCTGCCGCGAACACTGCTGATGGCGCTGATGATGACGGGCAGCCTGCCGCTTTACGCCGCGCCTGACTCCGCGCCCGGCACAGCCGTCGACTCCGAATGGATCCTGTCCAGGCTCGCGCGCCCAGCGCCGATGCACACGATGTTCGTCGAGCTGCGCGATTCAAAACTGCTGAAGGCGCCGCTGCGCATCGAAGGCGAATACGGGCGCCCTGATAACAACACCTTGGTGCGCGAAGTCCGCGTGCCCTATGCGGAGACCACGACAATCCGGTCGGGCACCGTCAGCATCCAGCGCGCCGGGAAATCCGCGCGTACGTTTTCGCTGTCGCGGGTGCCGGAACTTGGCGGCCTGCAGGCGAGCTTCGGTGCGTTGCTTTCGGGCGATCGCACGCTGCTGCAACAGCACTATCGCCTGACCAGCAGCGGCACCCACCAGCATTGGACACTCATGCTGGCGCCGAAGGATGCACGCTTCGCAGCCAAGGTACGCGACATCACGCTGTACGGCCGTGGCACGGAATTGCGGTGCATCGAAACCGCATCCGCAGGCACTGGTGACGTCCAGCGTACGCTGCTTGCCGGCGCTGCACGTGACGCGACACCCGTCATGACCGGCGATGCGCTGGCGGCGTTGTGCCGTAATGGCGAGACTGCCAAAAGCCTGCAACGGTGACGTCTCCTCCGCGACCAGCCGAGGCATTTTGTGTCCTTCGGATAGGACACAACGCAAACGAAAAATCCTGCGCCGCCAGTGCGGCCCATGCCATCCACCTGCCGGTCGCTTGAAATGAAAGAACTGACGTCACCGCAACGCCTGGCGCTTGCGCTGCTCTGGCTTGCACTGCTGCTCGTCGTCGGCTGGGTCGTCGGGCAACGCCTGCAGTTGAGCGGGGACCTGCGCAAGTTCATGCCGGCAGCGCAGACGCCCGCGCAGAAACTGCTGATGGACGAACTCGGCGAAGGCCCGGGGTCGCGCCTGTTGCTGGTTGCGCTGTCGGGGGACAATCCCGATGCACTGGCGCGGCAATCGCAGGCATTGCGCCGGCAGCTGGCGGCCAATCCATTGTTCGCACTGGTGGCGAACGGCGACACCGGGCTGGAGGCCATCCCCGCGCGATTGCGTCCGTACCGCTATCTGTTGTCCGACACACTGGATACGCAGCCACTGGATGCCGCCACGCTGCGCGATGCACTGGATGCGCGCGTGCAGGATCTTGGTTCGCCCGCCGCATCGATGGTCGAGCCGCTGATCGGTTCGGATCCCACGCTGGAAACCCTCAAGCTTGCAGAATCCTGGCAACCGGCGAATGCGCCACAAAGATTGAATGACGTGTGGTTCGACCGAACTGGCAAACAGGCACTGCTGGTCGCGGAAACCATCGCACCGGGGTTCGATCCCACCGGCCAGCAAGCCGCGGTCACGGCCCTCCAGCAAACCTTCGCCAAGGTGCATGGCGCCAGCGCATCGACCCTCATGCTCAGTGGCCCGGGTGCATTCTCGGTGGAGATCGGCGGGCGCACGCAGCGCGAAGCGGGCTGGATCGGCACCATCGACACCCTCGGGCTGGTGCTGCTGCTGTGGTTTGCGTATCGCACCTGGAAAGCGCCGTTGTGGGGCGTGCTGCCGCTCGCAAGTGCCGGCCTGGCGGGATTGGGCGCGGTGGCGATGTTGTTCGACGGCGTGCACGGCATCACCGTCGCATTCGGGTTCACCCTGATCGGCGTCGTGCAGGACTATCCGATCCATCTGTTCAGCCACCAGCACGCGGGCTTGTCGCCACGGCAGAGTGCGCGCGCGTTGTGGCCGACGCTGGCCACAGGCGTTGCCTCGACCTGCATCGCCTATGTCACGTTCCTGGCATCAGGCGTCGACGGCCTCAAGCAATTGGCGGTGTTCACCATCGCAGGCTTGCTGACGGCGGCGATGACGACACGTTTCCTGCTGCCTTGGTTGATCGATCCCACGCCGCACGACGTCGCCGATTCAAAGCGCCTGGCAAGGCTGTGGACGCAGATCCAGCGGCTGCCGCGTCCGCGTCTGTCGTTGATCGCATTGGCTGTCATCGCGCTGGTCGTGACCATCTTCGCCCCCGGTGCGTTCTGGCAGAACGATCTGTCCAAGCTGACGCCTGTCCCCGCCGAAGCGATGGCGCGAGACACGCATCTGCGCAGTGAACTGGGCGCGCCCGACGTGCGTTACGTGATCACACTGGGCGGAGCGGATGCCGAGGCCGTCCTGCGCGGCAGTGAGAAATTGCGTCCGCAACTCGATGCATTGGTCCGCGACCACGCCATCGCCGGGTACGACCTTGCGGCACGCTACCTGCCCAGCGCAGCGACGCAACGCGCGCGCCAGGCGCTGCTGCCCGATGCGGCTACCTTGCAGTCCGCATTGAGCGACGCACTTGCACAGTCGCCGTTCCGCGCCGATGCCTTCGCCGGATTTCTGCGCGACGTCGCCATCGCCAAGCATGCCGCACCGCTAACCACGCGCGACCTGGACAACACCCCACTTGCCGCCAGCGTTGGCGGATTGCTGCGCCAGCGTAGCGGACATGCGACGGCGCTGGTGTCGTTGACCGGATTGCGTGACCCGGTTGCAGTGGCACGTGCAGCAGCCGCCAATGGCGCGCAGCTGCTCGATCTCAAGCAGGCGTCCGAATCATTGGTTGTCGATTACCGCCAGCGCGTGTTATTTGCCCTCGTGATCGCCGCGATCCTGCTGGTGGCGACCGTTTGGCTGGCATTGCGGCAACCGCATCGCGTGTTGCGCGTGCTGGCGCCGATGGCGTTGACCACATTGCTGATCCTGGCTGTGCTGCGCGGATTTGGTGTCGAGTTGAACCTGTTCCACCTGGTCGCGCTGATCCTTGCCGCGGGGCTTGGACTCGACTACGGCTTGTTCTTCGAGCACGCCGGTGACAACCGCGAGGAACAACTGCGCACGCTGCATGCGGTGATCGTGTGCAGTCTGACCACGTTGCTGGTATTTGTGCTGCTGGGCCTGTCGTCGATCCCGGTATTGCGCGCGATTGGCAGCACGGTGGCGATCGGCGTGTTCGGCAATTTCGTGCTGGCGCTACTGATCGCGCGCCAGCCGGTCGAGATTGAAACCGCAACCTGATGCTGCCGCTCGGTCGCGATGCAATTCTCGCGCTCGTCCCGCACCAGGGCGCTATGTGCCTGTGGGATGAGGTGGTGGAATGGGATGCGCAGACGATTGGGCTGCGCGCGCGCAATCACCGCGACGCCGCGCACCCCCTGCGCACCCACGGCCAATTACGCGCCGTGCATCTGTGCGAATACGGCGCGCAGGCAATGGCCGTGCACGGGGGCCTGCGCGCGCGTGAGCGCGGAGGCCGCGCCAAACCCGGCTTGCTGGTCGCATTGCGCGCGGTTGAATTGCACGTTGGGCGCATCGATGACCTCCCCGGCGCGCTGGAATGTCGCGCCGAAATGCTGACTGACGGCGAGGCGGGCTGGCAATATGCCTTCCGCATTATCCATGCCGACACACTCCTGGCCGAAGGTCGCGCAGCGGTGATGCTGCAACCGTAGGCAGATCGGATTTTTGGCGCAGGCGATGGCGGGTGGAAACCCGCCTTACAGGACCACCCATGCAGACAATATCGAAACGCGCACTTGTTACTGGCGGCAGCGGCGATCTCGGTGGCGCGATCTGCCATCAACTCAGCGCCGAGGGATTGCACGTCATCGTGCACGCCAATGGCAATCGCGCCCGTGCCGAGGATGTTGTCGCAGCGATCCGCCAGGCAGGTGGCAGCGCCGAGGCCGTTGCCTTCGATGTTGCCGATGGCGACGTCACGCGCGCGGCCATCGACGCATTGCTTGCAGACGGGCCTATCCAGGTGGTGGTCAACAACGCCGGCATTCACGACGACGCGCCGATGGCCGGCATGTCCTCGGCGCAATGGATGCGCGTGATCGACGTATCGCTGCACGGATTCTTCCATGTCACCCAGCCGTTGCTGCTGCCGATGGCGCGCACGCGCTGGGGGCGTATCGTCAATGTCTCATCTGTCGCGGCCGTGCTCGGCAATCGCGGCCAGGTCAATTACGCCGCCGCCAAATCCGCGTTGCACGGCGCCTCCAAATCGCTGGCTCGCGAGATGGCATCGCGCGGCATCACCGTCAATGTCGTCGCGCCGGGGGTGATCCAGGGAAGCATGAGCGAGGCGTCTTTCACACCCGAGCAGATCAAGGCGCTGGTCCCCGCAGGCCGCGCGGGCACACCGGACGACGTGGCCGCGATCGTGCGCTTCCTCTGTTCGGACGCCGCCGGTTACATTAACGGGCAGGTGATCGGGGTCAATGGGGGCATGGGCTGATCATCCTGCTATCGCTGGTCAGCCGCGCGCACTGCTTCGCGCAAACACAAGGGGATCGAACATGACACACACGGGTAGAAACGCACTTTTGGCGCTTGCATTGATTTTTGGGTTCACCGGCTCGGCCATCGCCGCAGGCAGCGTGGTGGACTATGTCGAACCCAAGAGCCAGTCCAATCCTCCTCCCGCGATGCCGCTCAATACGTTCCAGCGATTTGAAATCTCGCCGATCGCCATGGATGCGCCTTATGCCGGCCAAAGCGCGAATGAAGCTGCCAAGAGCAGCATCCAGGCCAACCTGGACCTCCGGGCTCAACCGGTACTTGCCGAGTGGAACTCAAAGCCTGCTGGCGCGGACGCAAAGACATTGAAAATCGAACCGACCATTCGCCACATCCGGTTCGTTTCTGGCGGCGCGCGGTTCTGGGGTGGGGCATGGGCGGGTGGGTCAGCAGTATTGATGACGGTGAAATTGACCGATGCGAGCACCGGACAGGTCATTGCCGAGCCCGAGTTCTACCAACATGCCAACAAGATGGCGGGAAAGTGGTCGTTTGGTGCCACCGACAAGGCCATGTTGGTGCGCGTGGCCTCGATGATCACGGACTACCTGCAGAAGAACTACAGCGCGCCAGTGGGTGGATCGACCAGCGTGGCGACCGACGTCAAGTTCTGAGGTCGAAAGCCTGATCGCAGGCGCCGACTTGAAGGGCCGCACGGATCCACCGTGCGGTCTAGCGATCACGGTTTGCACCACTCCATTGAGACGACGCGCAGCTTGATCTGGCTCAAACCGGCGGTCGCTGCCATGCTGGACACATGACCGATCCTTCCGACATCAGCGTCGTGCTGGTCAACCTGGGCACGCCGACCGCGCCGACGCCGCGCGCGGTGCGGCGTTTCCTTTCGGAATTCCTGCATGACCATCGCGTAGTGCAACTGTCCCGCTGGCTCTGGTGCCCGCTGTTGCATGGACTCATCCTGCCGTTGCGCGGGCCGAAGGTCGCGGCGAAATACGCCGCGATATGGATGATGGGTGGCTCGCCGCTCGCCGTGCACACGCAGGAACTCGCGAAGGCACTGCAGCTGCGACTGCCGCAATTCAAAGTGAGTCATGCGATGCGCTACGGCGAGCCGGCACTCTCGCAGGCACTGATGGAACTTCGTGCAACCGGGGTCTCAAGGGCGTTGGTAGTGCCGTTGTATCCGCAATATTCGAGCACCACCACCGCCTCGATCACCGATGTCATCGCTGCCGTCGACAGCAACACATCCATGATCGAGGACTACCACCGAGACCCGGGCTGGATTTCGGCGATTGCCGGCTCCATACAAGAGCACTGGAACCAGCACGGCCGTGGCGAGCACTTGCTGATGTCATTCCATGGGCTGCCGCAGCGACTGGTGGATGCCGGCGATCCATATGCGACGCAATGCATTGCCAGCGCGCATGCGATTGCGTCGTCGCTGGATCTCGATGCTACGCAATGGACGCTCGCGTTCCAGTCACGCTTCGGGCGCGAACGCTGGTTACAGCCATCGACCAGCGATGCGCTGGACGCGTTGGCCGTGCGTGGCGTGCGCAGCGTCGATGCCGTGTGCCCGGGCTTTGCGACGGATTGCCTGGAAACACTGGAAGAAGTTGCGATCATGCTGGCCGAACAGTTCCACGCACGGGGCGGCACGCTGCGCTACGTGCCCTGCCTGAATGCCTCACCCGCGCATGTCGAGGCGTTGGCGCAACTGGTGCAGCGCGAGGTGGCGACATGGTGACTTTGCGCGAAGACCATCTCGACATTCCGTTGGGCCGCATCGCGCTGCTGCGTTCGACACAGATGCACGCAAGTGGATTGAACCCGGTGCTGGCGTTGCATGGCTGGCTCGACAACGCCGCAAGTTTCATCCCACTTTCTTCGCACCTGCAGGGCATCGAACTGGTGGTGCCCGACCTGCCAGGTCATGGCCGCAGCGCTCATCTGCCGCCCGGGGCGGATTATTCGTTCGCCGGGGCGGTCAATGCGGTGCTCGACATCGCCGACGCGCTTGGCTGGTCGCGATTCTCGCTGCTGGGCCATTCCATGGGCGCCGGCATCGGCAGCCTGCTTGCCGCCGCCTGCCCGCAGCGGATCGAGCGCTTCGTCGCCATCGAAGCCCTGGGCGCGTTGGCGGAAATTCCCGAAAACACCGTGTTGCGATTACGCGAAGCCATCGCCGCCACGCGTGCTCTGGTCGACAAACGCCTGCGCATCTTTCCGGACGTCGAGACCGCCATTCGTGCGCGCATGCAGGCCAATGCCTTGAGCGAGCCGGTCGCGCGACTGCTGGTCGAGCGCGGCGTCAATGCCGTGGACGGTGGCTATCTGTGGAGCAGCGATCCGCGCCTGACCTTGCCCACCATGCTGCGCCCCACCGAGCCACAGGTGCGCAACCTGGTCGAGGGGATCGAATGCCCGACTCGCGTGATCTACGCCGACCCCGCACAGCCATACCTGCCCGACGCGCTGCGCCGTGAACGCGCTTCATTGTTGCCGCAGGGCGACATGCGCGTGCTTGCCGGTGGACACCATCTGCACATGGAAGAGCCGACCGCAGTCGCGAATGCAATCGGCGATTTTTTTACGCAATTAAGCTAGCCGGGTTACCCGAGCAGCGCCCGCAGCGTCGCCTTCAGTTGTCGGCCTCCGCTGCGGAAATACTCACGCTCGGCCCGCCACTCCGGGAATCTTGTTTCCACTTCGAGCCAAAACGCGCGCGAGTGATTCGCGTGGATCAGATGGCATAACTCGTGCACCAGCACGTATTCGAATGCCGATGGCCGTGCCAACACAAGCGACAGGTCGAGCACGACGTTGCCGTCAGGCGACAGCGACCCCCATTGCGAGATCACGCGCTTGAACGCCAGTCGTCGCGGCGGTCGTGGCAGCGTCGCCAGGTAACGCGGCATCCAGCGCCCGACATCGGCGCGTGCATTGCTTTCATAGAACTCACGCAATGCACGCTGCAGCGAAGTTTGGCTGGACTGTTCCGGAGCGGTGAACACGAGCGCATGACCGGCATCGTGGACCTTCGCATAGCGTCCGGTTTGCCATTGCAGTGATACCACCGCGCCACGCAGCGGCAATGTTGTGGTGACACCACGACACAATGGCGCGGTGGCGACTTCGGCGTGGCTGGCCATCATCCTGGTCAGCCACGCTCGATGCTCGATGACGAATCGCTCGCTGGCGACCAGGCTCGCCCGCGGCGGCAGGGTCAGGCGTGCGCCACGTTCATCGACACTGAGCTTGATCCGTCGTGCGCGGGGATTGCGCACGCGCTCGATCTGGATTTCGCGGCCGTCAGCCAATGCGAACGACAATTTGTCGCGCTGGATGCCGCGCGGCGCTGGTGCGAGCAGGCGGCGGATCACGTTGCGCACGCCAGGGGAGTCATCCAACGATTGTAACGGTGAAGATTCGATACGCCCGACATGGCGGATGGTCATATCACCTTGCTCAACTTCAATGCATCCTCCAGTACGCCGAACAGCCGCTTCACCTCGCCTGCCATCAGCGCGAAACGCGCGTCGAGCTCGGCACGGATGTCATCGCGTTCGGTGGATTCCAGTTGGTCCACCGCGCCATCGAGCAGCTTGAACTTGCGCAGCACCAGGTCCTCGCCGAGGACGAACGACACATGGTCGTCCAGCGTCAGTGCCAGTCGCGTGACCTGCTTTCCGGCCTCCAGGTGCTTGCCGATTTCATCGCCGGTCAGTTCCTGGCGCTGGCACTTCACCACGGCACCCTTGTCGGCGGCATCCTTCAATTCGCATTCGTCGCCCAAGGTCAGGCCGTCGGGCAGCGGTTCACCTGCGATCCAGCCGGTGAGGATCGCGCGCGGCGCGACTTCCGCATTCAGCGGCAGCGCCGGAAAGCTGCCGAGTGCGTGCCGGATTTCGCTCACCACGCTTTCCGCGCTCTTGCGGCTGGAGGTATCGACGATGCACACGCCGTGCTCCAGGTCGAGGATCGCGTCGGTGCGCGTCGGTCGCACGAAGGCGCGCGGCAGCAACTCGTGCACCAGGTCTTCCTTGAGCCGCTTGCGGGCACGGCCACCAGGCTTGCGGCCCTCCTTGTGCTCCATTTCGGCCAGCTTCTTGCCCAGCAGGTCATTGACCACGGCGCTGGGCAGCAGTTTGTCTTCGCCGCCAACGGTCAGCCAGAGGGCGTCCGACACGCGGTGCGACAGCGCTTCGCCATCGCGACCAAAGGGTGAGACGAAGCCGCGTGACGACAACTCCAGCGTGCCGACCGGCTTGAGCCGGAAGGCATCGAGTTGCGATTCAAGATCGGTGAAGTCCAGCGTGGTGGGGAAACGAAACAACGTCAGGTTGCGAAAGAACATTGAAAATCCGGCAGGGGCGGCGCGAGAAGGGGGACGGGCACCAATGGACCTCTCCCGCTATCCACCATTCTATCGCGGCGCACCCGCCATGACGTTGCACCTCGGCAAGGTTAAGCTTGCAAGGTGAACCCGCCGACCGATCCCGCCGAACTCTCACGCATCGCGCAACGCATTGCCGTGTTGAAACAGGAGCATCGCGACCTGGACCTGGCGATCGCACGACTGCAGTTCGACCAGATCGCCGATGAACTGGCCATCAAGCGCCTGAAGAAACGCAAGCTGCTGCTGAAGGACTGCGTGGGCAAGCTGGAATCCGCGCTGATTCCGGACGAGCCGGCATGACGATCAACGACCCTTCCCGTACAAGTCCCGACTGAAAAGCCCGGCGCAGTCGGCCCACGGGTTGTCTGCCCGAGTTGGCCACCGATCCATCAAGCCTGCGTTGGCAACGTGAATTTCCGCGTTGCCCGCAGTGGCCACATGGATGTAAAACGCGCGCCGCCGACCAGCCGGCTGGCCGCCGACACGGCATGCAGGACGGCGTGCTTTTCCAGCACCCCTTTGACGCGACGGAACGAATGCCGCGGGTCGGACGTCAGCAGAAACAGGTTGATTTCCTTCGCACTGACGTCGTAACCATCCGTCTGGGCAGTAGCACCGAGGGCCAGCTTCAGCTCTTCCTCGATCGTCGCAAGGAATGTCTCGTCGTCCAGCGACTTGCGCCAGAACTTGATGATGAGCTGTTGATCCATGCGTGGTGCTACGCCGGCCCGCTGATCGCCGCTTCCGGGCTGACCTTCTCGATGGTGTGTTGCAACTCGCGCCCGAGGATCACCTTGGCGTCGGTGGCCCAGTCGTCCAGGCGCTGGTCGAACACGAGTTTGTTGTTGCTGTCGGGCCACACCAGTCTCAGCTCACGCAGCTTGACGATGAAGCTGCGGAACAGGGTCTTGTCGAAAAACTCCGGAGCGGCCGGGGCGTACAGCAGGCTCAGGCGCTGCGCTGCAAGCTGGCACAGGCTTTCCAACTCGGTGGTACCGAGCGTGCCGGGGCCATTTTTTGCGAGCACCGAGATCGCGATGTAGTAGCGCTCGAACGCCTGCTGCAACGCATGCCCGATCGCGCGAAGCCGGAACATCTCATCGCTCTGCCCGGCGTTGCGACCGAGCATGTCGTTTCCGCCCTCACCCATGTTCGACAGCAGACCTTCGCGGATGAACACCTCGATGGTGCGATCGATCCGCTCCACGAAGCCGTCGTCGTCCCACGGCAGGAACAGCTCCGCGCGCAGGAACGGATACATCGTGCGACCCAGCCGCAGCACTTCCTGCCTGGACATGCTGCGGTTATGCAGGAAACAGCACGCGATCCACGCCGATGCCGTGAACAGGTGCAGCACGTTGTTGCGGAAATAGCTCAGCAGTACTGCCGTGTCGCCATCCACGCTGAGCACGTCGCCCAGCGGATGGGCGATGCGCGCCAACATGCCGATCTCCTCGCCATGGGCGAGGATCTGCTGCGGCGAATGCGGCGTCACGGTGACGCGAGGGCCGTAAGGCACGTCCGCCAACAATGTCTTGGACAGCGCGATCTGCGCCAGCAGGTCGGCTTCCCCCATCGCATGCTTTGGCGTGGACAGCAATGCCAAGGCCAGCAGGTTGACCGGGTTCACGTCGGCGGCGCGATTGATGTTGACCTGGATCAGCTGCGCGGTGGCGTCCACCGTGGCGGACAACCAGTCGGGCCGATCCTCGTCGTCCAGGGCCGTGCCGTCCCACTGCGGCGCATGCAGCGCCAACATGTCGTCGAGCTTGATCGTCTCCCCGAAGTTCACCACGACCTGGCCGTAGTTCTGCCGCAACACCTTCGGGATGCCGAGCAGCAGGCGCAGGATCGATTCGCTCTCCTTGGGCTTGCCGGCGAGTTCGTCCAGGTAGCTGGTGCCTTCCATGAGTTTTTCGTAACCGATATACACCGGCTGGAACAGCACCGGCCGCACCGGCTGGCGCAGGAACCCACGCACTGTCATCGACACCATGCCGCCCTTGGGTTGCAGCAGCCGTCCGGTGCGCGAGCGTCCGCCTTCGATGAAGAACTCCAGCGAGTATCCGCCGGCGACCAGTTGCGCGACGTACTCGCTTAGCACCGCCGAATACAACGCACTGCCACGGATGCTGCGGCGGATGAAGAATGCGCCGCCACGGCGCAGCATCGGCCCGATCACGGGCAGGTCGAGATTGATGCCGGCCACGATGTGCGGTGGCACGATGCCGCGCGTGAACAACAGATAGCTCAGCAGCAGGTAATCCATGTGGCTGCGATGGCATGGCACATAGACGACCTCGTATCCGGGCGCGACGGCCTTCAGGTCATCCAGGTGGTGCACCAGCACCCCGCGGAACACGCGATTCCAGACCGACGTCAGTAAAAACGACGCCGAACGCACCACCGGATGCGAGTAATCCGCTGCGATTTCGTAGGCGAAAGCGTGCGCTTTCTTCCACGCATCGGCCATGCCCTTGTCCGTCACCGTCCTGTCACTGCGCCCGCTGGTGTCGCGACGCGCCTGGTCGGCGATGGCATCCTTGACCGACTCCGAGGCCAGCACCTTGTCGACGAGCAACCGCCGGGTCGACAGGTCCGGGCCGATCACCGCTTCGCGCACGCGGTGGAAATGCGTGCGCAACACGCGTGAGAGCTTTCGTACGACGCGTTCGGGCGGGATGTCCTCGTTGACGACGTCTCGCAGGCCAACTGGCGAGGAGAACCGCACCAGCGTGTTGCGTCCGTTGAGCAGGATGGCGAGCAGGCGACGGAAACGTCCGACCAGCGTCCAGTTTTCCGAAAAAAGGACCGAGAACCAGCCGCTGTTCTTGTCCGGTGCGCGACCAATGAAAATTGACACCGGCACCAGCTGCACGTCCAGCTCGCGATCAACGCGATGCGCCTGCAGCAGGCGCGCCAGTGAATCCGAATGGCTCTTGACCGGCGGTTGCGGCTTGTTCTTGGCGAGGTTCGCGGCGCGGTTGAGCGTGCTGCTGGCATTGCGTCGCGACAACGCCACGTAAGCGCGCTTGCGACCGAGCGGATCGCCCGGCAGTGGTTGCAATGGGGAAGGCAGGCCGGCTTCGCGGCAGGCGCGCTCAAGCACCAGCGCGTTTGACAAGCCGTAGTCCTCCATCACGTAGCAGACCGGGCGGCCATCGATCAACTCCAACGGCACCGATGGTTCGACCTTCAATCCAATCCACGGCTCCAGTATTCGTCCGAACAACTGCGTCCACCACGGCCGCCGGATGACAGCAGGAGTCGGCACGGCGCCAGGCAGCGACTCGAACAGATCCGGGCGGGTCATGTCCTGCGACGTCATGTCCTGGGGTGGGTCCACCGACACCGACTCGACCGGCATCACGGGCGGTGGCGGGGAATCCGGGAGATCCGCGAAAGGAAGCGGTGGTTGGGTTGGCATCCCGGGCATTATCGCCGAACCGTCATCGGCCCGACCGTCCCGCCGCCGCCCGCGCATGCTGCAGGTAATCGCTGATGTACCAGCGGCCGTCGATACGCTGCACGGGGACGACGGTATCGATGTCGGCATCGCCCAGCCGATAGCGCATCCGTACCTGCGCGGTGTCGCCTGTCTGCTGCTGCAGGGTCGTCTGCATGCCCTCCAGGCTGGCGTCCAGGTCCAGGCCATACCGGGCCACGGCACGCTTGAAGGCGTGTGCGAATGGGCCCATGCGACGCAGGCTGCGCTCCATGCCGGCGGCGCGGAAATCCGCGGGCGACGCAAGTCCCGTGCGTTTGGCCGCGATGGTCAGTTGCGTGATCGTCGAACGCGCGCGATCGCGATCACCCAGCGGGGCATTCAGTCCCCAGCGGCTGACGGCCTGGATCAGCTGGGCGTAATGCTGACGCTCGGCCGCGCTGTAGTGGCCTTGTCGTTGGATGTACTGATCGCCGAACAGCCCCAACGAGATTGCCACGCTCTTGAGCTGAGCGGTTTCGCCTGCGAACTGGTGGTCGAACGTCTGCTGCAGCCGCGTCTGCGCGCCGTCCGCCGCCAGCGATTGGAGGATCGTCGGCAAGCGATTGGCGAATGGCAGCTCGTCCAGCGGCCAGCGGGTGCGCCCATCGCGCCAGGCGACTTCAAGCTGCGCGTGCAGCGCCGGTGGAACCGCATCGCGCGCGAATGCCTGCAGGTCGTTGTCGCGCAGATGGCGGGTCAGCAGTTGCACGGCCTGCGCTGGCCGCGACGCACCGGACACCGATGCCTGCGTTGCCGTCGGCGTGCGTTGACATGCGACGAGCACGCCGCAGAGCAGGAACAGCGCAAGGCGCGGAGATGCGCGCATCGCTAGTGCGCGCCCGTGCGGACATCGATCGCCAACTCCCCTGCAACGACGCGCATCGCCTCGTCATCGCGGCTCAACGTGATCCATCCGGCGGTGGCATCGGTGCCGGTGTCCCATGTCCACAAGGTGTAGCCATGTTCACGCAGGCGGTCGAAGGCAACGGCGATCAGCGAGGCAACATCGGCGCATGCGAGGAAGTCGTCATCACTGACATCTTCAACGCCCCAGTCGATGCGCAGGTTCCAGCGTGCGGCCAGCTCATTGATCGCATCGATGCAGGTGGCTGGATCGTCATCGCCGACATGAAACCCGGCCTTCCAGTCGATGATGTCCTTGAGCACCCACACCGGCTCGACATCGGTCGCCCCGTGCTCGCTGGTTGCGTCCTGCCATGCAGTGAACTGCTGCAGCGCCGCGTCCTCGTCGCCGGGATTGATCAGCAGCAGCAGCTGCCACACCAGTGCCTCGGTGGTGGCGTCGTCGCCGGCGTCTTCCGCCGCCTGGAAGGCATGGGCGAAATTGTCGTCGGGGTCGAAGTCATGGTCATGCATGGTCATCGGCGCAGTATCGCTTTCGAAGCGCGGATTTTCACGCACTGGCGAAATCTTCCAACGCAATCTGAACACTTCCAGCAAAAGCCGCGTCCTGCATGGGTCGGTTCAGGCGATCTGTGGACACTGGAAGGCCCTTCAACCCAAAGGCCTCACCATGACCGTCAAATTACTTCCCATCGGCGCCGTCCTTGCCTGCGCGCTGGGTGTTGCCGCCGCGCCGCAGGCCCGCGCCGCGGATGCGGGCATTGACTGCAAACTGCATTACAACCTTACCGGCTGGTCGCTGATCTACAAGCACACCTCTGGCACCGGTCGCGTCACCTGTAACAACGGACAATCGATGCGCGTGCTGCTCAGCGCCAAGGCCGTCGGCCTGACCGCCGGCAAATGGCACATCAACAATGGCACCGGCACGTTCACTGACGTGCACACCATCCGCGATGTGCTCGGCGGTTACGCCCAGGCCAGCGCGAATGCCGGTGTCGCCAAGTCTGGTGAAGCGCAAGTGCTGACCAACGGGACGGTGTCGCTGGCACTGGCCGGCAAAGGCGAAGGCGTCAACCTTGGCGTCGACGTCGGGCAGTTCAAGATCAAGCCTGCACGTTGATTCCCACTTGACCATGACGCCCGGCAGCAATGCCGGGCGTTTTCATGTGCATTGATGAAACTCCACGATGACGCGTGTCATGGCAGTTCGCGTGATACCCCTGTATCAATCACGGGAAGTTGCGCAGGGGTGGAATCGTAATGGCGGGTTTCCCGGCCGTATGCAACGTCGCGTTGAGCATCGGCAAATCCTGCATCTTGATTTGGATCCATTGTGCGAGTGCGCGATCCAGACGTTCGGCGTCGTCCGCATACAGCGCGCGTTGCGGCGCCGTCGGCGCGGCATCGGAGCCTTCGAGGTCGGCCTGCAAAGACGTCAATTCGCCACCGATCGCGGAAAGATTCAACGGTGCCATCGTGCCTTCGCCCTCGGCCAGTGGTGACAGCTTGCCGGTGAACGCCTGCACGGCGGCTGCGACTGTTGCGTCTTTCGAATCCAGCCCGGCAATCTGTTTGCGCAACGCCTGCAGTTCGGAATTGGCGACCGCTTCTTTTGCCATGGCGTCCGTGACCTGTGCCGACAGCGCCATCGCCTGTGCGACGGCAGCCGCATCCACCGGCACGCGTGGATCGGCGACGACATCCAGTGGCGCACGTTGTTCGTGTCCATTGACGGCCAACACCACGGTGTAGTGACCTGGCGCGACCAGCATGCCTTGCGGCAACAATGGATCCTGATCGCCATCGATCGCGGCGATGCTGTAGCCGTACCCATCCGCCAGCGGGCGCGGCGCGCGCAAATCCCATACGAAGCGGTGCGCACCGGCGTGGGAGTCCAGCCGTTGCGGGGAGCCGAGCCAACGCTGTTCGAAATAGCGTTCAGCCGGCAATGCCAACGGTTTGTCCGCGCTGGAAAACTCGCGCACCTGCCTGCCTGCCATATCCCGGATGCGCAACGTGACCGGCTGCTTTGCATCACTTGCCAGCCAGTAATCGATCAGCGCGCCATTGGGCGGATTATGTCCTTCGGGTTCCTCGCGCGGCAGCGGCGTGTCCCTGTTCTGGTTGCCACGCAGCCGAATGGCAGCGCCTGGCGCGAAAAGATGCATCGGTTCGCGCACCACGCTTGCATCGAGTTGCCGCAATGGCGCGAGCTGGTCCATCAACCAGATCGAACGTCCCTGCGTGGCGACGATCAGGTCGTCGCCATGCACCAGCAGGTCGGTGACGATCGCACTGGGCAGGTTGCGTTGCAGCGATTGCCAGTGGTCGCCGTCGTCGAACGACACCCACACCCCGCGATCGGTGCCGGCGTAGAGTAGGCCGCGCTTCTTGGTATCCGCGCGTAGTGCACCGACGAAATGCCCATCGGGCAAGCCATTGCTGATCGACGTCCACGTCTTGCCATGGTCGTGCGTGCGCCATGCCATCGGCCGGAAGTCGTCGTTGCGATGATTGTCGACCGCGATGTACGCGGTCTCGGCATCCAGCGGGGACACGTCGACCGTGCTGATCTTCGCGTAGGACGGCACTGCTTTGGGAGTGACGTTGTCCCAGTGCGCGCCAGCATCGCCGGTGCTGTACACGCGGCCGTCGTCGCTGCCCAGCCAGATCGTGTCGTTGTCGCGCGGCGACAGACCGATGCTGAAGATAACGCCGTAACCGCAGGCGCGTGCGCCCTCGCTGGTTGTCTGGGTCTTGTCGCAATCCAGCTTTGACGTCGGATCACGCGGGGCGACATCCGGACTGATCACGCTCCATGTCGCGCCCCGGTCCAGCGAACGGAACAGCACCTGCGCGCCCTGGTACAACGGATACGGTGCAACGCCCGACACCGCGATCGGTGTGATCCAGGTGTACCGGTATTTCGCCGTGGTGGGCTTCGCGCCGTAGGTCGATACCGGCCACGGTGAAATATTCTGCACCTCGCCATTGCGCGCATTCCAGCGCGACAATCGGCCGCCGAGACCGGAGCCGTAGACGATGTTCGGGTCGCGTGGATCAGGTACGTCGTAATCACGCTCATCCGCGCCGACCGGATGCCAGTCGCGCGACGTGATCGCGCCGTAATCCGTGCGACTGGCAATTGCAACCGTGCCGTTGTCCTGTTGTCCGGCGTAGATCCAGTACGGCGATTGGTTGTCGGCCGCAAGGTGATACAGCTGGCCGGTCGGCTGGTTGTACCAGCTGCTCCAACTCGCGCCACCGTCGACACTGACGACAGTGCCCTGGTCGGAGCCGGTGATCATCCGTTGCGGGTGTTTTGGATTGATCCACAGGTCGTGGTAATCGTCGCCACCAGGCGAGCCCTTGACGATGTCGCAATGCGTGCCGCCCTTGTCGCAACGATGGATCGAACGGCCCATCGCGAACACCGTGTCCGCATCGCCCGGCATCACTGCCAGCCGCGAAAAATATCCGTTGACCAGTTCACCATCGTCATTGACATGCTGCCAGTGCGCGCCGGCGTCGTCGGAGCGATACAGGCCGCCGTCTTTTTCCGCATCGACGACCGCATACAAACGCGTGCCCTGCGCGAGATGCGTCGCGGCAAGTCCAATGCGACCCAGCGCGCCGGTTGGCCAGCCACCACCGGACAGACGCACCCAATGCGCGCCGCCGTCCACCGATTTGTAGATCCCGCTCTGGGTGCCGACATTGGGCTCGAAGTAACTCATCCAGGGCCGGTAACGTACCTGCCACACCGAGGCGAACACGACGTTGGCATCCTGCGGGTCGGCCATCACGTCGACCGCGCCGGTGTCGTCACTGACGAACAGCGTGCGCGTCCAGCTCTTGCCGCCGTCCAGCGTCGCGTAGACACCGCGCTCGGCATTGGGTCCGAACACATGCCCCAGCGCGCCGACCAGCACATGATCGGCATTGCCCGGATCGATCCAGATCGACCCGATGTGTTTTGTGTCTTTCAATCCGACCGACGTCCACGTACTGCCACCGTCACTCGACTTGAACACGCCTTCGCCAGAGGCGACGTCGTAGCGCGTGCTGATCTGCCCGGTGCCGACGTAGATGATCTTTGGATCGGATGCCGCAACGGCGATGGCGCCCACCGATGACGGGCCCTGATCGAAAATTGGCTGCCATGTACGCCCCGAATCCAGCGTCTTCCACACCCCACCGCCCGCCGCGCCGAAATAATACGTATCCGGCTGATCGGCGATGCCCGCCACCGCCGTGCCCCAACCCGCACGATGCGGCCCGATCAGACGCCAGCTCATTGCATCGAGCGCCTCGGGCTTGAATGCGGGCGTCGTTGACGCAGCCGTGGCCGCAAGCGGATGCGCAACCGACAGCACGAATAGCGCAATGGCCAGGACTGGCTTGAATGACGGCAGGGTCATGATGCAATTCCGGACGGGATTCCCGGAGTTTACGCCCGGCCCAACCCTGCCGATGGCGTGGTCCGGCAATGCGCTTGGCCACTGGCTTCCTTTCAGCGGGCCTCGGTCATGGTTCCCGGCCTCACACCGCAACCTGGGTAATCACCGCATTTTCCTGGCGATCATCGGCACAGATGTCGCGCCACATTGCATACATCGTGCCGAACATGACCACGTACAGCGCCAGGAACATGGCGATATACAGCGGCACGACCAGCACGATCATCAGCCACGTGCCGACCAGCTTTCCCAGCAAGGCAAGCAACATGACCAGCAATCCCAGCACAAGAATGAAGACCAACATGGCGAAGAACCCGACGATCACCATCACCAGCAACGGCAACAGGTTCTTCAGGCTTCCCAATACACCATCGCGCAGGGCGTCCAATGCCGTCCGCCCCGCCAGTGCCGCCTGCCCCAGGGCGATTGAATAAACGCCGGCGATCAGCAACCACAACACCGAGCCCAGCGCCAACGCGGCGCCGAAACCGGACGGCAGCGAAGGAATGGCTTCCGGATGATGGTTGGCCTGCGCCGCCAGCACCGCCATGTACCAGTCGATGATGCCGGTGCCGACCACAGCAAGCACCAGTCCAAACGCAATGGCGTACAGCACCAGCATGCCCAATCCGAAACCGACCATCCGTGCAAACGTGCCACGGCGATACAGCGCAAACACATTCGTCGCTTTCGCGGGGCGTCCATTTTCGGCGGCATCGATGACGGCGAAAAAGCCACCAATCAGCGGTGCCAGCAGCAAGCCGGCCACCATCGAAATGGCCATGATGATGACGAAGGTCTTCGGGTCGTCCGCCATGGCTTTCTGCAACGGGTATGTGATCGCCGATGGCAGCAGCGTCCCCACCAGGACCAACGCCGCGCCGCCGAAGATCGCCTTGGCGTTCGTGCGGCCCAGGTTGATGCCGCTCTTCAGCCAGCCGATGCCCGCCAGCGGCCCCATTGCGCGTGTCGACATGTGCGTTCCCCGAAGGATCATTCAATGGCGGTGCGAGACCGCGTGGTCATGCCTTTCCCCAAAGGCGGATTGATTGGGCCACGTTGCAGGCGCAGATACAAGGCGGCGGCGATCTTGCCGGCTCTGCCCTGCCTCCGGGAATGCCCAGTCAGGAGCTTGCAAGCGCCGTACTGGCCACTTCCACGCGGTCCCGTCCTTCGGCCTTGGCGCGATAGAGCGCTGCATCGGCGCGGTCGAGCATCGCGGCAATCGTCTCGCCTTTGCAGTAGTGGGCGACACCGGCCGAGAATGTGATCGCCAATGCACCCGCCGATGTCGGGAAGGGCGTGGCATTGATGGCATTGCGCAGGCGTTCGACGCAGGCGCGGGCGCTGGCATCTTCGGCATACGGCAGTACCAGCAGGAATTCCTCGCCGCCATAGCGCCCGAACGTGCTCTGGCTGTTGTCACCGCGGCCGATGGTGTCCATGCCCCGCAAGTGCGCGCGGATACGTTCGGAAAATCCACGCAGCGCTTCATCGCCCACGCCATGGCCATGCGTGTCGTTGATGCGTTTGAAGTGGTCCATGTCCAGGATGCACAGCGCGAACGGCTCGTCGTGGCGCAGCGCGCGTTCCAGCTGCTGGTCGAGGACTTCCATGAGATGGCGGCGATTGTGCAGGCCGGTGAGTTCGTCGTGGCTGGACAGTTCCTTCAGGCGTTCCAGCGCCGTGGCCAACGCATCTTTCTTGCGCGCCAGGCTTTCCCTGAGTTGCGCGATATAGCTGCCCAACAGCGACATCCAGAGCAGCACGATCGCCAGCATCATGAAATGCAACAGCTCAAGATGCTGCGCATTGGCATCGATGTGGTTCGCGCTGAGCTTGAGCAGCAACATCAGTGCATAACCGACCACCGCGACGATCGTCAGGCCCAGGTATTGCCTGCGGCTGAAACTGAATATCCCGAAGAAGAACGCGGTAAAGAACAGCATCACCGTGATGATGCGCGCCTGGTCAAGGTAGTACCCGATCACCAGGGCCGTCACGCAGGCGATGCCGACTTGCAACACCATCAGGCTGGGGTCGGCGAAACGACGGGTGTACCCACTGCGGATCGCGAAGAGAAAACCAAGATTGACCACAAACGCCGCCACCACCAGCCAAGCCAACCCGCCGTATCCCAGCCGCAACCACCCGCTGCTCACCGCATAAAACATTGGTCCGACGAACATCATGTAAGACACGAAACCCATGAGCTGCCGCTTCACGCGGGTGGCCAGAGCCGGATCGTCAGTCGGAATGAGTGCCATCGAGATCCATCGTAGTCGATACGTTTGGACTTGCCACCGCATTACGCTCCAGTGAACCTGACTGGAGTATCACAATGCATGCGTCGGGTATTCTCGCCACCCGACATTCGCAAGACGATCACCACATGAAATCCAGTGGCATCGCGTTTCACCACCCGGTCGCGTTCTGGCTCGGTTGCCTGGCGGTCGTGGTGGGTGTGTTCGCGCACTTGCCGATGTTCGCGATGGGGCGGATGACTCACTGGCACCTGGTGGGGATGCCGATGGATCGGCTGATGCTGACCGGCATGGCGCTGATCCCACTGGGATTGCTTCTGTCGGCCTATGGCCTGATGCCGAGGTTGGAACACATGCGGCGTCTGTCACCCGCCGCAACCCAAACTCATCAATCCCGTCACCGCTATTTCCATATCGCCGATGGCGTGCCGCTCAACCGCGAGCATTGGAAGCTGGTGATCGTGCTGGTGGTGGCATTGGCGATCGACGTGATGAAGCCCGCGACGCTCGGCTTCGTCGTGCCTGGGATGAGCGCCGAATACGCGATCACCAAACCCACTGCGAGCCTGCTCGCGCTGGTGGCGCTGATCGGCACCACGGTGGGCTCGATCGTGTGGGGACGCATGGCCGATCTGTTCGGACGTCGCGCGGCGATCCTGCTGTCGGCGCTGATGTTCATGGGCACCGCAATCTGCGGGGCGATGCCGGCGTTCGGCTGGAACCTGGTGATGTGTTTCCTGATGGGCGCATCGGCCGGCGGATTGCTGCCGATCACGTTCACGCTGATGGCCGAGACCATTCCGGCCGTTCATCGTGGCTGGATGCTGGTCGCGCTCGGTGGGATTGGCACGTCGGCGGGTTACCTGCTGGCCGCGGGCGCGGCGACGGTGCTCGAACCGATGTTCAGCTGGCGGGTGTTGTGGCTGCTCGGGCTGCCGACCGGCGCGATCATCATCTTCCTCAATCGCTACATCCCCGAATCGCCGCGCTTCTTGTCCAGCGCCGGACTCGATGACGAAGCGCGCGCGGTCTTGCGCAAGTTCGCCGACGAACAATCGTCCGCTGCCATTGAAGCCGACGATGCACAGCATCCCGGCCCGCTGGTGATCGATGAGCAGCATCCGGTCGTCGGCCTGCGCCAGCTCCTGCGCGGTCGCCATGCGCGCATCACAAGGGGGCTGGTGGTGTGCGGGCTGGCGTGGGGACTGGTGAACTTCGGTTTCGTGCTTTGGCTGCCGGTCAACCTGGCCGGGATGGGCGTGGACAAGGCCGGCGTAAGCGCATTGCTCGCGCGCTCGGCGATCATTGCATTGCCGGGCATCGGCATCGTGATCTGGCTCTACCACCGTTGGTCCAGCTTCAAATCGCTGGTGCTGTTCATTGCGCTGACGACATTGGCATTGCTGGCGTTCTTTGCCCTGGGCGTGGCCGGCGTGCGTTCGGCGGGCGCGACCAGTGCGGCGACCGCAGCCTTGCTGGTCAGCGTCAGCGGCGTGATTGCGATGCTGATCCCGTATGCGGCGGAAATCTATCCGGTGCACCTGCGCGGCACCGGCTCGGGAGTCATCGCGGCGGCGTCGAAATTCGGCGGGATTCTTGGCGCAGGCCTGGGCGTGCTGGGATTCTTCGGCAACTTCATGTTGTCGGCGCTGATGATCGCGGTGCCGATGATGGTGTCCGGCGTGCTGCTGTGGCGCAGCGGAATCGAAACACGCGGGCAGGGGCTGGAAGACATCCAGGACGCATTGCAGCGCTGAATGTCGGTGCACCAATCCCCCCATGCTAGGATTTTGCCTCCTGCAAATCACTGAAACGGAGTTCATCCATGCGTACATTCCTGATCGGCGGCGCGGCATTGCTGCTGGCGTCATCGTTCGCCCCCGCACTCGCGGCGGAAGCCAACTGCACCATGCATTACGACATGTCCGGTGGTGGCGCGTTCTACAAGCACTCCACCGGCACCGGCGAAATCACCTGCAGCAACGGCCAGCATCTGTCGATCGCCATCGAATCCAAAGGTGGTGGCCTGACCTTCGGCCACTCGGTCATCAAGGATGGCGTCGGCAAGTTTTCCCCCGTGTCCGACATCCACGACCTGATCGGCGGCTACGCGACCGCGGAGGCGAATTCCGGCAGTGGCGAAACCTCCAAGGCGCAGGTGGTGACCAAAGGTTCGATCTCGCTCGCGCTCACCGGAAAGGGTACCGGCCACACACTGGGCGTCTCGTTCGGCAGCTTCATCATCAGCGCGCGCAAGTAGCCATCGTGACGTCGCGCTCGGCGGCGTCGGGCTGCGCAGATTGAAGAATCAATCGTCCCACGCGCGCTGTTGCCTGGGATCGATCATCGGAAACATGACAAAGCCCCGCTAGAAGCGGGGCTTTGTGTTTCCTCCGACGCATTCCAAAAGCGCTTATGGACGCTTGTGTCCGGCTTCGACCTCTTCCTTGGACAGAAAGCCATCGTGGTTGGTATCCATGCGCGCGAACATCGCCTGCGCGGCAGCTGCGTGTTCAACGGCGGTGATGTTGCCGTCATGGTTGGCATCCATCATGGCCCGCATCCCATGCATGTCATGCATGTCATGCATGTCGTGCATGCCATGCATGTCGGCCATGCCATCGTGCTCATGTCCGGCCTTGTCGGCATCCATGTCGGCAGCGTCGCGCCCTCCATCATGATCGCCTTCCATCTTCTCGTGCGCCGCTTTCATTTCATCGCCGGTCACCTTGCCGTCGTGGTTGGTATCCATTTTCGCGAACATGGTGTGGACGAATGCAGTGGCTTCCACTTCGGTCACTACGCCATCGTGGTTGGTATCCATCATCGCCATCGGATTGCCATGCATGCCATGGTGCTCCATGCGCTCACCGGCTTCCCCGTGCTCGTGACCCGCCGCCATCTCCGCTGCGCTGATCGTGCCGTCATGGTTGACGTCCATGCGGGTGAACATCGCCTGCGCACCTGCCACGTGCTCGCTTGCGGAGATGCGGCCATCGTTGTTGGTATCCATCCGCTTGAACATGCCGTCGTGGTCCCAAGCCGCCCACGCACTGGCCGACAGCACCAGGCCACCCATCAACGAAAACAGGATCGTATGTCGAAATGTACGGTTCATTCGAAGCTCCGATTGCGGAAAAAGTCCAGTCACCCTGCGCCTGGGCCAGTGAGCCAGCCGTTAATGGACCGCCTTTGGGGCACCAGGGAGCAAGTGGCAACCCTCCCACGTTCAGGTTGAACGACCCGAATCAAAGGTTTGGACAACCCATCACTGAACGTGACGCCTCAGCCCACCTGGACCCCGGCTGAGGCAGGTGATCACGCCGCGTGGCGCACCAGCACCCGGGGGAAATCCACCGGCACATCGAACGCCACATTGAGATAGTTGGTGAAGATGTTGAGGGCGATTGTTGCGACGATCTCGACGATCGCTTCGTCATCGAAACCCGCGGCGCGCAGTGCGTCGACATCGCGGCCATCGATCGCGGCGCGCCGGTCGACCACCTTGAGCACGAAGGCGAGAGCAGCGGCCGCCCGCGGATCCCCGCTGCGTCCGAGTTGCGCGTCGGCCAGATCTTCATGGCTGATGCCGGCCTTCCTGCCAAGCGCCGTGTGCGCGGCCAGGCAGTAATGGCAGGCGTTGCGGTCGGCGACCGCGACTGCGATCAATTCGCGCAGCGCCGGGGGCAGCGTGCCTCCACCGAGGGTCGCGAAGCTGCCCCACAGGCTGGCCAGAGCGGCCGGCGAAATGGCGGCGGTCCGGAACATGTTGGGGATGCCGCCAAATGCCGAGGCGATCTGCGCCAGGGCGAGCTGGCTTCCGGATGGGGCGGTAGCAAGGCTGAGCAAGGGAAGACGGGACATGGCGTGGTTTCCTGGTGTCGAAGGGAGCGCCCGGGGCGCAGGGAGACTGTCCACCTTCCCTCGGGATGCTTGATCACATACAGTCCACCTTTCTTTACTCTTCGTCCCAAATGAGCACAGACAGACTCCAGGGCCTGCTCCAGCGCTTCTCCATGAGTGCGCGGATGTTCCATTCCGGCCCGCTGTGCGGGCTGCATGATTTTGGAGCCGACGATGGCTCCGGTCACCTGCACCTGATCCGCCGCGGGCCCGTGCGCGCGCAACATGCGGCGGGCAATGTCATGCGCATCGAACAGCCGAGCCTCGTGTTGTATCCGACTGGCCTGGCGCATCGCTTCCTGACTGATCCGGAGACTGGCGCCGATCTCGCCTGCGCCTCCGTCAGTTTCGGCAGCGGCCGCAGCCCGCTCGCGCAGGCGTTGCCGGAGATCGTGATCGTGCCGCTGGCGCGGTTGTCCAGCGCGACTGCGGTGCTGGATTTGTTGTTCGAGGAAGCATTCGCACAGCGATGCGGGCGGCAGATCATCGTCGACCGCCTGTTCGAAGCCGTCCTCGTGCTCGTGCTACGGCACCTGCTGGACAGCGGACGCCTGGCCGTTGGGCCGCTTGCAGGTCTTTCGCATCCGCGGCTGGTCCACGCGATGACTGCCATGCATGACGCGCCGCGCGAGCCGTGGACACTGGCGAGCCTTGCCGCCCGCGCCGGCATGTCGCGCAGCCGCTTTGCAGCGTCGTTCGCGCAGACGATCGGCCTGCCGCCGGCCAGTTACCTGGCGAATTACCGCATCAGCCTGGCAAAGGATCTACTGCAGCAAGGTCGCCCGCTGGAACGCATCGCCGAAGACGTGGGCTACGGAAGTTCGGCCGCGTTGTCGCGCGCCTTCAGTGCCCAATGCGGGGCATCCCCGCGTATGTGGAAAAAGGCGCAACAGCAGGTGGTCGCATGATTTCCTTCATCGTCCCGGCGCATGACGAAGCAGCGCTGATCGGCGATTCGCTGGATGCTCTGCACCGGGCCGCCGCGGCGCTGGCGTTGTCCTATGAAGTGATCGTGGTCAACGACGCATCGACCGACGACACCGCCGCCCTCGCGCAGCTTCATGGTGCTCAAGTCCTGCACGTCGCCCACCGACACATCGCCGCCGTGCGCAATGCCGGCGCGGCGGTCGCACGCGGCGGGCGACTGGTCTTCATGGATGCCGACACGCGCATCAGTCGCGACGTCCTGGCTGCTGCGATGACGGCACTGGATCAAGGCGCAGCCGGCGGCGGGTGCGCGGTGCGGTTCGTTGCCGCCAGCTGGAGCGAGCGCGCGTTCACTGCGTTGGTGATGCGCGTGTTCCGCTGGACGCGAATTGCCCCGGGCTGCTTCATTTTCTGCACCCGCGAGGCGTTCGATGCGGCAGGAGGATTCGATGAACGCTGGTTCGCAGGCGAAGACGTTGCCATCAGCCGCGCACTCGCGGCCGGGGGCCGATTCGAAATCCTGCGCGAATCAGTGACGACGTCCGATCGCAAGCTGCGCACTTTCGGATGGATCAGCCATCTGCGCCTGCTCACGCAGTTCGTCCGCAAAGGTCGACGACTGTTGCATTCCCGCGAGCATCTGGGGATCTGGTACGACAAGCGGAGATAAGCGACGCGCGTATCAATGCGGCAATCGCGCGCGCAGCCCCCACAGGTAGGCGACCCCATAGCCGAGGAATAGCCCCCCGATTGCGGCCCATGCGCCCGCGTCGAGCCACGCAGCCATCTCATTGGGCGCGTGGCTGGCCAGATGCCGCCAGCCCACCCACAACCCGGCAAGGAGTCGCATGGCGACCACGATCGTCAGCGACAGCATCAACCATCGGTTTGGCGTGTACCACAGGGTGTTGCCGTGACGTTCGAAGCGCGTCATCCACAGGCTGAGGATGCCGAGCAAGGCACCAACCAGCAGTCCGATCGACGCATCGCGCAACGCATGAGGCATCCAACGCGTGGTCACCCACGATGAAAAAACGAAGACCGGGAGCGACGCTGCCATCAACCACGAATTTCCACGCACGATCCAGCCCTGGGCGCGACGCCGTGCCCGTCCGTTGCGGTAGCGCGCCCACAGCGACAACGGCAACAACGTCACCCAGAGCGCAAATAGCGCGAGCACCAAAACGGGAATCAACAGCAGAGGCATGGGGTGCGGGTGGCATCAGCGAAATCGCGATTGCATCCACGCACGGCGGATGCAATCGCGCCAGCGTGGTACGCAACCACGCTGGCGCATTTGCACAGCTTGAGGCAGGCCGTTACTGGACGATCAAGCCGTCATAAACGACATTCGTTACACCGGGGACGCCATGCGCGATCGCATGCGCCTTCTCGCGCAGCGCGCTGGTTGCAACGTGTCCGGTGAGATACACGGTGGTGTCGTCGACCTTCACGTCAATGGCGGATGCGTCCGAACCCATCCCCTTGTTCAAGGCTTCCTTGACGTCATCGGTCTGCATCATGTTGCCATTGGCAGGCACGGGCACCTGGACCACGGTCTCGCCAGGGCCAGGCGTGTTGACGACGACCGGACGGGTGGTGCAGGCAGCAAGCGAAGCGGCCGCAATCAGGGCGATGGGGAGCAATTTGAGCTGCATGGGCAATTTCCTCGACAGTGGATGAACAGGCAAAGCGTCGCCGCGACCAGGTCAATTTGAAGTGATTTGGTGCAATGCGACGAGACTTCGTTCATGCAGCAGAAAGATTCAGAGGCGGGTCGACGCTCACTCCGCCTTACGCACCGCCGCGCAGACTCGCACGACCTTTCCGTAGGGACGATCACATGAAAGCGACGTGGCACACCGCTGTTCTGGCCGACAGCGACGACACCGTCATTGTCGAGAACAACCACTACTTTCCGTTGCAGTCGTTGCTGCGCGAACACCTGCGTGCGTCAACGCACACCAGCACATGTCCATGGAAGGGCACCGCGCATTACTACGATGTCGTGGTCGGCGATGCCGTCAACGCCAATGCCGCCTGGTATTACCCGGAGCCCAAGGACGCCGCCAGGCAGATCAAGGATCGTGTTGCGTTCTGGAAGGGTGTCGTCGTCAGCGAATAGAAGTCGCAACCTGCGCACCTGGGGCGCTGGCCTGACGCTCGTCACTCACAGGTACCCCCACCTCCATAGGAGTCCGATTCCTCAGCATCACCCGGCCTCGCGGGGGCTCGGGCACAATCGCGTGACATGGCTTCCCCCTCGACTCGCCTTCAGTGGCTGCTGCTGCAACTCGGTCGCCGCCTATGGGTGCGCGCAAGTGCGTTCTCGCTACTGGGCGTGGCCACGGCACTGGCAGCGAGCTTCGCCTCCCGCGTGATCCCGTATGAGCTGCCGGACATGATCGGCGCCGACGCGGTCGACAGCCTGCTCAACATCATTGCCGCCAGCATGTTGTCGGTGACGATCTTCTCGCTGAGCACGCTGGTGTCGGCGTTGGGCTCGGCCACCAACAACGTCACCCCGCGCGCGACGCGGCTGCTGAGCGAGGATCACACCGCCCAGAACGCGCTGGCGACGTTCCTCGGCTCGTTCCTCTTCAGCCTGGTCGGCATCATCGCGCTGCAGACCGGCCTGTACGGCAAATCGGGGCGCGTGGTGCTCTACGTGGTCACCTTGTTCGTGATCGTGGTGATCGTGGTGACCTTGTTGCGCTGGATCGATTACGTCTCACGGCTGGGCCGGGTCGGCGAGACCACCGAGCGTGTCGAGGAGGTAGCCAGGCGCGCGCTGTGCGAGCGTCGCGATCATCCCTGCCTGGGCGCGCAGCGTGCTGACGCACCGCCGCCTGACGACAGTCGCCCGGTGCATGCCGGGCGCATGGGATACGTCGAACACATCGACATGTCAGCGTTGTCGTCAGCCTGCGGCGACACGTGCCAGGCGTGGATCACCTCGCTGCCCGGGACATTTGTCGACGGCCAGCGTCCGCTGGCGCGCCTGACCGGCGCGGTCGACGACGAGGTTCGCGCGGCGGTGCGCGATGCATTCACCGTCGGCGACGCGCGTTCATTCGACCAGGATCCGCGTTTCGGGTTGATCGTGCTGGCCGAAATCGCCTCGCGCGCGCTGTCGACGGCAGTCAACGATCCGGGCACCGCGATCGACGTCATCGGGCGAGCCACGCGCCTGCTGGCATTGTGGTCGGAGCCTGATAAATCGATGGACGCCAACGTGCGCCATGCCAACGTGCATGCGCCCGAGGTGCGGGTGGACGACCTGTTCGACGACGTGTTCACTCCGATCGCGCGCGACGGC
This sequence comes from Lysobacterales bacterium, assembly GCA_038236935.1. Taxonomy (GTDB): domain Bacteria; phylum Pseudomonadota; class Gammaproteobacteria; order Xanthomonadales; family Xanthomonadaceae; genus Cognatiluteimonas. The sequence goes on from JBBRZH010000002.1 coordinate 113,428, forward strand.
GCGGGACTGGTCGAAGTCGCCCTGCGCGTGCAGAAATCGCTGCTCACGCTGGCGCGTGTCGAGGACAGCCGTTACCGCGCGGCCGCGCATCGGCATTCGGTGATCGCGCTGGCACGCGCCGAGCGCGCACTCGACCTGCCAGACGACGTCGCGCACGTGCGTGCTGTCGCCCAGGTGATCGCAGGCTTGCCGGAAATGTCCGAACGCACGTGAGGAGGCGCATTGGCGGCCAACGTCCGGGCGTATGCTTCACCACCACACAACGCCGGGAAATAAGATGCACATAGGCACGGGACTCGCGACGTTGCTGTTGTCGATGGCGTGCCTGACTGCCTGCGATCCGGCAGCGCAACCAGCGGCTTTGATCGGGCAGCCAATCGCGACATTGCAGGCAACCGCCGCGCCGCCCCCACACGAGCCCTCTGCTGCTGCCGCCGCAGCCAACTCGCAGCTCATGGGTACCGTCGCCCAGGATGCCGCCGATCGCGCCGATCGCGAAAAGACACTGCTGGTCCAGAAACGCCTGCGCGAGCAGGAGCGACAACACAAGCAGGCGCTCGATTCGGTTCGACGCGGCGATGGCAACGAACGCTGCCTGCACGGGCAGAAGCTGCGACACGTGACTAACGGGTGGGAACAAGACGGCACGTGTTGAGCCCACTCAATGCGAGCTTATGCCGTCATCGGGGTTCTCACTCACCGGCAATCGCGCTGATTCGTAGCGGCGTTCGAATGTTGGATTGCTGACGTCCTCCTGATTTCGCCATCGGCATGGCAAGCGCTTGTAGACGGGCATTTACAACCGGCACGGTACGATTGGTCATCCCCGCCCTTGGAACTTGCGATGCCCACCACGCCCGCCTATGCCGCTGCCAGCGCAAGCTCGCCGCTCGCTCCTTTCAGCATCGAACGCCGTGAGCCGCGCGCGGACGAAGTCCTCATCGACATCCTGTATTGCGGCGTCTGCCACAGCGACATCCACCAGGCGCGCGACGAATGGGGCGGATCGATCTTCCCGATGGTGCCCGGCCACGAAATCGTCGGACGCGTGGCGCGCGCCGGCGACGCCGTGGACCGTTTCAAGGTGGGTGACGTTGTCGGCGTCGGCTGCTTCGTGGATTCCTGCCGGGTGTGCCCGCAGTGCCGCGCCGGCGAGGAGCAATACTGCGACCCCGGCATGACGGCAACCTACAACGCGCGCGAGCGCGAGGGCGGCGCGCCGACCTACGGCGGCTATTCGACGCGCATCACCGTCAACCAGGATTACGTGCTGCGCATCCCCGGCGGCATCCCGCTGGAACGCGCGGCACCGCTGCTGTGCGCCGGCATCACCACCTACTCGCCACTCAAGCGCCATGGCGTCAAGGCCGGTGACGAAGTGGCCGTGGTCGGGCTCGGTGGCCTGGGCCACATGGCGGTGAAGTTTGCGGTCGCGATGGGCGCGACTGTCACCGTGTTGAGCACGTCGGAGGGCAAACGCGCCGATGCGTTGGCACTGGGTGCACATGAGTTCGCCGCGACGCGCGACACGCAGACGTTCCAACGACTCGCTGGCCATTTCGATCTGATCGTCGACAGCGTGTCCGCGCCACACGACTACAACGCCTACCTTGGCCTGCTGAAGGTCGGCGGGACGATGGTGCTGCTCGGCGTGCCGGATCAGCCCGTGCCAGTCGCTGCGGGTGCGTTGATCATGCGGCGCCGCCAGCTGGTGGGTTCACTGATTGGCGGCATCCGCGAGACGCAGGAAATGCTCGACTTCTGCGCCGCGCACGGCATCGCGTCCGACGTCGAAGTCATCGACATCGCCGGCATCAACGAGGCTTACGAACGCATGCTCAAGGGTGACGTGCGCTATCGCTTCGTCATCGACACCGCCAGCCTGGGAGCTGCTTGAGTTCTCGTCTGACAGGGATGTCGAACGGGCAGGTGCGTCGAGATGAGCCGTCAATTGGTGATCATCAAGCACTGGCCTCGCTAGTTAGGCGCTACAGGTTCAGTATTGAAGCCTTCTCGACTGGCAGGAGGCCTTGGGCGATGGCTGCCCCTGGTCCTGGACCATCATGGGCGTCGTGATTCCTTCCGCAAATTTGTCCGAATTGGAGCAGGTCGGCCGACCGCTGTTGCGGTTGGTCCAGCACCTCACCGGCATGGAAACCAGTTTCATCACCGCCATTGACTGGGAGAGCCAGCAACAGGACGTGCTGGTGTCACTGAATACAGGCGCGATGGTCATCCCCGAAGGCGAGCGCATCGACTGGGCGGACTCCATGTGCCGGTCGATGTTCCTTTCCGGTGATGTCCAGAGCTGCGACGTGGGCGTCACAGTCCCTGCAACGTCGGGCGCCATCGCACTGGGCATGACGAGCTTCTTCGCGTTGCCTCTGCTCGTTGACGACCGCCCGATCGGCACGGTTTGCGGCGCAAGCTGTCGCGCCGTCGTCCTCAACGACGACCAGCTGGCATCGATGCAATTGATCGCCGATGCATTGCAGGAGTTGCTGCACTCCGAGGTCAATAGGAGGCAGGCCATCGAACGTGCCGAACTTGCCGAGCGCGATGCCGTGGATGCGCGCGACCGGAGCGAACACCACGCCCAGGTAGCCCAGCACATGGAACTGCTGGCCTACACCGATGACCTCACGGGCTTGCCAAATCGGCGCGCGTTCACGTCAAGTTGGGAGGCCGCGCTGGCGACGTCTGCTCGACGTCGTTCTCCGATCGGAGTGCTGTTGATCGACGTCGATCGCTTCAAGATGGTCAACGACACCCAGGGGCATGGCCAAGGCGACGCCGTGCTGGTCGCGCTTGGCGCAAGCCTGAAAGCCAATACACGCTGCGAGAAGCTGGCGGCCCGGCTGGGCGGCGACGAGTTCGCGCTTGCGATCACTGATTGCAATGACAAGGAATTGCTCGCCCTGGCTGAAACCATCCAGCGCAGCTTTGCCTTGGACGTCATCGGACTCGGTGTCGATGCCACATTGAGTATCGGCATTGCAAGCAGCGACATCTGCTCGCGCCACCAGCTACTGGCGACGGCCGACAAGGCGCTTTACGAAAACAAGAACGCCGGTGGCGACTGCGCGCGACTGGCCACGACCGAACTTTGCACGACGGATTGATTCCCTGCGTGGCTCCCTCGCATTGACCGCCCTGAAAAGTGCCGACCCGCTACATCATCCAATATCCTGACGAAGCACAGCTCGATTGTTATAGGCATTCGTCCTGCAGTTGTCGAGTGCGATTTTACGAATCTCGAAGTCATCTAAACCACATTGCGGGCCGTGACTCGATTGTCATGCTGCTGAACCATTGCCGAGTGTTTCGTTGACGTTCCGACCACGTTAATCCGCCCTTCGCATACTTGATGAGCTGCAGGAATCTACAGTCAGAATGAGCCGTTTTAATGGCTCGCCTGGGCCCTGCCACGAAACCCCCACACCTTCCAGAGGTACATTCAAATGAAGAACATACCTGTCAGCCTTGCCATCGCCGCCGCCCTGGCCGCCACGGTTGGCGCGGTCAACATCTCCCATGCTGCCGAACCCACCCAAGCGGAGCTGATGGCGCAAGCCACGGTCACCCAGGCGGATGCAGAAAAGACCGCATTGGCCAAGGTGCCGATGGGCACGGTCAAAAGCGCGGAGCTGGAGAACGAACACGGCGCGCTGGTGTGGTCGTTCGACATCGCCACGCCCAAGTCCAAAAACATCCACGAGATCCTGGTGAACGCGAAGACCGGCAAGATCGCCTACACCGAGATCGAAACACCCAAGGCACAGGCCAAGGAAAATGCCAAGGACAAGGCCGAGATGAAGAAGGCCGCGATGGAAAAGGGTGAGAAGGGCGAAATGGAAAACGGCAAGATGGAGAGCGGCGAGAAGGAAGAGGCCGAAGCCAAGAAGAAGTAACCAAGAATCTGGCGCGCGCGCTGCACGCATGATCTGAAGTCATGCACTTGCAGCGCGCGAAGCTGGTTCACCAGACGGCGCCTGCGGGCGCCGTTTGCTTGCGTGCCGATGAAATGGCCCGAACGTGAGGTTGCGCCACCGACAACGAGGCTTCTTCAAGCTGCGGCCACTGGTCGTGTTGAGGGTGGAGCGGATGCCTTCCTGACCGATGCCTTACACGGCAGGCCGGCAACCACGACCTCAATCTCCACGTCCGCCTTGCAATCCCGAAACGCGCCCTCATACCATCCACACGGATGGCATGAGGATGGTGAAATGTTGGACAAACTGACGGAACTGCGACCCAAAGTCGCGGACAGCGAGAAGATCACGATCAACCTGGGGCATGTCGACCTGGGTCATGTCGACCTGCTGGTGCAGGAGGGTTTCTACTCCAACCGCAGCGACTTCATCCGCACCGCGATCCGAAGCCAGCTCGACCGCCATGGCGATGTCACCAGGCAGTCCGTGGCCAGGCAGCAACTCGACCTGGGCCTGCGCGAATACAACCGGCGCGACCTGGAAGCGGTGCGCGCGGCCGGCGAGACGCTGCACATCCACGTGCTCGGCCTGGCCGTGATCGCGCCGGATGTTTCTGCGGACCTTGCCCGCGACACCATCGCGTCCATCCGCGTACTGGGCGCGTTGCAGGCCCCGGCAGAAGTGAAGGCGGCTTTGCGTGACCGCATCCGCTAACGCTCACCGACCCCCGACCTCTCGCACGTCTCTTCACTTTTTGGAATCCATTGCATGACTGCACTGACGAACATCGACATGGCGCACGTGACGCGCCTTACTCGCGAGGGTCGGCTGGAGGAAGCCATGGCCATGCTGCGCGGCACGCGCGTCGCCGCGCGCGCTTCGGCGGTTGACCATATCGATGCGCAAGCCAATGCCGCACCGCAAGATCCGCAAGTGATCGACATGCTGCCGCCGTCGTCGACGGCAGGCGCATGGACTGCATCCGTGATCAACCCCACGCGTCCCGCTCCTCCAGCTGGCAAGCAATCCGGACGACACATCCCGCGCTCGCTACGCAGCGTGCTTGGTGGATCCACGCCATCCGGCTTTGCGCGTGCGCCAAACGCAGGCGATGGCGCGAATGATCTTGCGCAGGGTGCACGCTTCCAGACGCACAGCGTCACCAACCCCGCCGGCACTCGCACCTACAAGCTTTACGTGCCCAGTGGATATCGCGGCCAGCCGCTGCCATTGGTGGTGATGCTGCACGGTTGCACGCAATCGCCCGATGATTTCGCGGCCGGCACGCGCATGAACGAGCTCGCCGAGGAGAAGATCTTCCTGGTCGCGTATCCGGCGCAGTCGCAGTCGGCCAATGCCTCGAAGTGCTGGAACTGGTTCAGCGCCGCCGACCAGCAGCGTGGCCACGGTGAGCCGTCGCTGATCGCGGACATCACCCGACAAGTGATGCGCGACTTCCCGGTGCAACCCGGCCGCGTCTACATTGCGGGCCTGTCTGCCGGCGGCGCCGCTGCGGCCGTGATGGGCGCGACCTATCCCGATCTTTTTGCCGCCGTCGGCGTGCATTCGGGACTGGCATGTGGCGCCGCCAGTGACATGCCCTCCGCGTTTGCCGCGATGAAACAGGGTGGGCCGGCATCGGCGCGGCGTGCGGCAAGCACGGTGCCGACCATCGTGTTCCATGGCGACCGCGACACGACCGTTCATCCGTTGAATGGCGACCAGGTCATTGCACAAGCGCAGTCCGCCACAGATCTACGGATCACGACCGAGCACGGCGAATCCGTCGGTCGCGTGCGCTATACACGCACCCGGCAGACGGATGGAGACGGGCGTTCGCTGCTGGAGCATTGGGTGCTGCACGGTGTCGGCCACGCCTGGTCCGGGGGAAGCAACGCCGGCTCCTACACCGAGCCTCGCGGACCCGACGCCAGCCATGCGATGGTCGACTTCTTCCTGCAACTTCCGATGCACACGCAAGCCGGGAGGTAACGATGGCCCGGCACGCGCCATGAATTCCGCAGCGGACTCCAATAAATCCCACGTCGCCGCATCCACCTCCGGCAATGCTTCCAATGCGGGCGGACGAACAGGTCGCCCTGGAACAACTGGATGCCCATCCCGCGCAGGATGCGATATTCCGCAAATGTTTCACCGCGTTCACCCAGCCCCACGCAGCTGAACCGTGGCACTCGGCGCTCACATGTCCCGAACGCCGCTTCCACCATCGTCGCTCCAAACCGCACTGTCGCGGCATCCGGAGGACACCATGGACAACGATCGAATCGACGGCAAGGCGCACGAAATCAAGGGCGCGATCAAGGAGCATGTTGGCCAGGCCACTGGTAACCGCTCGCAGCAGATCGAAGGCAACATCGAGAAAAATGGCGGCAAGGCCGAGCAGATGATCGACGCATTGGAAGACCGCATTCGCGCCAACGAAGACAAGCGCTGAATCTCGCGTCGCATCCTGACATCCCGCGTGCGGCGCCAGGGCGTCGCACGTTTTTTTTGCGGCGACGACGCCAAGAAGCCCGCGGCTGCCGGAGTTGGCGTTCCATGCTTGATGTCCAACGTGATCCAGTGCCTGTTCATTGCGTGCACGTCAGCGATAATGGCGCACTGATTCCACGCCACGCAGCGAGTCGATGACCGCGAAGTTGCCCCCGTTGGTCGAAGTGCTGGACCTGTTGCCCGATGCCGTCTGCATCGTCGACAACGATGGTCAGTTGCTGTTCGTCAGCGCCAGCTTCGAGCGGATCTTCGGCTATGCACCGGGCGAGGTGGTGGGGCGTCGGATTTTCGAGCTGGTCCATCCTGACGATCACACGGCAACCGTCGAGCAGGCCGAACGGGTGACGGCCGGCGCGCTGCAACGCCACTTCCGCAATCGCTACGTGCACAAGCAAGGACACACCGTGGACATCCAGTGGTCCGCCCATTGGCTGCCCCAGTACGGCGTGCGCATCGGCGTTCCCCGCGAAGTCGGCGAGTTGCGACGTGCTGAACTCGAGCTTGAACACAGAGCGGGCCACGATGTCCTGACAGGCCTGCCCAACCGCGACCACCTGCAGCGCGAACTCCTGCAGGCGATGGCGCACGCCGCACAGACGGGCCACGGCCTGGCCGTGCTCTACCTGGACCTGGACGGCTTCAAGGAAGCCAATGATCGCGGCGGCCACCTCGCCGGCGACCATGTGCTGCGCGAAGTGGCAGCCCGCCTCCAGCAGGGCCTGCGACATGGCGACCTGGTGGCGCGCGTGGGCGGGGACGAATTCGTGGTGCTGCTGCCCGGCTGCAACGACGCCTCGTTTGCCCACACGATCGCCGATGGCCTGCGCGCCCGCCTGCATCCGCCTTACACGCTGGCCGATGGTCCTTTCCAGTTGGATGCCAGCGTCGGCATCGCCTGTTTTCCGCAGGATGGCAGCGATGCCGAAACCCTGCTGGGGCATGCCGACCGTGCCATGTACGCCGCCAAGCGGGCGGGACACGCCTGATTCTTTGGAAGCATGTGGCGGGAGCATTCCGGACCACCGTTGTGCGGGCTTGATGGCCCTGGGTCCTTGCGCCCCAACCCGGCAAGCGGGATAAATCCCCATCAAAACAATGGGATACACGCGGCCATAACGCCCGGTCTGCGATAATGGCGGTGTCCTGGAGGCATCGGGACAACACGCACGGACGCCGCGCACCTCCCTTTGGAGTGCACCGCGCGGTCCGTCAGAAGTCAGGAGATCCATGAACACCCACACCACGACAACCACCACCATCAACCCGATCAAGAGCAACATCCGCAACGAGCAGATCGATACGCTCAACGAATTGATCGCCGTGACCCGCGATGGCGCCGAGTTCTATGGCGACGCGGCGGGCAAGGCAAACAACCCGCAGCTGCAGGCCCTGTTCCGGCACATGGCGGATTCCAAGAACGGCCTGGTCGGGGCAATGTCCCGCGAAGTCAAATCCGTCGGCGGGTCCCCAGAGGCCACCGGCACGTTCCGCGGGACCCTGCACAAACTCTATGGCGACGCCCGCGGCAAGATGGGCAGCACCGATTACGGCTACGTCGCAGAGCTGGAAGCCTCGGAAGACCGCCTGCTCGGCGCGTTCGACAACGTGTTGAAAGACGACAACGTTGCGCCGCAGGTCAAGGAAGCGGTCCGCGGCTTCCTGCCCAAGGTGCGCGAGCAGCATCAGCTCATGCGCGACCGGAAATGGGCGTTGGAAGCCACCAGGCACTGACGCCTGCAGATGCGTCCGCAGTGGCGACCAAGCCATGCGGATCACAAGTGAACACCCAAATGCGCCGGATTCGTCCGGCGCATTTTGATTTGCGTACATGGGCGACGCCATGCGGAGCGGTTCATCCGCGGAACGATTCCCACCTCCCAGCAGTCGGGTACGCTGACACCTCCCCAACCGGCGATCCTTCCATGCCCAATCCCACCGTGCGTTACACCCCGGCCGCGCGCTGGTTCCACTGGCTGGCCTTCGCCGCCGTGGCACTGGCGTATGTGTTCATCAATTTCAAGGGCGTGTTCCCGAAGGGCACGCCGGCCAGCAAGGTCCCGATGCAGGGACACATCCTGTTCGGCCTTGCCGTATTCGCCCTGGTGCTGCCGCGATTGCTGCATCGCCTGCGCAACGCGCCGCCGCCGGTGGTGCCGCCGCTGGCCTCGTGGGAATCCGCACTCTCCCGGCTCACGCACCTGGCGCTGTATGCCTTCCTGTTGATCCAGCCACTGATGGGATTGGCGACCGTCTTCACCAGCGGCCCGCTCACCCTTCCGTTCACCACGCTGCAGATTCCGTCGCCGCTGACACCGAACCACGCCCTGCACGAACAACTCGGCCACCTGCACGGCACCATCGGCACGGTCTTCTACTACGTGATCGGCCTGCACGTTGCCGGCGCGCTGTGGCATCACTTCGTGCGCCGTGACAACACCCTCAGGCGCATGGTGTAGGGAGCAACTCGTTGGCCACGTCGCATGGTCTTGGGGGAAGCAACGCAAGCACGAACCTATGCCCTCAATGGACCCTCCTTTAACCCGGCCGAGAACCTCCGTGCGCACATGCATCCTTACTGCTCTGTTGATCAGCTCCTCTGTGTTCGCGGGCACGCCATACCCAGATGCACATTCGTCGGGCGGGTTTTAACCCGCTTCCCGCGATCCTTTTGCGCGGTACGCGCGGCACCGGATCACTGAAGCTGTCCCCTTTTCCTGCAGCGGCCGTGTAGAAACTGCACTCCGACCCCTGTTTTTGTGCGCGCACTCACCGCTGTTCGTTGCGACCCCGAGGAAGCCGTCCCATGGACCAGCTCGCGAACCCGGAAACCTGGATCGCCCTCGCCACGCTCACCGTGCTGGAGCTGGTGCTCGGGATCGACAACATCATCTTCATCTCGATCCTGGCGGGGAAACTTCCGCTGGCACAGCGCACCAAGGCGCGCCGCGTCGGCATCCTGCTGGCCGCGGTGAGCCGGCTCGCGCTGCTGATGGCCATCGCCTGGATCGTCGGCCTGACCGCGCCGCTGTTCGCACTGTTCGGGCAGGCGTTCTCCTGGCGCGACCTCATCCTCATCGGCGGCGGCCTGTTCCTGATCGGAAAGGCCACCCACGAGATCCACCAGAAGCTGGAGGGCGCGACCGAAACGGTCACCAGCACCACGGGCGCGGCAACCGCGACGTTCGGCGCGGTGATCACGCAGATCATGCTGCTCGACGTCGTGTTCTCGCTGGACTCGATCATCACCGCAGTCGGCATGGTCGATGCACGCTGGCTGATGGCGACCGCGATCCTCGTCTCGATCGTGTTCATGCTGGCGTTCGCCAAGCCCATCGGTGACTTCGTCGAACGCCACCCGACGGTCAAGGTGCTCGCGCTGAGCTTCCTCATCATGATCGGCCTGGTGCTGGTCGCAGACGGATTCGGCCAGCACATCCCGAAGGGATATATCTACGCCGCGATGGCGTTCTCGGTGTTCGTCGAGATGATCAACCTGTGGGTCCGCCGGCGCAGCGAGCGCAAGGCACCGCCCGTGCGGCTGCATGAGAAGTTCGCCGGGGACGACGCGGGTACGCGCGGCTCCCGTCCGGACCAATGAAGGAATTTGTTTCGCGCACTAGTTGGGCGCGGCCACACTGACGCATGTCCCGCGCGACCACGGGACCGCGATGCATGGATCGAAGACCAGATGCCTGCAGCAAGCACGACGCCGGGATCCACGCGTTCGTCCCGATGACAACCATGTGCACCTGCTGCTCGGCGCAGACTGCGCAGTCGACGACGCCACGCTTTCGAACAGGTGGACCAGGGCCCGCCCCGCGAACGGCAATGACCGTAGGGCGGGCTCAAGCCCGCCTTGCGCGGGTTCGTTGCCTCGCCGTTTGTATATGGCTGGCGACACGATGTCCGGTTATCGGCCCTTTTGGTGTTGATTGAGACACACCACGGCATTCCGGCACGCACTCCGCGACCGGATGCATCACGCAAGGGGTTGTCATGACGCATTCCGCATTGAACCGCTCGTTGCTCCACAGGTGCTTGTCCGCGATCCGCATTTGCTTGATGACTGCGGCCCTGGTGTTCACGATCTCGTCCACGGCTGCCGCCGCACCAACGCCATCGGGGGTCGTGGCCACGATGGCGAGCAACGCCGCCTCGCAGCAGCCGTTTCCCAATGCCGGCGCATGTACGCGTTTGTTCCGTGCGTGGCGGCATTGGTATGAGAACGATTCGGAATTGAGCGCCTGCCTGGACCTGATGGGCATCAACCAGTACTGCGCCGCCCGTGACTCCTTCGTGGCGGTCGGTTATGACCGCGACCAGACCTATCGCTATCTCGTGTGTGCGCCTTACTCGCATCCCGATTCGATCGGCGATCAGTTCCTGCACATCGCCAAGGGCATTGGCGAGGGGTTCGTCGCGGCAGTGCCGTTCGTCAGCGCCGCAGTGACGGGGGTGGCGTGCGCGTATGGGCAGATCTACGCCTGCGCGGTGTTGGCGCTGGAAATCTCCGATGCCGCCGGTGTACCCATCGCTGGGGTGGGCGGCGAGGCGCTGGCGATTGCCAGCGAAGTCGGGGCGTGTACCGATGGTGACGTGGTGGAGTGCGCCAGGATCGGCCTGCATGGCGCGAACGCAGCGGGCCTGACGATCCCGGGCAAGAACGCCGCACAGGTCGCCAGCGACGCGCAGCAGTGCGACCAAGGCGACTTCGCGGCGTGCATGCGCCTTGGGCAGACGGCCGCCGATGCCGGCGGTGTGCCCAGGGGATTGGGGAACGGCAGCATCGTCGACGCCCAGGATTGCCTGGATGGCGACCAACAGGCCTGCACCCGGCTGGGCAAGGAAGCGGCGGCAGCACAGGTGCCCACGGGCGGTGTAGCACAAGGGGCGCAGGACCTGCAGGCCTGCAGCGGAGGCAATGCCGACAACTGCAACCACCTGGGCAAATCCCTGGCGAAATTGACTCGGGCGCCACAGACCGGAATCGCGCTTGGACGCATTCAATCGACGACACCATCGCCCCCACCCAAGCAGATGGGCAACGAGCCATTGCTGTGCTCGCGCGCACGCGACGCACGCGCAAGGAATTCACCAGTGGCGCCAGACCTGACCGCCCAGTGCGAGGCTCTCGGTGGCGATTTCACCGAGCGCAAGGTCAATGCCCTGCCCGCCGGTTCCGCGACCGACCTGCAGACGATGAAGTCAAGGATGATCGTGAAACCCGACCCGCCGATCTGCCTTCGTGCACGCGACGCACGCAGCCGCAATTCGCCGGCGGCGTCGGCACTGGAAGCCCAATGCCGCCAGGCAGGTGGTACGCCTTAGGCTGAGCGTTGCGCCACCCAACGAACGCAAGGCGGAACGCACCGCCTTGAACAAGAAAGGGGTCAGAGAACATATCCGTTCAAGGCAGCCACTGCGGGTCGTGGAGTCGGATTCAAACGGTAATGTTCTCTGACCCCTTTTTGATTGGCGACCACGCCTCCGACACGGCGCGACCGGCGATGACATCGTCCACCACCAGGATCAACTGGTTGGCGTGGTCGCTGTACAACACTTCGATATTGACGCCGGCATCGGCCATGCGTTGGCACAGCAGGCCGAGTTGGCCGGGCACGTCCTGTCGCAGGCGTTGCACCAGCACGTCGCGCACCGTGGCCACGGCAATGCCCGCATCCGTCAATGCGACCCGCGCGGCGGCTTCGTCGGCATCGGCGATCAGGAAATGCGCGACTGCCTGGCCCCCAACAACCCACGCGCCGCCACCTTCGACACTGACGCCGGCGCCGCCGAGCGCCGCACCCATGCGCGCCAATGCACCGGGTTTGTCGTCGAGCAGCATGGCGAGATCTTTCATCGCGTTTGCTCCGTACTGGACGCGTCCACGGCCGTCACCGTCGCCTCGTGCGCGATCGGGAAGTTGCAGGAGTTGGCGATGAAACACAGCGCGTGCGCACGTTCGTGTAACGCGATGGCCTTGTCCACGTGTGCGACGTCCTGCACGACGACGCGCGGGTGCAACGTCGCCGAGGTGAACTTCCCGCCGCCATCGGGCGACAGCTCCATCACCGCGGTCGCATCGTCGTCATACGCCAGCACGCTGATCCGATGCCGCGCGCACAGCGCAAGGTAGGACAGCAAGTGGCAACTGCTGATCGCCACCAGCAGCAGGTCCTCGGGGTTGAACAGGCTCGCATCACCGCGAAATGCCGGATCGGCCGACCCCTGCAAGCTGCCCTTGCCGTCCACCGACACCGTGAACCCGCGCCCGTACTCCTCGTACCGCGCGGTGCCGTCGCGGTCATTGCCGGTCCATGTGAGCGTCGTGGAATAGTGGTGTGCGTCGTGGGGCATGGTCGCGCCTCGGATGTTGACGTCGCCATGCTACCGGCCCACGATCGACAAAGCGTTTCCCCGGTCATGAGTGACGACCGTCCCGTGGATCGGGCTTCAAGCGGACTTCGCAGATTCAACTTCTTCGACCCCAATGTCCGTAGGTTTTTGGGTCGGCAGCAATTGACTGTCTTATGTCATTTACGCCACGCCGCTTGCCTTCGATAGTTGCGGCCTCCTCCACCGCTACTGACAGGTCATTGCCATGCATCCATCCCGCCACTCCCCGCTGGTCGCACTGACCGTTGCCACTTTCGCCGTGCTGTGCGCGTCGACCGTCGGCGCACGCACAC
>JBBRZH010000003.1:0-117420 GCA_038236935.1 Lysobacterales bacterium
CGAAAAAGGGGTCAGGTTCATTTACCCATAAAAAAAAGGCGAGCAAAAAGGGGTCAGGTTCATTTACCCATCGCCCTTGGCCGACCGCGCGGCCTCACGGCTGCGGCGCGTTGATTCAGCGCCTCGATTTGCTTCTGGAACCGATCGCTTCCCCAGGCCTTTTGCTGATGCGTGTGCACACGCACGTCTTCGAGGTCCTTCGCAGCGAGATCTTCGGTAAACAGGTCGCGATAAGCCACATGGCGACAGGCGTCATCCGCACCGAGTTGCTGGTAGGCCGGGAAAAAAGGGTCAGGTTAATTTACCCATCGCCCTTGGCCGACCGCGTGGCCTCACGGCTGCGGCGCGTTGATTCAGCGCCTCGATCTGCTTCTGGAAACGATCGCTTCCCCAGGCCTTTTGCTGATGCGTGTGCACACGCACGTCTTCGAGGTCCTTCGCAGCGAGATCTTCGGTAAACAGGTCGCGATAAGCCACATGGCGAGAGGCGTCATCCGCACCGAGTTGCTGGTAGGTCGGATGCGGCGTGATGCGCGGTTCGTGGGAACCGTGCGCGTTGCGGGCGTGGCTGGACCAGCGGTAGTCACCGGGTGAGCTGACCATGGCGGCGCGTACCGGATTGAGTTCGATATAGCGGTAGCACGTGAGGACATAGCGTTCGCTATCCACCAGTGCGGATTTGAAGCGACCCTCCCACAGCGTTCCGGTCCGGCCGTAACGCGCGTTGAAGCAGCCGACGTAGCGCCGTCCGATCGCCTGCATCATCCGCGAGACACCTCCTGACGCCATCGGCGTCACCAGCAGGTGGACATGGTTGGTCATCAGGACGTAGGCATGGACCGAACAGTCGTGCCGCAATGCGGCTTCGCCGAGTTCCTGACGGTAGTGCTGGTAGTCCCCATCATGGGCAAAACAGGCGCTGCGGTCGTTGCCGCGTTGGACGATGTGCTGTGCAACGCCGGGCATGTCGAGGCGGGGGAGGCGAGCCATGCGATGGAGCCGGTTTGGGGACAGTGAAGCATTGGCGTCGTAATGGGGTTCGGGCATCAGCAATGGCCCCACCCGAATGTCGGAAATGAACCTGACCCCTTTTTTGCTCCAAACTGTGTGAGTGTGTGCGACGCCTGCCCTTGCCGCAGGTGCCCCGCATCCTGGCCTTGGCACACATGAGCGCATCCGAGCGGCCGCTACCAACTCCCGAAGATTCCAGCGACTGGGGATCCCGCAGCCAGGTGCGCGGGCTGGTGTTGATGGTGATGACCGTCGGCGGCATCTATCTGTGCTACCGGATGGCGTTGCCGTTCCTGCCTGCATTGGCATGGGCGCTGGCGCTGGCCCTGCTGCTGGTGCCGGTGCAGCGCTGGCTGGAGCCCAAGCTCCGCTCCCCTGGGCTCGCCGCCGGAATCCTGGTCATTCTGGTGGGAGTGGTGGTGCTGTTCCCGGCGATGCTGGTCGGCGACCGGATGATCGCGGAAGCCGCCAGCGGCGCGGACGCCATCAACGCCATGACGGCGTCCGGGCAGTGGCGCCATAACCTGCAGGCGTACCCGATGCTGGCCCCTGCGGCCGAGTGGGTGGAGCGCCAGTTCGACCTGCCCGACACCGTCAATGCCATCACATCGTGGCTTACGGGCACCGTCGCCTCGCTGGCACGCGAGTCGGTGTTGCAGGTCATCGGCATGGTGTTGACCTTGTACCTGCTGTTTTACTTTCTGCGCGATCGCCGCAGCATCCTCGCGGGCATCGAGTCGCTGTCGCCGCTGGCCAGGGCCGACACCGCGCGACTGTTCGGCGGCATCGACGACACGGTGCATGCCACCGTGTACGGCACGCTGATCGTCGCGATGGTGCAGGGCACGTTGGGTGGATTGATGTTCTGGTGGCTGGGTTTGCCGGCGCCGCTGTTGTGGGGCGTGGTGATGGGTCTGCTGGCGGTGGTGCCCGTGCTGGGGGCCTTCATCGTGTGGATCCCCGCGGCGATCTTCCTGCTGCTGGACGGCAGCGGCGGCAAGGCGTTGATCCTCACGTTGTGGGGTTCGATCGTGGTCGGCGGCATCGACAACGTGCTGTACCCCATGCTGGTGGGCAGGCGGCTGAAGATGCACACGTTGCTGGCCTTCGTCTCGATCGTTGGCGGGCTGGTCGTGTTCGGTTCGTCCGGGCTGATCCTGGGGCCCGTGACCTTCACCATCACCCGTCTGCTGCTGGAGATCTGGAACCGCCAAAACGCGCCGCCATAGCGTCCTTGTGAAAAATGGTGTCAGGGACAATTCCGGATCATTCCTGATCCGTGTTTTGTTCCAGCAAGGAATGGGTCAGGCTCATTTGCCCATCGTCATGGAGCGACCGCGCGGCCCAATGGTGGCGGCGCGTTGATCGATCGCCTCGATCTGTTGCTGGAATCCCTCGCTGCGCGGCGCGGTCGCCGGCAAACAGATCGCGAAGCCTCTTGGCGGGAAGCCGCATCCGCACCGAGTTGCAGGTAGACCGATGTTATGCCGCAAAAATCCCCGAGTCCTGCACCCCTCACAAACTGGCGTCGAACCTGAAGAGCGCGCCCTTGCCCGGTTCGCCCTGCGTGTAGATGGCCTTCATGCCGCTCGATGATTCGCTGCACGACCGCTCGGCTACACCGGGCCCGGCGAATTCCGGGGCCGCGTGGAGGCGCTGTGCGTCCGTGACGATCCGCTGCGCAATTGATCTGGATCATCTTTCTCTTGCGGCACAGGTCCGATCATGCCTGCATGACGACTGGGGAACTGCAATGGAATTGAACGATTATTTGCGGCTGATGGCGGCACGGAACGCGTCGGACCTGTTTCTCGGCGTCGGTGCACCCCCCGCATTGAAGGTGGAAGGGGAGATGCCCATGCATGCAGTGGCAGTGTCCATTGGTACGGCTATCCGGATGGACGAGGTCAACCACACGCACAGCGTTCGATATGGCGGATTCCTGACCAGTACGCACCTGATGTCGACGAATGCTCACCCGAATTCCCGGAAGGAACCCGACATGATGCGTCCCACCATTGCCCTTCTGATCGCCGCGGGCCTCGCAACCGCCGGTTGTAACAAGCAGACGCCCGCCGACAGCACGCCAGCCACCAGCGCCGTGCCGGCGAAGGTCGCCAAGGCAGTCGCCGAGCCTTTGATGGCCAGCGCCCAGGGCCTGTTCAAGACGATTCCTACCACTGCGCCAGCACTGCCTGGCAATGCCGCAACGCCCGCAAAGCTCGACCTTGGCCGGATGCTGTTCTTCGATCCGCGCCTGTCGGCGAGCCATGCCATCAGCTGCGCCTCCTGCCACAACATCGGCCTGGGCGGGACGGACAACCAGCCAACCTCGATCGGCCATCATTGGCAGCGCGGCGCGCGCAATGCGCCGACCGTTCTCAATGCCGTTTTCAACACCGCGCAATTCTGGGATGGCCGCGCAGCCGACCTCCAGGCGCAGGCGGGTGGTCCGATGGTCAACCCGGTCGAAATGGCCTCCCCGCAGGCACATGTCACCGAGCAGCTGAAGGGCATCCCGGGATATCGCGAGGCATTTGCCAAGGCGTTCCCCGGCGAGAGCGATCCAGTCACGCTGGCCAACGTCGAGAAGTCGATCGCCGTATTCGAGGCCGGGCTGCTGACGCCGGATGCGCCGTTCGATCGCTACCTCAAGGGCGATGCGTCGGCACTGACGGCCGTGCAGAAGCAGGGATTGCAACTGTTCATCAGCAAGGGTTGTGCTGCCTGCCACGGCGGCATCAACGTCGGCGGCGGAATGTACGCGAAGTTCGGCGTCGTGGCCTCACCCGGCGCTGCGATGCGGCCACCGGGCGACAAGGGGCGGTCCGCTGTCACGGGGATGACCGGGGACGATTACATCTTCAAGGTGCCAACGCTGCGGAATATCGCGCTGACGGCGCCGTATTTCCACACCGGCTCGGTCTGGGAACTGCGCCAAGCCGTCCAAGTGATGGCGAATGCGCAGCTCGGCACCACGCTGACCGCGCCGGAAATCGACGACATCACGGCGTATCTCGGCGGTTTGACCGGTGTGCAGCCAGACATTGCCGTGCCGATCCTTCCCGGCGGGGTTGCTGCGACACCGCGGCCCCAGCCTTGATGCGGTGCAACCACGGAATGCTTCGCCAAACAATGCTTCGCTAAACAAGGACGACGTGGGCCAGAGTCCACTTTTCAGCTTGCGTCAGGGCGACGGTTGCTGGGCAATGACAGTCCCATCGAGCCGCATTTTGGAGTGAGCGTTGCCCGTGCCGTTTCGGGCGGAGATGTGTGGGATCATCCGGCGATGAGCGCCCTGGAACGGCCTGATCAGTCCGCCGTCGGAAACGGTCCCGAGGACGGGGAGCAGGCGCTCGAGTGGGCGTTGGGCGCAAGCCCGAGCGCGGCGTTCGCGGCGTCTGCGGACGGATGTGTCTTCTTCCTCAACGCGGCGGCGCGCGCCCGCTGGCCTTCGGCGGCGCCAGGCGCCCTCTTGTCGTCGCTGTTTCCCGAGGAGGCACGTGCCGAATTCGACGCCCTTGTTTCCGAGGTTGTCGCAAACGGTAAGCCTGCCCAGTTCGAGTGCGCCGAGCACGGCCCGGCCGGCGTTCGATGGTGGGCACGGTTCGCCCTGTCGCCACTCCGGCGCGCGAGCGCGTCGAACGGCTTTCTCTGCATTGCTTGCGACCTCACAGAGCTGAAGCGCTCGCTGCAGCTGCTCCGGCACAGCGAGCAGCTGATGGTGGACACGCAGGGAGTCGCGCATCTGGGCACGTGGGAGTGGGACATCAGCGAACCGGTGGCCACGTGGTCCGAGGAGCTCTATCGCATCTATGGGCTGACCCCGGTGACCTACACGCCGAGCTACGAGAACTACCTGACGAAGGTGCATCCCGACGACAGGCAGCGTGTCATCGACGCGACCAACCGCGTCTTCCACCAGCACGAACCGTACTCTCACGACGAGCGCATCTTCCGTCCCGACGGATCCATGCGGTACCTGCACACATGGGCCCATCCGGTGTTCGATGACGCCGGCAAGCTGGTCCGCCTCGTGGGCGTGTGCCAGGACATCACCGACCAGAAAGTCGCCGAGATCGAACGCGAGCGTATCCAGACCGAGCTGGCGTATCGGTCGGACCATGATGCGATCACCGGTCTCGAATTTTATTCAGTGCTGCAACCCCGGCTCGACCGCATGGTTGCGACGAGGGAGGGCGCGGTTTCTCTTCTGCTGCTCGACCTCGATGGGTTCAAGGGCATCAACGAGTCGATCGGCCACGATCGTGCCGACCAGATCCTGCGCGTGGTGGCGGAACGCCTGCTGGATTGCGCAAGCGACTCCATCGCGATCTCCCACCTGGCGGGCGATGAATTCGCCGTGGTCGTCGCCGGTCGCGATGAGCCCGCACTGATGGCGATCGCCGAAGCGATGCGGGCCGCAGTCGCAAGACCCATCGATGACGGTGGATTCCACGTTGTCCTCTCGGCGACGGTCGGCGTGAGCCATGCCGGTGTGCATGGAACGACGTCGACCGAACTGTTGCGCCGTGCGCAAGCGGCGAAGGAGCGTGGAAAGGACCTTGGCGGCGACTGCGTGTCGGTGTTCATGAGCGAACAGATGAGGGACATCGAAGACCGGATTACGCTGGGCGGACGTCTTCGCGCGGCGGCGCGCGCCGGCGCGCGCCGGCGAGTTTCAATTGCATTACCAACCGCAATTCAACGCGAACACCGGCGCGCTCAATGGCTTCGAAGCCCTCCTGCGCTGGGACAGTCCCGGCCTCGGCCAGGTTGAGCCGGCGCGTTTCATTCCTGTTGCCGAAACGCTGGGCCTGATGCCGGAGATCGGTGCGTGGGTCATTCGTGAAGCGTGTCGCCAGGCCAGGCTCTGGCTCGATGCGGGCCACGTGGATTTCGTCATCGCCATCAACGTGTCGGCGCATCAGTTGCAGCGGCCGGGCCTGGTCCAGGTCGTGACGCAGGCGCTGGCCGAATTCGCGATTCCTGCGCGATTGCTCGACATCGAACTGACGGAAAGCGCGCTGCTGGAAAATTTTGCACGCGTCCAGGGCACATTGGCCGACCTGAAGAAACTCGGCGTCACGCTGTCGCTGGACGATTTCGGAACGGGCTATTCGAGCCTTGCCTACCTGAAGAATTTTTCGCTCGACAAGCTCAAGATCGACCAGAGCTTCGTGCGTGGATTGCCCGACAACGGCGATGACGGGGCGATCGCACGGGCCATTGTCTCCATTGGCCACCAATTGCGCCTGCAGGTCGCCGCCGAGGGCGTTGAGTCCACCGAACAGGCCGAGTTCCTTCGCCAGATCGGTTGCGATGAGTTGCAGGGCTACCTCTATGGGCGTCCGCGGGTGGCAGCGATGGCGGCAGCTGCATTCCCCGCCGGGTGATCGGCCGTGTCCGTTACATGCGCAAAGGGCAATCCCTGGATCGCTATGGCGCGCCGGGTTGACCGGTCTGGATCCTTCTTCCAATTGACCTGTATCAGGGTCCGGCCCTGGGATTGGCGATACGGTGCTGGCAGGAGGCGCCCATGCGTCGTTTTTCCAGCGCTGATCGCGGGCCCGACCTCGCCCGGCTTGCGCCGATCATCGGCGCGGTCGTCGCATTCGCGGGAGTGGCAGTGCTGGTCGGTTGGGCGTTCGACATCCAGACGCTGAAGAGCGGGCTGCCGGGCCTGGTCACGATGAAGCCCAACGCGGCTCTCGGTTTCGTCCTGGCCGGGGCGAGCCTGTGGCTGTCGTCGTCCCGGGACGGAATGGGCACATCGCGCGGGAAAGCGCTGGCGGCGGGATGCGCAATCCTCCTGGCCGCGATCGGCGTGCTGACGCTCGCCGAATACGCATTTCAATGGGACCTGCAGATCGACGAGCTGCTGTTTCACGATGCACGCGCCTCCCTTGGCATCGTGGCGCCTGATCGAATGGCAGCGATGGCCGCGATCAATTTCACGCTGCTGGCAGCAGCGTTGCTCGTGATCGATGTGGATTCACGAGCGGGAACACGTCCAAGCAATTGGCTTGCGCTGGTGGTGTGCGCAGATTCGTATCTGGCGATCCTCGGATATGTCTACGGTGTTTCGGCTTTGTATGCGGTGGTGGCGATGTCCACGGTCGCGTTGCACACGGCCGTGCTGTTCGTTCTCGTGGGAGTTGGCGTGGCCTGCGCGCGGCCGGACAGTCGCTTCGGTCGACAGATGCTTGGCGACAACATGGGCGGCCAGGTCAATCGCCGCCTGCTTCCGGTCGCGATCGTCATCCCGCCGCTTTTGGGTTGGTTGAGCCTGAAGGGAGAACTGGCCGGTTTCTACCCAGCGCAATTCGGGTTGGCGATCTTCACGATCGGGAATCTGGTGATTATCTCCGCACTGGTGTGGCGCAGCTCGCGGGTGCTGCAGCAGATCCATGATCAGCGGATCGCAGTCACCCAGGTGAGTGCGTGGCAACGCGCGATCCTCGACAGCGCGGACCTGACCGTGATCGCCACCGATGTGGACGGCGGGATCCGGAGCATCAATGCCGGAGCGCAAAAGAAGCTCGGCTACGCCGCCGACGAGCTCATCGGCACGAAGCCGCTGCTCCTCCATGACCCGGAAGAAGTCGCGGCGCGCGCGAAATCGTTGTCCGAGGAATTGGGTGAAGACGTCCCGGCGGGATTTGAAGTTTTCGTTGCCATGGCGCGGCGGGGCGTGAGCGAAGAGCGCGACTGGACTTACGTCTGCAAGGACGGCAGTACGTTTCCCGTACGGCTTTCGGTCACGCCGCTGCGCAACGCAACCGGAGAACTGACGGGCTTCCTGGGCATCGGGACCGACATCACGCAACGCAAGCAGGCCGAAACGCAGCTGCTGCGGCTCGCGCGCTTCGACAGTCTGACGGGCTTGGCCAACCGGAGCCGGCTGCTCGAGATACTCAACGAGACGATGGCGCGAAGCGAGCGCGACGGCGACGTCCTGGCGCTGATCTTCCTGGACCTGGATCACTTCAAACAAATCAACGACACCTTCGGCCACCACGTCGGCGACCAGGTGCTGAAGGAATTCGCCGCTCGCCTGTCAAATGCAGTCCGCGCCAGCGATACCGTCGCCCGGCTTGCGGGGGATGAATTTGTCGTGGTCCTTGACCGGCTGCACCAGCCTGGCGATGCGCAGGCGGAGGAGGTGGCGGGAAAGATTGCTGCATCGATGTGCGCACCGTTCCGGATTCTTGGCCGCGAGCACGCTGTCTCCGCATCGATGGGCATCGCGTTGCGCCGATCGCGTGAGACTGACCCGGAAGCGTTGTTGCGGCGCGCCGATGTGGCGTTGTACCAGGCGAAACATTCGGGTCGAGGTGTCTACAGCACCGAGTCGTCATGACTTGATTGCCTGCAACGTCGGACGGCAACGAGTCATCGACAAGACACCATGTGGGTGTCGACCGATTGGCACAAGAAGACGGAGCCGACCAGCTTGTGCATGTTTAAGCAGCCGATCGAAAGCGGTCGTAAGCACGAGCGAACCGAGCCCTCGCCGGCGCCCAATCGCGTGAGGCAAAAGCGCGGAAGCTGGATGGCTGGCGACGTTCGCCGGCGGGCCTTGGCAGTGGCCCGCCGTATCGATCTGCAATAAATCTCTTGACGAATATCGATAAGCTATGTATTGTTTATCAATATCTCCCGTCGAGGGTTCACCGATGCTCCGACCCACATCCAATCCGCTGCCGATCGCCCACGCCGGCCTGCGCATCCTGATCATCCTCAACTGGATTTATGGCGCCGTCGTCCTGGCCATCCTCATCGGGCTGGTTGCAGCCGGACAGTGGACGCTGAAGGCGCTCGGCGTCACGGACGCAGCCCAGACCAGTTCGCTGCTCGTGGGCATGCGTGCCATCGCCGCGCTCGGGCTCATGGCGGTTCCATTGAACGTGGCCGTGCTCAGGCGGCTGGTCGGGATGGTGAAGACGGTTCGCGACGGCGATCCATTCGTCGCCTTGAACGCCGATCGGTTGCAGGTCATCGCCTGGTGCCTGCTCGGGCAACAGGTTCTCAGCGTGCTGATCGGACTTGTCGGTCGATTCGTGTCGACACCCACGCACACGCTGCATCTGGACGCGGGCTTTTCGCCCACCGGCTGGCTGACGGTCATCCTGACTTTCGTCCTCGCAGGCGTCTTCGTGGAAGGCACGCAGATGCGTCACGACCTCGACGGGACGGTGTGAGATGGGCATTGCCGTCAAGCTTGATGATCTGCTGCACGCGCGGCGCATGACGCTGACGCAGCTGGCCGAGCGCGTCGACATCACGCTGGCGAATCTGTCGATCCTGAAAACCGGCAAGGCGCGGGCGATTCGCTTTTCCACGCTCGAGTCCATCTGCGCAGCACTGGGTTGCCAACCCGGTGACATCCTTGAATTCGTACCTGGGCCGGGCACCGGCTCCGGGGACACCTGGCAACACGCCAACGCAACGGAGCCCACGTGAACGCCAACATGCAAGCCGCCGCCACCCGATTGCCCCATGCAATTCCCAACGAGGACGTTTCGCTCGTCCGCATCCATGTGCTGCGCGCGACCTATCTGCTGCTCGTCGTCGGTCTCGGCGCGATGATCGTGCCGTCGCTGCTCAGCCATCCGTTGGACAGCCGTGGCGTCATCCCCAGCCTGCTCGCCGGTGTGTGGTTGCTTGCGTGGATCGGCTTGCGCCATCCGCTGCAGATGCTTCCGCTGCTGCTGTTCGAGTTCGCCTGGAAGACAGTCTGGATGCTCGCGTATGGGTTGCCGCAATGGATCTCCGGCCAAATGCCAGCGACATTTTCCGAGGATGTCTTCGCCATCGGTTTTGGCGTCATCCTGATGCCGCTCGTGATCCCGTGGGGCTACGTCTACCGGCACTACATCAAGCAGCCAGGCACCCGCTGGCGCTGATCACGCCTGCGACGCTCCTGCCAACCCAAGCGAAGAGCATGCTGGAAGAAGGACGCCATGACGAAAAGTTACGACCCACCTCTCACTGCGAATCCGCACGGCCCTCTCTATCGCGTCGATAAAGCAATCAAGGTCGCCCAGGAGCGACTGGACGCCGCGATCGACGCCAAGCGTCATCACACCAACCAGAATCTGGCCCAGGAAGTCATCAAAGAGGCGCGCGAAGCCCTCAAGAAGTCCGAGACGTTGCGTGTGATCAAGATCAATGAACTCGATGCTGCTAAAAATGGTGCCAGAGACTGATTGAGGAGTGCTTGTCGCTCCGAACGAACGGACGGATCTGTAGATTGTCCGAATGGACCCACGCCAATGCCCCACATGCAGGGCCCGCCGCGTTAGCCTAGAGGTGTTCCGAACGCAGGGTTGAATGATGAGAGCCACGGTCGTCGGTCTCGTAACGCCGCACTTGTTGCGCATCGTCGACCTCGCCAGCGAAGCCGAGAAGGGCGTCAAGGTGGAGTTTCACCTGCGCGATGCGGTCTCCAGGACGATGCGCGAGCTGAGCGACCAGTACAACGCTCCGGCGTTGGTGGCGGCATATGTCGAGGGGCTGAAGACCGCCGCAGACCAGGCATCGAGCTCCCGCGTGACGTACATCAGCGTCCTGCTGGCCGCGTCCGCCGAGGCGCGCAGTCTCAGGCGCGATTGAAGGGAAGGACAGGGTTGCCGACGCTGTCGATCACCAGGCGCAGTCGCTTGCCCTGGTGGTAGAAACTCGCGCGGTACAGGCCAGCGTCTGCGCCGATGCCACGTTCACACAGCACGGTAATTTTTTTGTTCTCCATCAGCTGCCGAAAGTCAGCTGGCGCCAGCCCGAGTCCACGCGCCACGAGGCCGCCGTCGATTTCCACCGGGTCCGATCCATTGAGCTCGATGGGGATGTTTTTTTCCATGCCGGTCGTTTCGGTAATGGCCGGAAGGCCACGCAGGGACTTCCGGACTGACTGCCTGTTGTTGCCGCTCACTCGACAGCGATCGTGCCCTTCATGACCGTGGAGTGACCCGGGAAGCTGCAGAAGAACGCGTACGGACCGCTGCCCTGGATCTTGGCGACCGGAAAGCTCACGGACGTGGTTCCGCCTGCACCGATCATCTTGGTGTGGGCAATGACGCGCGTGTCGCCCGGCTTCACGTAGTCGGCACTGATGCCCGCGCCCATGCCGTCGGCAACGATCGCCTGCATGTCGGCAGCCTTGGCAATCACGACGTTGTGGCCCATCGCAGCCACCGGCATCTGACCTGGATGCTTCAGCGTGATCTTGAACTCCTTGCAGGATGCGGGAACAGCGATCGAGCCGATGTTGTATTGCATCGCGTCGCTGCCCTCGATTTCGGTGGCGCAATCTTTCACCGTCGCGGCAGGTTTATCGCTGACTGGCGCAGCCGCAACCGGCATTTGAGCGGGCGTATCGACGGATGTCGAAGTGGCGGTTGGCGCGGGTTCGGCGGCAGGGGCGGGGGCGGCGGCGGTGTCGACGGTGCTGGATGACTTGTCGCCGCAGGCGACCAGCGCCAGCGCGCATGCCGCTGCCAGGACCGGGATTCGGATGTTCATGAGGAAGCGCCTTGTGGGAGGGTGTACTTCATTATCCGACCTGGATCGTTGCGTGGCGTCAACGACACCGATCCTGGTGGTGGAAAGTGGCGGTCGCTTGACATGGATCAAGTGAAGCGCCCAAGGCGTGTTGCATCCATCCTCTGCCGGCATGTACCGACGCCTGAAGGGAAACTCAATGAAAGTTGAACTGTCCGCTCGCGATCTCGACGCAACCAGGCTGGCTACAGCGCTGCGGCCCGGTCGATCCTGATGCCCAAGCACACTGGATGCCACCCGCGGCCGAATGCAGCTGGAAAGTGCATTCTGACCCCTGTTTTCTGTCTAGCGCAGAGCAGGGGCTGGAACGGACGTATTTTTTTGCCTGCGGAATCGGGTCGGGTTAACCTCGTTGCGGAAATGGGTAGGGGACATTGGAATGGAAGTAAGGACGCGCCCGTCATGGGCCGCTGCGTTGCGTTGGGCATTGGTTGTGTCATCGCTGGCGCTCGCGGCCACGCCGGCGTTGGCACGCACGGTCGATCCTGGCGAGCTACCGAAACTCGCCTCGAACGAAGGACTGCTTTTAGTGGCGGTCGACACCAATATCGCCTTGGACAGCGTCCGTGTGAAGCAGGATGGCAGATGGTTCGCCGCTGACGGCATCAAGCACATCGCGCCGGGGTACAACGCAAAACTCTACGTCGTACCTGCGGGCAATTACCAATGGGCGCAGCTCATCACTTCCTGGAACACACGATTCGATTTCGATGACAAGGTCGAATACCGTTTCACGGTTGAACCGGGAAAGATTACCTACGCGGGCGATCTGGTGTTCCGACCGTTGGGCGTCTATTCGGCCAGCATCCAAGTGTCCAATCGCGGCCTGCGTGCGCTGGACTGGCTGGAGGAGAAACATCCGGTGCTGGGGAAGCAGTATCCATTCGTTTACTCCGGCCACTACCCCGATCCGTTCCCGGATTTCTATCGCATCGAACGAAATGCATCATCCGCGAAGCTCGCCGATCTCAGCGCCATCGACGCCCCGCCCAGCCCGGGCGCACTGCCGTTGTCACCACGGACTCTATGGCGCGACGATCATGTCACCGACATCGCCCTGAATCCAAACGGCGAGCTGCTGGCCGAGGCGCTTGAGTTGGACGACAAGCACTGGGCGATCGACCTGATCGATCTCAAAGCGCAATCGGCCATGCGCCTGATGGCCAGTCGCGCGCCCGTGCGGTCGCTGCAATGGACTGGCGACGGCGTGTTGATTGGCCGCGTCGCGCTGGCTGATGGCGCGGGCGTCGTGACTGTGTTCCGCATCAACGACGCGGCATCGGGCGGGCGCACGTTCCAGGCCCTGCGTGTCGCGGCACTGGGTTACGTCATGGGTGGCATCGCCGGTGATCCCGACCACGTGCTCTATGCCACGTCGGGCTCGGATCGCCTGCTGGTTAACCGGTTGGATATCCGCAGTCAGGCCACGATCGACTCATTCGAGCCGCAGTCAGTAAACCGGCTCAATACCGGGCTGGAGCACGATGTCGATTGGTGGGCTGACGGTCGCGGGCAGCTGTCGCTGGCTACGGTCAAGAACGGCGACAAGTACGTGCTGATGCATCGCGGTACCAGCGGATTCACCCAGGTCCTGCAACTGGATGGCCAGAGCAACCTCGAGCCGCAGGCACTATCGATGGACGGCGACCTGATCTACGCGCTCAGCGACGAAGGCCGCGCGCAGCGCGACCTCGTGGTGTTCGATACCAACCAGAAGCGCATCACGCGAACGTTGTTCAGCAAACCTGGTGTCGATGTCGCCTCGGTGCTGCTCGACGACCAGCGCATACCGATCGGCGTCACCTATTATCAGGAAGGCCGCAAGGTCACCGAATATTTCGACGCCGCGAACGAGGCACTGGCGACGCTGCTGCAGAAGACGTTCCCTGGTCAATCGGTCTCGGTGCAATCGCGCAACCGCGATGGTCGCCAGCTGGTCTTGGAGGTTCAAAGCAGCGACCAGCCGCCAAGGCTGTACCACCTCGACGTCAACCGCCGCCAAGCCTCGCTGCTGGATGCCGTCAAACCCTGGCTCGACAAGCAGGTGTTCGCGCCCAGTCAATTGCTAAAGATCACCAGTAGCGACGGCCTGCCGATCGAGGCTTACCTGACCTTGCCGCCGGCCACCGGCAAGCGCCCGCTGCTGGTGCTGCCGCATGGTGGCCCGGTCGGGGTCAGCGACCACTTGCTGTTCGATCCCGAGACACAGTTTTTCGCGTCGCTTGGCTACGCCGTGCTGCGTGTCAACTTTCGCGGTTCCGACGGCTACGGCACCGCATTCCGCAAGGCCGGCTACCACGCGCAGGGCACGCGTATCGAGGACGACATCGATGCCGCCATCACCCACGCACTGGCGCACTATCCGCTGGATCCCGAGCGGATGTGCATCGCTGGTTCCAGCTACGGCGGTTATTCGGCGGTGATCTCGACGCTGCGCTGGCCGCACCGGTTTCGATGCGCGGTGTCGATCGCCGGGGTCAGCGATCGCATGCTGTTCTTCACGGCAAGTG
Organism: Lysobacterales bacterium; assembly: GCA_038236935.1. GTDB lineage: Bacteria > Pseudomonadota > Gammaproteobacteria > Xanthomonadales > Xanthomonadaceae > Cognatiluteimonas. Next base: position 14,085 of record JBBRZH010000003.1, read on the forward strand.
ATGGCGGCCATTCGGCCGAAGGTCGCATGAGCCTCGAGCGCGTAGTCGGCGACCCGGCCACGGAGCGCAATGAAATGCTCGCCGGCTCGCCGCTGTACCACTACCGGGACCTGCAGGTTCCGTTGATGCTCATCCATGGCGAGGAGGACATGCGCGTCGATTACGAACACGCGCGTCGCCTGGTGCGCATGCTCAACCTCGCTGGCCACAAACCGGTGATGCTGACCTTCAAGGATGCCGGTCACGGCTGGGATGACATCGATGAAATCGACAAGGAATACACCGGGATCGCAGGGTTCCTGGAGAAATATCTCGGGCGTACCGCTGCCGCGGCTCCCGCTGCGGCTGGGGCAATGCATGCCAATTGACCTCCACAAAGTGCCAGGAAATCTTGAATCGCACCTCTGCCGGCTAGTGGGTTGGGGAAATGTTCTCCAATCGCTTTCTAACCGGACCTACATCAGTCGTGTTTGATTTGCTCAGGTTCAATTGCTTGGGTTTACACAACCATGATTTCGACCAATGAAATGGCTTGATCGCCTGCGTGTGCGCCACACATTGAGCCACCATCCAATACCGGATGAGCGCTGGCACAAGATCATGCACGAGGCGGATATTTTCCGTGGCCTCAAGTCCGTCGAACGCGTCCACCTACGCGAACTGAGCACGCTGTTCCTGCATCGAAAAGCATTCAGCGCAGCGCAGGGACTTGAACTGACGGAGGACATCCTGTTGGCCGTGGCAGCCCATGCCTGCTTGCTGATCCTGAAATTGGACCTGGACTATTACGACGGATGGGTCGAAGTCATCCTGTATCCGGGTGCGTTCAAGGTCTGCAGGGACGTCAGCGAAGGCGGCGTGGTGACACACGACGCTGGTCATTTAGCTGGCGAGTCGTGGCAACGCGGGCCGGTCGTGCTGTCCTGGGAGACCGCTGCCGCCGACCTCGCCGGACACCACTCCGGGCATAACGTGGTGGTGCATGAGTTCGCCCACAAACTGGATTCGCTGGATGGTAGTGCCAATGGCATCCCGCCATTGCATGCGGGCATGGTTCGTGAGCAATGGACGCAGGTCTTTACAGCCGCATTCGATGCGTTACGCAGCCAGCTGGACCATCGCCATCCGCATGGCATCGATGCCTATGCGGCGACATCGCCGGCAGAGTTCTTTGCGGTGGTGACCGAAACATTCTTCACCGCACCCGCGACGTTGCAGCACCACTTTCCAGCCGTCTACGAACAGCTCGCGTTGTTCTACCGGCAGGATCCGAAAAGCCGGTCGGCGGCGTAACCGTTAAAGGTTGCCGGATGCAGCTGACCTGAAACCCCTCATGAATGGGTCAGCCTCAATTGATTTGAGTCAAGAAGCCATCCGGTTGTGGTGCGCACAGTGGCGTCCAACCTGATCGGCTGACTTGCTGTCATGCCGAGGGCCCACTCGACCCCCCAAGAGAGAACAACGACGATGAATTTCAAACCCAGCATATTGGCAAGTGCCTGCGTGTTTGCGCTGGCGGCCTGCGCATCCAACTCCTCTGCTCCCGGCGCATCGACATCAACCGCGCCGGTCGCAACCCAAGTTGCTCCGACACTAGTTGTCGCGGCACCAGTTGCTCAAGCAACAGCCGCCATCACTCCGATGGCATTGGCCGCCCCGAGTATTGGCTCCCGCTGTCAAAGTAGCCACGAGTGGCGCAACGAATGTACGGGCGGATTGCTCGAAGGACATCGAGGGCAATGATTCGATGAAGTTCAACCTCCGCTCGATTACGGTGCCGGCATCCTGCACGGACTTCACTATTCGCCTGAAGCACGTTGGCAAGTTGCCGGCGATGGCGATGGGGCACAACGTGGTGATCACCAAAACCGCCGACATGAATTCGGTGGCAACGGATGGATCGGCTGCCGGCTTGGCTGGTGATTATGTGAAGGCCGCTGATTCGCGAATCGTGGCGCACACCAAGATCGTCGGTGGCGGCGAAAGCACTTCGGTAACGTTCCCGGTCGGGTCGATCAAGAGCGGCGGTCCGTACTCGTTCTTCTGCAGCTTCCCAGGCCACATCATGTTGATGAAAGGCTCGATCAGCGTTCACTGATCTTTGGAAAAAACCCCGCCTGGGGCGGCCTTGAAACCGCCCTACGCCTGCGGGCGCTTTGGCCCAACGATGAGACTTAGAGCCCCGGCTTTGAGCTGTTTCGTCTCGTCCGCGGGGTCCGGAGCCCCGCGCGTGAGATGCCTGTGTACAGGATGCCGTTGGCGCGCGAGAACCCGTGCACTGGATTGTGGAGAAATGATGGAGGCAGGCTGTTGCGCGCACGATTCGACGAACGAATTATCGCATCGTGAAATCGCCTTGCCGTCGCCAGTGATCTGCATTAGCGTTCACCGGCCCCGAGCAGGATCCCGCCTTGAAGTTTTCGATCGGCCATCGCCTGTTCGTTGCCATCGTGCTGTCGATCGTGGTCGTTGCGGGCACCGGCATCGAATTGACGCGTTGGAAGCTGCTCGATAATTTTTCCGCAGGTGTGACGCCTGGTGCGCCGGAGCAGTTGTCCAAGCTGGCCGATGCGTTGACGACGCGATATCGACTGCACCACGACTGGTCGTTCCTGCCCGGCAAGGTCGAAGAACGCAAAGCATGGATGCGTAACCTGGTGCGCTCGCTTGAAACAGAGGAGGTCAGGCGTGGTGGCGCGTTGCCTTCGCCAAGCCTGGAATATCGGATCGGCCTGCTCGATCGCAACGGGAACTTCCTGGCGGGTTCGACCGCCAAGCCCCTCACTGTCACCTTCGCCTCGATCGACACGATCCGACAGCCAGTATCCGTAGATGGAAGGGATATCGGGTACCTGGTGCTGGCCCGGCCGCAAAATCCGGACGATGCGCTCGCGGTTGCCTTCCTTGTCGACCAGCAGGACAACCTGGCCGCAGTGGCTGTGATCGGTGTGCTGCTGAGCGCATTGGCGGCGGCGTTGCTCGCGGCATATGTTCGCAGGCCGATCGCACTGCTGGTGGATGGCGCCAGGAAGCTCGGCGCGGCGCAGTTTGATACGCGCATTGCCAGCGGACGCAATGATGAACTTGGCGAGCTGGCAGACACCTTCAACCAGCTTGCAGTGAAACTCGAGCAGGCCGAACAAACGCGCCGGCAGTGGGTGGCGGATACCGCACACGAACTGCGCACGCCGTTGTCCGTGCTGCGTGCACAACTGGAAGCCCTGCAGGACGGCGTGCGGGTGCCCACTGGGCAAAACCTTGCGGTGATGCTTGTGCAGATACAGGCACTGACGGCGCTGGTCGATGATCTGCACGCGCTTGCGTGCGCCGATATCGGGCAGCTGCGATTTGAGAAGTCCGATGTCGAGGTATGGCCGCTGGTGGTCGAAACCATGGCGTCGTACGTCGAAACGATCCGCAAGGCCGGACTGTCCGCCGCAATCGGCGACGCACCCCCGGTCTCGACCGTGCATGTCGACCCCGCGCGGCTGAGGCAGGTGCTGGCCAACCTGCTGGAGAACTGCGTGCGCTACACCGCTGCAGGGGGCAGGATCCAGGTGCATGCAGGGGTCATGGATCGCACGCTGCGCATCACGTTCGACGATTCCGCACCTGCCGTGCCACCGGAGTCGCTTGGCCGCCTGGGCGAACGCTTCTTTCGCGTCGAGCCATCCCGCAATCGTCAACTTGGCGGTTCCGGCCTGGGCCTGGCGCTGTGCAGGCGGATCCTTGAAGGGCAGGGCGGAGTACTTGAATTCGCTGCATCGCCGCTGGGCGGACTGCGCGCCACCATCCTGTTGAAACTGGACGGTTCATGAGCGCGAACATCCTGATCGTGGAGGACGAAACCGAACTGTCGTCGATCGTTGCGGATTACGTCACCAAGGCAGGTTTGCTTGCCGAGGTGATGTCCGACGGTCGCGATGCGCTGGAACGCGTGCGTCGAGGCGTGCCCGACCTGATCGTGCTCGACATCATGTTGCCGGGCCTGGACGGTATATCGCTATGCAAGGCCGTGCGCGCGTTCTCCGATGTGCCGATCATCATGGTGACGGCGAAGGTCGCGGAGATCGACCGGCTGCTGGGCCTGGAGGTCGGTGCCGATGATTACCTCTGCAAACCCTTCAGCCCGCGCGAGCTGGTGGCGCGGATCCAGGCCGTCCTTCGCCGGAGACGGGCGCCGGGCGATGGCCTGCAATTGATCCAGATCGACGATGCCGCCTGCACGGTGCGGATCCGCTCGCGCCTGCTGGATTTGACGCCGACAGAATTCAGCCTGTTTGCTGCAATGGCAAAGCGGCCCGGGATGATCCACTCCCGGGCGCAACTGCTGGATACGGCCCGTGGCGACAGTCTTGAAGTGAGCGACCGTGCGATCGACAGCCACATCAAGAACCTGCGCCGTAAAATCGCCGACGTCGCACCCGGCCTGGAGCTCATCCATTCGGTGTATGCGCTGGGCTACCGGGTCGATCTGTAGCCGTCGCGACGGCTCCATGATGTCTCCACATTGTCCGACTACGTTGCGCTCGTCGAACACCGACGAATCCGATAACGAGGACATGAAATGGACAGGCCGAGGAAAAATAAAACGTTGCGCATTGTTGCTGCAACCGGCGCAGGCGCGTTGTGTGCGGTTGGTTTCGCGCTCTTCGCCATGCCGCAACACGATCAGGGGCCGCCGCAGAACGACATGACGGTCGACAAGGGCGTGAGCGAAGCCGTCATCCAGGCGGCGGTCTCCAATCTCCGTCAAACCTATGTCTATCCTGACAAGGCGGCGGCACTGGATAGACAGTTGCATGCACAACTGCAGCATGGGGAATTCGATTCGGTGACCAGCGCCAAGGCGCTGGCCAGCACGTTGACCGAATCGTTGCAACGCGACACGCACGACAAGCACCTGGAAGTGCAGTACTTCGAGAAGCCGCTACCGGAACAGGCGCCCGGCGAGGATGACTCGCCTGCGGACAAAGCCGCGGAGCAGCTCAAGGAGCACCGATTCAACTATGGATTCGCGAACGTCGGCCGCCTGCACGGCGACATCGGCTACATCGAGATGCACCAGTTCGCGCGTCCACAGGGCTCGACCGAACGGATCGCCGCGGCGATGACGCTGCTGGCCGATACCAACGCCTTGATCATCGACCTGCGGAAATGCGGTGGCGGCGATCCGGAAACAGTGATGTTGTTTGCCAGCTATCTCTACGACAAGCCGACGCATCTCAACGACATCTACTGGCGCGACGAGCAACGCACGGAACAACGCTGGACGACCGCTACCGTCCCGGGCAGGAGGTACGGCCAGGCGCGCCAGATATACGTGCTGACCAGCCAGGACACTTTTTCGGCGTGCGAAGACCTCGCATATGCGTTGAAGAACAACAGTCGCGCCACGTTGGTGGGGGAGACGACCGGTGGCGGTGCGCACCCAGGCAAGCCGCACCGTCTCAGCGCGCACTTCATGATGTTCGTCCCGGATGGCCGCGCCATCAATCCGGTGACGCATACAGACTGGGAAGGTGTTGGCGTCGTCCCGAACGTGAGCGTGCCGGCAGCCAAGGCACTCGATACCGCCCAGATCGCCATCCTGAAGCGCTTTGTCGCGACCGAAACCGACACTGAGTGGAAGGTGGGACTCGAACACACCATCGCCGACCTGGAGTGATGCAATAACGGGCATCCTACGTCCCCATGCTGGGCGCGGTTTGGCTCGAGGATGAGGCTCGGAGCCCCGACGTTGAGATGTTTTGACTCACCCGCGGGGATCGGAGCCCCGACCTTGGGATGTTTTGCCTCGACGTTGAGTCTCGAAGCCTCAACGATCAGGCGTTTTGTGTCATCGCCCAGGCAAATTTCCCCGCAGTTCACATCGGTCAACCTCATCGATGGGTCTTCCAGTCTCATCGATGGGCCTCATGGCCTCATCGTTGAAGCGCCCAAGCTCATCGATGAGGCTTCCAGGCTGCCCGCGCAGGCCGTACGCCGCTATCCAAGCCTGGTGGACAACATGTGGGAGGCGCGCAACGTGGCGCGTGGCGAGTCGTCAGTCACCCTGGACGAGGACGAATGAGTCACGGAATCCGATCCCCGTCACCCACTCGCACCCATCGATTCGAAGACTTCGCGGCGTGCTAGGCGGCGACCGATTCCTCGAGGGTCGGATAGTCCGTATAGCCTTCGGCGCCACCGCCGTAGAACGTGGCCTGGTTCGGCTTGTTGAGTGACGCATCCTGGCGCAGGCGGGTCGGCAGGTCGGGATTGGCGAGGAAGGGCACGCCGAACGCCACCGCGTCCGCGCGGCCATCACGGATGACGTCGAGGGCCATCTGGCGGTCGTAGCCGTTGTTGACGATCCAAGCCCCAGAGAAGCGCGTGCGCAACGCGTCGAAGTCGAACGGTGCGATGTCGCGGTCACCGCCGGTGGCGCCTTCGATCATGTGGATGTAGGCGATGCCCAGCGCGTCCAGGCGCTCGACCGCACGTTCGAACAACGGCTGCGGATCGGAATCGGACAGGTCGCCGGCCGGGGTTACGGGGGAGAGACGCACGCCGACGCGGCCAGCGCCGATTTCTTCGACAACTTGCGCGACCACTTCGGCGAGGAAGCGTGTGCGGTTCTCGATGCTGCCGCCATACGCATCCTGGCGATGGTTGGCGCCGTCGCGCAGGAACTGGTCGATCAGGTACCCATTGGCGCCGTGGATCTCGACACCGTCGAACCCGGCCTCGATGGCGTGGCGGGCGGCGGTGCGGAATGACGCGACCACCGTGGGAATTTCGTCCAGTCCCAGCGCGCGTGGCGGCGACACATCGACAAAACCATCGCGGGTGAAGGTTTTGCTGTTGGCGCGCAGCGCGCTGGGCGCGACTGGCTGCACGCCCTCGGGCAGCAGGCTGGTGTGCGAGATGCGCCCCACGTGCCACAACTGGGCCACGATGTGGCCGCCCTTGGCATGCACGGCGTCGGTGACTTCGCGCCAGCCGGCCACCTGCTCACGCGTGTAGAGGCCGGGCGTGTCGAGGTAGCCTTGGGCCTCCCGGCTGACCTGCGTGGCCTCGGTGATGATGAGCCCCGCACCCGCGCGCTGGCTGTAGTACTCGGCGGCCAGCGGCGAAGGGACGAGTCCGGCGCCGGCGCGATTGCGTGTCAGCGGCGCCATCACCACGCGGTTGGTGAGCACGAGGTCGCCGAAACGGGCAGGCGAGAAGAGGGTGGTCACGCTCGGTGTTGGGGGAGACATGGGCGTCCTGGACGTCGGGGGAGAGGAGGCACGGTAGTGCGTGCACTTGCTGCACACAGTGAACTGGGGTCGCATCCGCGGGGATTGAGGCCCTCCAGCGCAACACTGCGTGCCAGCGTTGCCAGGAGGACAGAATTGGAGTCGAAAAAAGAACTTGCAGGTTGGGGAGAGCCAAAGGTGAAACCCATCGCTTGTGTCCAGCTTCCGATGGGTTTCGCTGCGCTCTAGCCATCCTGCTTGCGATCTGTTCCTGGCTTCCTAATCTGCCAGTCCGGCTGCGTCCCCGCTTACCACTCCAGCATGATCTTGCCGATGTGCTCGCTGCTTTCCATCAGCGCGTGGGCCTTGGCCGCGACGCGCGCCGGGAAGACCCGGTGGATCAGCGGTTTGACCTTGCCTGATTCCAGCAGCGGCCAGACGTGCTCATGCAGTTGCCTGGCCAGCGCGGCCTTGAACGCGATGGGGCGTGCGCGCAGCGTGGATCCGGTGAGGGTCAGCCGTCGGCGCATGATCAGCGACGCATCAATGTCGGCGAGCTTGCCGCCGAGCGTGGCGATGAATACCAGTCGGCCTTCGTCAGCCAGCAGTTCCATTTCGCGCGGGATGTAGTCGCCAGCGACCATGTCGAGGATCACGTCCACACCGCGGCCGTCGGTGTGCTGCTTCACTGCCTCGACGAAATCCTGCTCGTGGTAGTTGATGGCGTGCGCGCCCAGTTGTTCGCAGGCGGCGCATTTTTCCGCATTGCCCGCCGTGGCGAACACCGGGTGGCCGAAAGCATGCGCCAGCTGGATGGCGGTGACGCCAATCCCGCTGGAACCGCCCTGGACGAGCAGGGATTCGGGCGCGCCGCTCGCATTGGCCCCAAGTCGTCCGCGCTCGAACACGTTGCTCCACACGGTGAAGTAGTTCTCCGGCAGCGCAGCGGCTTCGATCAGGCTCAGGGACTTGGGGGCCGGCAAGCACTGCACCAAAGGCGCAACGGCATACTCGGCATATCCGCCGCCGGCAAGCAATGCGCAGGCCGCGTCGCCCAGCTTCAGGCCGAACGGGTTGTCGCCCGAGAAATCCCCTTCGATCAATGTACCGGCGACCTCCAGGCCGGGCAGGTCCGACGCGCCCGGCGGCGGCGCGTAATTACCCTGGCGCTGGAACACATCCGGTCGATTGACGCCGGACGCGGCGACCTTGATCAGCACCTCTCCGGGCCCGGGTCGGGGGATGGGCCGCTCGGTCAAGTGCAGGACATCCGCTGCTCCGGGCTGGGTGATTTCAATCGCTTTCATGGTGGTCATGCCAACTCCGTCAAGGCGTGTTTGAAGGGGTGAGGACATCTTCGTTACTACTGATTGCCTGCGCGGTTCCGCATCGCTCCTGAGGGATGCCGGCACTTGGATTTACCACCTGACGAAAATACAGTCCGGGGCAGGGCGTGGTTGTCTGTATAACGGATTGACTGTCAGAACCCGGTGACCCTTGGACAAGAACAGCATCATCCTGTGCGTGGACGATGATTCGACGGTGTTGAACGCGCTGCGCAGCATGCTGGCCAATCATTTCGGGTCGGAGGTGCAGGTGGAGTTCGCCGAAAGCGGACAGGAGGCCCTGGAGATCGAAGCCGAACTGCGCGCGCAGGGAAGCGAGCTGGGCCTGGTGATTTCGGACTTCATGATGCCGGGCCTGCGCGGTGATGAGCTGCTGGTGCAGCTGCATGAGCGGTCCCCGAATACCGTCAAGATCCTGCTCACCGGGCAAAGCGACATGTCCGGGGTCAAGCGCGCCATCAACGACGCCAACCTGTACCGCTTCCTGGAAAAACCATTCGTCAACGAGGATATCGTGCTGACCGTGCGCGCAGCCATCCGCGCCTATTGGCAGGAGCGCGACCTGATCCGCCAGAACGAAGAGCTGCGACGCATGAACGCCGAGCTCGAGGACGTCGTGGCCGCCCGCACAGAAGAGCTGGTGGAAAAGAACCGGCTGCTGGAAGTGTTGTCCATCACCGACAAGCTGACCGGCCTGTACAACCGGCGCAAGCTCGACGAGTTGCTGGACGAGGAATTGATTCGCGCGCGTCGCTACAACGTGGATGTGTCGATCATCATGCTCGACATCGACCATTTCAAACGCGTCAACGACACCCACGGGCACGGCGTTGGCGATGACGTGCTGGTCGGGATGGCGACGTTGCTCCGCGAGCACACGCGTGATGCCGACGCGCTGGGGCGACTGGGTGGCGAGGAGTTCGTGGTGGTGTGCCGGCACAGCAATGCCAGGGACTGCCTGGTCGCGGCCATGCAGCTGCGCGAGGCGATTGCCGCGCACCATTTTCCGGGCGTGGGCCAGGTGACATCGAGCCTTGGCATTGCCTCCTGCCGTCCCGACGACACGGCAGCCACGTTGCTCGCCCGTGCCGATGCGGCGCTGTACCGGGCCAAGCATGCCGGCCGCAACCGCGTGGAGCCTGAATATGCTTGATGAAACCGCCCGGCTCGTCGAGCGCATCAGCACGTTGGAAACAGAGTTGGCCGAACGCCGCCGCGCGGAGGAATTGCAGCGTGCGCTCTACCAGATCGCCGCGCTTTCAGTGGCCGACAGCCCGCAGCACGAACACTACGTGGAACTGCACCAGATCGTCGGCCGGCTGATGCATGCGAAAAATTTCATCATCGCGACCTACGATGCCGAGGAAGGCATGATCCGCCAGCAATACCTGGTGGACGAAGATCCCAGCGAGGTGTTGGAAAACTTTCCCTTTGGCGAGGGTATCTCGTCGCTGGTGATCCGCAGCCGCCTGCCGTGGCTTCTCGATCATGCCTTGTTCCAATCGCTGGTGGACGCCGGGGAGATCCGTGCCCCCCGCGGCGTGGTGGATTTCAACAGCTGGATGGGCGCTCCGCTGATCGCCCAGGACACGGTGTACGGGCTGATCATCGTGCAGAGCTATAGCGCGGACGTGACGTACACGCAGGCCGACCTGGACCTGTTGAACTACGTAGCCAGCCACGTGGCCGCCATCGTCGCGCGCTGGCACTCGAACATCGTGCTCAAGCAGGCCAACGATGAGCTCGCCGCGTCGGCGGAAACGCTGCGCCTGCTGGGAGACATCGGCAAGGACTTGACCGGCAGCCTGGACGCGTTGGCCATCTGCAAGACGATGGAGCGTCATATCGCAGCGCTGCTGCCAATGGATGCCTTCGGCGTGGCGCTGCTGTCGCCTGCCGGAGATTCACTGGACTACGTCTATTACATCGAGGACGGAGTGGTGGATTCGGCCAATTCGTATCCACTGGACCATCCCACGTCGCTCGCGGTGCTGACCTTTCGCGAGGATCGCGAGCTGACGCTGTTCAACGAATCGCAACTGGACAATGCCCCTACAGGAAACAACATTGAAGAGTCAGCGCCGATTCTCTCCGCGGTATTCCGCCCGCTGATCGCGAATGGCCGACGCATTGGCGTCGTCACGGTGCAAAGCCACCAGCCCGACGCGTACCAGGAGCGTGATCTGGAAGTATTCCGGTCGGCAACGACGTATGCGGCGATCGCGCTGGCCAACGCGGATGCTTACGCCACGGCAGAAGGGGCGCGCCAGCAGGCCGCGCAGGCGCTGCAGGATCTGCACCAGGCCGAAGCGCACCTGGTGCATTCGGAAAAGATGGCGGCGCTGGGCCAGCTGATTGCCGGCGTTGCGCATGAGATCAATACGCCGATCGGCGCAATCAAATCCAGTGGCCGGAATATTTCCGAAGCGCTCGACAGCGCCTTGCTGGATCTGCCCGGCTTGCTGGACGAACTCGACGCAGCGCATCGGCTGCACTTCAGCGAGCTGCTCAAGCGCGCCAGCCAGCCCAAGTCCGTGTTGAGCACGCGCGAGGAACGCGGCATCGTCCGCGAGGTCACCGAACGCCTGGAGGCACTTGGACTGGCGCAAGCGCGGCATCGCGCAGGCCTGCTGGTGCAATTGCAGTCCTACACCGACCTGGACGCAATGCTGCCCCTGCTGCGCCACCCGGCCATCGACCGCATCCTGGACACCGCGCACGGCATCGCCACCATCACCACCAACGCCGACAACATCACCACCGCCGTCGACCGGGTCGCCAAGATCATCTTCGCGCTGAAGTCCTTCTCGAGATTCGGCGGCGTGCAGGTATGGACGGAGTCGAACCTGCATGAAGGGCTGGAGACCGTATTGACGATCTACCAGAACCAGATCAAGCACGGCATCGAACTGGTGCGACAGTTCGACGACCTGCCACCGGTACGTTGCCTGCCAGACGAGATCAACCAGGTATGGACCAACCTGGTGCACAACGCGTTGCAGGCGATGGACCACAAGGGCACCCTGACGCTGGGCCTGCGCCGCGACGGCGACAATGCACTGGTGTCGGTGACCGATACGGGCTGCGGCATGACGCCGGACGTGCGTGAGCGGATCTTCGATGCTTTCTTCACTACCAAGCCGGCAGGCGAGGGCACGGGGCTTGGCCTGGATATCGTGCGCAAGATCATTGAAAAACATGGCGGCGGGATTTTCGTGACGAGCGAGGTCGGCCGCGGCAGCACCTTCACCGTCAGTTTGCCAATCGCAGGAGTCGGATGATGGAAAAGGGCGTGTTGTTATGCGTTGACGACGAGATCATCGTGCTGACGGCCTTGAAGGACCAGTTGCGGCGCGCATTCGGCAGCGACTTCCACATCGACGTGGCCGAAAGCGCGGAAGAAGCGTTGGAGTTGCTCGACGAACTGGCGCTGGATGGCCACACGCTGCTGGTGATCGTGTCCGACTGGCTGATGCCAGGGATGAAGGGCGACGAGTTCCTAATCAAGGCGCACGAACGCTTTCCATCGGTGGTGAAGATCATGCTGTCCGGCCAGGCCGAGACGGCGGCGGTGGACCGCGCACGACGCGAAGCGGCGCTGCATGATTTCCTGGCCAAGCCATGGAATGCCGAAGCCCTGGTGGAGTCGATCTCGCAGGGCCTGCGCAACGCGGGTGCAAAATAGAGCGTGGTCTCTCAGGCAGGCGTGCGGTCAGCGGTGCGCGTGGCTCTGGCGAAGCTGTGTTGCATCGCCGGTCGCAATGAGGCTCGCTGGCGCAAAACGGTTCGATGGGTGACCGCCGCTTCCCGGTAGCCGGCACCCATCGCATCTTTACGGAATCGCGGACTACCGTCCCGGATGCTGGTCTTCCAAATCCCGTCGACTTGTGTCGTCCTGGATCCGCTTTACACGATGCCGGTACTCGCGCACGTTGTCGCCGTGGATGCGCGACTCCCGCGTGCCCTTCACTTCGTCGACCTTTTCGTCCGCATCAGAGCCTGTCACCGGCTTGGCGACAACGGAGGTTTCGTGCTCGAAGTCGTGCGATTTGTCAGTGTTTCGGTAATACCGGTACAAGGCCCAGTACAGACCGACTGCGCCGGCGGGGCCGAGCAGGAGGATGGCGCCACTGTCGCTCATGACGAGTTCCCCACGATGAAGAGTGCAATGGTTTCCAGAATGGTGCCGGCGGTGAGCGCGGCCAGCAGCAACTTCCATTGCTGCACCGGCACGCTGCCCATGGTTTCGCCTGTGCGGCCGTTCACCGCGATGTAATGCAGAAGGCCTCCGTTGGGGCCGGGCTGGTGGTATGAATACAGCCATACCGGCAGGTACATCGACACCCAGCGCGTGCCGTGTACGCTCAGGCGTTCGGTCTCCCAGCGCACGCCACGGTCGTATCGGTCGACCGATTTCTGGACCTGCGCTCGGGCAATCGACAGCAGTTCGTCCTCCAAGTGAGGGCGGAGTTGCTCGACGTCCAGGTCGCGCTTCTCCGTGCTCAAGCCCGCGAGGTAGGAGGCGTTCCACTTCACCGCGTTCCTGGTGTCGAACGGCAGGATCGTGTTGATGATGTTGTTGGTGTTGGTGCGCGTGTCCAGGTTGCCGCGGGCTTTGGAGGATTCCAGCGGCAGGTCGTCCACGGTGAAGTCGACGTGCCTTTCGACCTTGTAGACATCGGCGTCGTAGTACGTCTTCTTGTCGCTCGTGTACTGACGCGTCTCGATCTCGGCCTGGCCGGAAACGTCCGCGCTCGAGTTGCCGTCGACGATCATGTAGGGCAGGTAGACGCCGACCACATTCTCGGGCGTGAACTGTTCCTTGAATGCTTTAAGTGCGAACAAGCGCCGCTTGTCGACGAACTGGCGAATGCGCGCAACCGCGTCATCCTTCCTGATGTGGAAGGGCAACACTGCATCGGGCACGGCGCCATTGGGGATCTGCTCGTTGACGCCGAAGACGTGCCGGCACCAGTGGCAACGCGCGGTCATCGCGTTTTCGGTATTGACCGTGACCTCGGCGCCGCAGCCGGGACACTTGAAAGTCATCATGCTGGCGGCATCGGCCGCGATGTCCCGCGCACCGGACGCAATCACCGTACCCGTCAGCTGGTCGATGCCGATCCCAAGCCCGAATTCTTCCTCGACCCGCTCGCCTTGCCATTCGTGTCGACAGTACTGGCACACCAGCAGGTCGCTGCCCGGTTTCTGCCGGATGTCGGTCGAGCCGCATTTCGGGCAGCGGTTGAGGCCGTCCTTCAGCTCCTCGGCCGACGTATCGATGGCGACCGGGTCGGGCGCCAGCACTTCGTCGCGGATGGGCTTGGGCAGCGTGTCCGGGTCGATCGGGAAGCTGCCATGTGGGGGCGGCACGTCCCGAGGCGATCCCGGGCCGGTGGGCGGCCCCGGCGGAGTATTGGCGTTCGACATGGTGGGTGCCTTCCGGGCTTACAAACCGAGCGCTTTGGTTTTTGCCGCGTCGTAATCGGCCTGCGTGATCAGGCCCAGGTCGAGCATCTCCTTGGCCTTCTTCAATTTGGCCAGCGGGTCGTCGGCGGCTGGCGTCGCCGGTACAACCGGCTGCTGCAAACTGCCGACGCCGCCCATCATTCCCGACGCCATGCCCAAGCCCACGATGCCCGCCGCACCGCCGTGCTCGCCCGCTGACTGCATGCCCGCGGCGACGCTGGCCTGCAGGTTGGAATTGCCACGCGATCCGGTCAGCGCGTCCGCGCGCTGCACGGTCTTGAGCAGTTCCCGCGTGTTCGGGTCGTATTCGATGGAAATGATCGCGGTCTTGACGATGGCCAGGCCGCGATCGGATTTCCACTGATAGGCGTTCTCCACCGCATCGGACAGGCTCTTGGCAAACCCGACCGAATCCTGTTGCAACTTGGTGATGCGATTGCCCTTGCTTGGGTCGTTCGAGTACAGGCTGAAGGCCGGCGCGAGCGAGCCCACCACTTCGTTGAACAACTGGCTGGCAGCGGCATTGTCGATGTCGGTGAAATCGAAGACCTGGCCGGGCTGGAGGTAGGACGCCGGCACGAAGTTCTTCACGAACAGGATCGGGTCGACGATCTTCAGTGTGTAGGAGCCGCGCGTGACCGCGCCGACCTGGGTATTGAGGAAGCCGTCGTCCCAGTAGATTTCCGATTGCGTGCCGAAGCGGTTGTCCGGCAGTTCCTTCAGGGAGACGAAGAACGCCGCCTGCTGCGACCCCGGCTGGCCACCAAACTTGAAACGCTCCCAGCTCTGCTTGATGAGCGAATCGCCCAGGCCGCCGCCCGAGAATATCGACTTCGAGTTGAGGTCGTCGGAGTGCCATTCGTACCCGCCCGGCTCGGCGGCCATGCCCGTAATGGCGCCATCCTGGAACAGCAGCAACCCGTAACCTTCGGGGACGATGATCTTCGAACCATTGGTGATGATGTTCGAGGAACCCTTGGTGTTCGAGCCGCGTCCGGCATTGGTGCCGTGCGGAACTGCGGCGAACAGCGCCGCCGTGGCCGGCAAGCCGTCCGGGACCGTGTAGAAGTCCTTCCACTGGTCGGCGAGCGTGCTGCCGATTGAACCCGACACTGCCTGAATTAGTCCCATGACATCTCTCCGCGATTCGTGGAAGGGCACAGTCCCCGCCATGCCCGGCGGACTATACATTCCCTAGCGACAGTCCCAGTGGAAAAAGTCAGGAGGTTTCCTTGGCCCCCGGCTTTGCTCGCCCGGCGCGCTGGCCGTGTGCCTACACCGAACGTCCGTCCGTCCATCCGTCCATCAGGACTTCAGCAGATGCGACCCGGCGTGGCATGTCTTCCATTGGCTGCTTGAACTATCGGGGATACATTTTGCAAATGACAGGAAGCGCGCGTCAGCTTGGGGTCCGGAAAAGCGGGCCAGCGTCGTGGAACACGAACAGGATTATCGTGGCGCAGTGAACATTCCAGCAGAGTTCATTCCCGGGACGATCTGGCTGATTCCATACCCGGTTGCGCTGGGTGGCGCGCGATTCGAGGCGCGCATGACGATCGTTCGCCTGGGCTCCGGCTCACTGCTCATCCACTCCCCCGGGCCGCTGGATGATGACCTGCGCGACTGGATCCGCGCGCTCGGTTGCGTGGCCGTGATCGTGGCGCCCGGCAACTTCCACCACTTGCACGTTGCGGCCTGTCAACGCGCCTTTCCTGACGCCCAAACGTGGATCTGCCCCGGCGTGCAGCGCAGGGACCGCGCGCTGCGCTTCGACGGTGTACTCGGCGAGCAGTTGCCAGCTTCGATGCAGGCCGAGTTCGAGCAGGTGCTGGTGCGCGGACGGTTGATGGCCGAAGTTGTGCTGTTGCACCGGCCCACGCGCACGCTGCTGCTGGTTGACCTGGTCGAGCGATTCCGCGACGACACGCCGAACGTCAACTGGTTGCTTCGTGCGTGCTGGAAAGCCCTCGGCATGTGGAACCGCCCCACGCTCGCTCCCGAATATCGCATCGCCGGGTGGAAGGATCGCGCCGCCGCGCGCTCGGCGCTCGAGCGCATCCTCACGTGGGATTTCGAGCGCGTGGTGATCGCACATGGCGAACTCATCCAGCGCAATGCCAAGGACGTCCTGCGACGCGCCTGGCGCAACGTGCTCGCCTGAAACCAGTCGAAGGGGCGCGCGCAGTGACGCGGGCGAGCACAGTGGTTTCGCACTCCATACACAGCTGTCGCTGAAATATGCCTTTACGCACGACCCTGACGTAAAAAAGGAAAACACATGAACAATGCAGTGGAAGACTTGCTCCAGCAGATCTCGAATCTTGGAAATGCACCGGTGCCGTCCCAGGCACAGGATCAGTTTCACCAGATTGCAAGTACGACCCCGCCAGACGTGTTGAGCCAGGGCGTGAACGACGCGTTCAACTCCAACCAAACGCCACCATTTGCCCAGATGGTGGGTCAGTTGTTCGGCCACGCTGACAACCAGCAGAAATCCGGAATCATCGGTACGCTGCTCGGCGGTCTCGGAGCAGCTGCCCATCCAGCGCTTGCGCAAGCCGGCATCAATGCAAGCCCCGAACAGGCATCGCAGTTGTCCACCGACCAGGTGCAACAGATCGCCACCCACGCGCAACAGGCCAATCCCGGCGTCGTCGCGCAGATGAGCAGCTTCTACGCGCAGCATCCGGTGCTGGTGAAGTCGCTGGGTGCCGCTGCGATGGCGATCGTGCTTGGGCGCATGAGGTCACCCGGCCGCTAATCGGGAAGCCGCGCAAGGCAAAATTGCGGGCATTCAAAACCGACGAAAAGGGTTTGGTTTATTCCTCTTGTGCGTGGATCGTGGCTATTGATTCGTTCGCGCCTGAATTTCTTCTTTGGTCTTCAGGCGCGGTGTTCAAGCGTTTGTGTCGAACAGGTCGTCTCCGCACAATTTCACAAATGAAATTGTCCTACTGCTGTGGGTAAATTGTGTCGTGATGAAGTTTGACGTTGACACCTGTCCTGTCGCCGGTCTCGAGCGTCCCGCCAACGTGCTGGTGACCGGAGCGAGCAGCGGGATTGGGCAGGCGCTGTTGCGGCAGCTGTTGCAAAACCGGCATGTCGGGCGTGCGTTTGGCGTGTCGCGATCGGCCACGAACAACGCTGCCCTGGACGAATTGCACCGCGATCACGGCACGCGGTTGCACCTCATTGATGCAGATATCAGCAACGAAGACGATCTTGCGCAGCTGGCGGAGAAAACGCGAGCGGTCGACGCACTGCACCTTGTGATCAACGCCGCGGGTATCCTCCACGGCGCCGGACTTGCGCCTGAAAAATCGATCGATCAGGCCAACATGGCATCGCTTGAACGCGTGTTCGCGATCAACGCCTTTGCCCCATTGCTGCTGGCGAAGGCGCTGCTGCCGCTTCTGTGCCGTGGACAACCCGCGGTCTTCGCCTCGCTGTCGGCACGCGTTGGGTCGATCGGTGACAACCGCGCTGGTGGCTGGTACGCCTATCGTGCGTCCAAGGCGGCGCAGAACCAGTTGCTGAAGACCTTCGCGATCGAATGGAAACGCCGCAATCCCCGCGGCGCCTGCCTGCTGCTGCATCCGGGTACGGTCGACACGCCGCTCTCGGCACCGTTCCAGTCGAAGGTGCCTGCCGCCCGGCTGTTCGACCCTCAGCGCGCCGCCACCCAGCTGTTACAGATCATTGCGCAAAGTACTTCGCAGGACAGCGGTCGTTTCATCGCGTGGGATGGGCGGGACATCCCCTGGTGAAGAACATGACCGGGTCGCCGGCGGCCTCTCCCACGGGTCGCCTGATCAACTTCGACAACCATCCGCAGGAGCCGCGCTGGGTGGCGGTCAACGATGGCGTCATGGGTGGGCGTTCGAGTGGGGGCGCGGTGGTGGAGGGCGGCCAGTTGCACTTCAACGGTGAACTGTCGCTGGAGAACAACGGCGGATTTTCCTCGGTGCGAAGCGTGGGCCGTGATTTCGACCTCAGTGGCGTCGCGGCGATGGTCCTGCATGTTCGCGGCGATGGCCGTCGATATCAGTTGCGCCTGGCCACCGACGCACGTTACGAGGGATTGCCGGTGTCGTTTGGCGGTGTGTTCGACACCTGTGCTGGTGAATGGACCGAGGTGCGCGTGCCGCTGAAGTCGCTGAAGGCCATCGTGCGTGGCTCGACGCTGCCTGGCCAGCAGCTGGATCCGTCGCGGGTGCGGGAGATCGGCCTGCTGATCGCGGACAAGCGTGCGGGCGCCTTTTCGCTGACGGTGGACTGGGTCGCCGTGGAGTAGCAGCGGCGCGATCCCCCAACAACTGGATGGGAACGACAACGCCGGCTTGCGCCCTGTCGTCCTCATCCGAAGTTTGGGGATCCTGCGGTTACAGCTTCACCAACTCCACCCGACGATTCCGGGCGCGGCCGTCCTCGGTGCCATTGCTGGCAATCGGCTGGTCCTGGCCCAACCCCTTGGATTCCAACCGAGATGGGTCGATGCCCAGCCCCACCAGGGCACCCAGCACGCTACGGGCGCGCGCCGCGGAGAGCTCCTTGTTATGCGCCGCGGTGCCGGTGTTGTCGGTATGTCCCTGGATCGACAATCGCAGCGTCGGGTCGCCAGCCAGCATCTTGTTGATTTCCCCGATCACCGGTTGCGCATCCGCGCGCAACGTCGCTTTGTCGATATCGAAATTGATGTAGAGCGCCACGTGTCCGTTGGCATCGATCGCCTTCTTCATCGCCGCCGCATCGAGCAGTCCAACCGACTGCGCCATCGCCTGGCGCTCAAGCACCACCACGAAACCGTGCAGCGGAATGTGGCCGGTACTGATCTCGATCCAGTATTCCTTGTCCGGGGTGCGGATCAGGTAACTGTCGTGCGGGTACTCCGGTACGACCGCGGCGCCGTAGGCATTCTTTTCGATCTTGTCGCGGCCCCCAGCTGCCGCGATCATCGCGTCGGTGTATTGGCTGGTGTTGATTTGCTTGCCGCCCAGCGCAGTGATGACGTTCTCGTAATTCTTCTGGAACTCACGCTCCGAATATGTCCTGTCGCCGTTCTGCAGGGCGAAGTTGTCGTGGAAGACCTTGCCTTCCACCATGACCGGCTTGTTGCCGGCGATGAAATACTGGCCGTCGAACGAGACGTGCTTGTCCTTTTCGTCCAGCCCGCTTTCCAACCCCTCGGGCGCCTTGAAAAACGGAAACGGCGGCAGGCTGGCGGTGGTGACCGGGACGCTGGCCGGGTCGAAATCACCAGCTCCTTGAGCGGGGCCGGGCTCCGCTGAGGTTGCGGCCAGGCTGGCCTGTGTCGCGACCGCCGTGGCGCCATCAACCGTCATTGAGCCAGCAGTACCGGCCGGTAGCGCCGGCGCGGCGGCGGGCGCAGCAGCCGATGACCCCGCTGACGCGGTAGCTTCACGGTTACATCCGGCCGCGGCCACGACTGCGGCGATGACCAGCGTTATCCATAAGTAACGTGCCATGTCGAATCTCCCTGGGGTCCGGTCGCCATCATGCACCCACAGCGCCAGGATTCGGAGGGCAGCTTCGCCTGGCTAGGACGGGACGCGGCGGTTCATCGGGACGTCACCCGCCACACCGCGTTGCCCACGTCATCAGCAATCAGCAGCGCGCCGTCCTTGTCCTGCGCCAGACCGACGGGTGCGCCATACAAGTGCTTCTCGTCGGGCGAATGGAATCCGCTGACGACTGTCTGCGGCAGACCCACGGGCTTGCCCTGGTTGAAGGCCACATAGACCACCTGGTAGCCGCTGAGTGGTGAGCGGTCCCAGCTGCCGTGCTCGCTCACGAAGACGCCCCCGTGATACATCGCCGGCAGCGCGTTGGTTTCCGAGAACCACAGCGCGAGTGCCGCGACGTGCGAACCCAGCGCGTAGTCCGGCGGGATGGCCTTTTTCACCAGTGCTGGCTGTTGCGGCATCACGCGTGCATCCACGTGCTGGCCGTAGTAGCTGTAGGGCCAACCGTAAAACGCCCCCGGTTTCACCGAAGTGATGTAGTCGGGCACCAGGTTGCCGCCGATCTCGTCGCGCTCGTTGACTGTCGTCCACAGCGCGCCCGTCGCAGGGTTCCACTGCAGGCCGGTCGGGTTGCGAAGACCCGAGGCATAGATTCGGCTGCCGCCGGTAGCGACGTCGACCTCAAGCACGTCCGCACGACGGTATTCAACGTCCTGGCCGTTCTCGGTGATGTTGCTGTTGGAGCCGACGCCGACGTAAAGCTTGCTGCCATCGGGACTGGCCAGGAGTGCCTTGGTCCAGTGATGGTTGATGGTGCCCGGCAGGTCGGCGAACTCCACCGCAGGCGTGGAGATCCGCGTCTCGCCAGTCACGTAGGGAAACTTGACGATCGCATCGGTGTTGGCGACATACAGCGTATTGCCGATGAGCTGGATGCCGAACGGGGAGTTCAGGCCTTCGACGAAGACATGCTTTTCCCATTCGCCACTGGAACCCGCGGATTTGCGCAGCAGCGTGATGCGGTTGCCTCCCTTTGCGCCTTTGCCTGACTTGTCCATGATCATGCCCGCGAGCAGTTGCTTCGGCGTAGTCACAGGTTCGGTGCCTGGACCGTTGCTCTCCACCACCAGCACGTCACCGTTTGGCAACACGAGCAACTGCCGCGGGTGCATGAGTCCGCTTGCGATTTTTTCGATGCGCAGGCCGGCGGCCACCGTGGGTGACTGGCCCTGCGACCAGCCCACTCCGGTGGGCACCTTCATCGGCGGAACCAGGAAGTTGCGCGGCTGCGGCAGGGGAGGGTTGCCACCGGATTGTTGTGCTGGCGTCAACCGCGACGCGTCTCCGCAGGCAGAAAGCATGACGATGACGAGACACGCCAGCGCGTTACGGCTGAGCCGATTAATCATTGCCCAGCTCCCTGTGACCGGAAAACTCGAGTGGCCATGACGATGTGCGCGACGGAAATCAGGGCAACCGTGGCCATCGACAGCCAGACGCCAGCCGGCACCACCGCGTAGGCGTCGCGCGTGTGGACCAACGTGTTGAAGATGGCTGTGATGATTGCGAACAAGTTGAGCCAGAAGTCGAGGCGATCCATGCCTGACGTCGTGTTGCGTGATGTTGTCCACACCTGGACCAGGTTGATCAGGCGCGGAATGATCGCGAAAAACAGGCCAAAGGTGATCAGCCACGCCGCGCCCTTGTCCCACGGGATGTCCGCGGTGCGCAGGTAGATGACGTCGAACACCAGCGCTGCGACGAAGCAGCCGAACGGGATCGGGTCAAGCAGGGCAAACACGGTGCTGGCAACAATGGAACCGGATGCGGCGCGAGGCATCATGCTGGGAATCTCTACTGGGAATGAAGAAGGCAGTGTGTGGCGCCGGGGGCTGACCCGAAGCGATCCAGATCGAGTGATGGATCACCTGGGAGGCAACGAAGCATGGCCCAGGCTGCGTCAACGTGACGTCGTTCAGCGTTCTCAGGGTCCGAATCGAGACCGTTCATTGTCCGACTCCCGCGTTGCTGATGCCCTGCAATCGCTGAACGGGTCTCCAAAAAGGAACCCAGCCCGTTTTTTTTGGGTGGAATGGTCAGCATAATCGGACATCCAGCAGACCAAGGGGATGGTTTGGACACCTTGAGAAAAGATCCGGATGACACTGCCCGGATCGCGCAGCCGTCGCGAGCGTTTTGGCATGACGTCGCCGACGTGGTGCTCAGTACCGACCCGCGTCGACGCATGCGGATCACACTATGGTCGATCTCGGCATTGGCGTATTTCAGCAGCGCCCTCATCTTGTGGTTTGGGATGAGCCAAGGCTGGATGTACGCCAATCGGCTGGTGCCATGGTGCATGTTCCTGGCGCTGGGATTGGGGGCGATCTACGCCGCGTTGCGGTCGGGATGGACCGAACGCTTCGCCGACCCGGCGATCACGGTGTCGCAAATCCTGATGGGCGTGATCGGCGTGGAATGGGGATACGTGATCTGCGGCCCGATCCGCAGCGTCGCATTGTTTCCATTGCTGCTGATCTTCACCTTCGGCGCGTTTTCGCTGAGCTGGCGCAAGATTGCGGTGTTGACCGGCGTGGCTTTGGTTTCGTTGCTCGCGACCGTGCTTGCCTTGCACTCCACTCGGGATGCAACGACGCTCTGGTCGCTGGCCAATGTCGACCTGCGCATCGACCTGACCAACTTCCTGATGATCTCGGCCATGTTGCCCGCGCTGTCCTTTGTCGCGGCCATGTTGTCCCTGTTGCGCAGCAAGCTGCGCTCGCAGCGCGAGGCGTTGACCAACGCATTGTCGGAAGTACAACGCCTGGCGACGCACGATGCGCTGACGGGCCTTTGCAACCGCCGCTACATGGACCAGCGGCTGCTTGAGGAGCATGCCATCTGCGAACGGCAGGATCGCACGTTCAGCATCGCGCTCATCGACCTGGACAACTTCAAGCAGATCAACGACGTGCAAGGACATGCCGAAGGCGACAGGGTGCTGCAATGGTTCGCCGATCAATCGCGGATGGCGTTACGAGCATCGGATCAGATCGCACGCTGGGGCGGCGAGGAATTCCTCGTCCTCATGCCCGGCACGGACGGTAAGCACGCTCAGGCATGCATCGAGCGCATGCGGGAGAAGCTGCATGTCGGGGCGGGCTCGCCAGTCAGTTTTTCTTCCGGCGTCACCCAATACCGCGCTGGCGAAACTGTTGCCGACATGCTCCTGCGCGCGGATGCCGGGATGTATGAGGTCAAGCATGCTGGACGAGATGCGGTGAGTCTGTGTTGAATGTGCGCGCAGGTGGGCCGCATCAAGCCAATGTCTGGAGGGCGCTCCCACTTCGGCCTGGTTGCGTCGAAAAATAAAATCCCGGTGTTCAAAAAAACATCGCAGCGCGGGGACCCTTTCGACGGTCGCAACGTACACCTCCGATCGCGTGCGCAGCTGCGCGTTGGAGCCGAAGACCAGGTCGGCGAAGGTCGCCGTCCAGCGGACTTCGCCTGTCTTGCGGTCATGGCCTTCGACCACGCCCGGTATGGTGTCCGACTTCTGTCATGCGGTGCGCATGTCGAGCAGGTTGATGCCGGAGCGGAAAGCATGAGCCGGCTTGCACGGTCGGCGGATTGCGACCGTATCAGCGTGCCGCCGGAACCGGCGGCATTCCGGCGGCACGTCGATTTCCCGATTCCTTCAGCGAGGCAGCGTTCGTCTACTTGTTGATGATGATCGGGGTGGTCACCGAGCGTCCCCGGATGGAGGCCGTTTCGGCCGGTGCAGCTTCCGCCTGCTGATCGGCGTTGTCCGAGGCTTCGGTGCCCTCGTCGTCGACGATGTCCTCATCGTCATCGGGATGCATTACGTTCATGTCGTGCTCCTGGAAAAGTCGACGATTAGGGGAAATTTCCCTCGGGCGGAACGTCGTGGAGCCGCCGAGGGATGCAGCCTACTCCTGTGATCAGGGCAGCGTCGATATGGCCCGTTGCTGTCTGGGCAGGGCCGGCGAGGGGATGTGGTGTTGGTGCACCAAGGCGATCAGGGCCGGTTCGCGGTAACCGGTATTCCACAGCTTCGGGAGCAGGAGCTGGGCCTCGTGCTCGCGTCCGAGCGCGAGCAATGCCTCCACCTGCAATCCCAGCAGTCGAGGATCATTGGTGCCAGGAGAGTGCGCTTGCGTCGTCCGCAAGGCGTGTTCGCGCAGTGCCGTCGCGGTGTCGCCATCGCTGGTCGTTGCGGCGAGCAGCAACCGGGCGCGGACCGTCGCCAGCACAATCTCGCGATCCTCCCGTTGACCAGCCAGTTGCGGCTCGAGAATGCCCAGCGCCCGTTGCACTTGCGCACGTGCGTCCACGCTGCGACCACTCCCATGTGCCTGCTGTGCCTTCTCGATCAGGGCATCCGCCAACTCGCGTTGCCAACTGGCATTGCCCGGATCCTGGCGGGTCAGCCGCTCCAAGACCTGCAGTCCCCGGTTGGCAAGCGCACTTGCGCCAGGCGTGGCCGATCCTGGCGCGTCACCCGCCACTCTCACCCATCGGGCCAGTTGCGTTGAATACAGGCCGGCGTCTTCCTGGAATGCGGTGCTGCTGGCGTCGACAACCAGCAGGCGATCGACCTCGTCCAGCGCCTGGCGCAGATAGCCGATGCCAGTCACGACATCACCGGTCAACGCCAGGGTGCGCCCGAGCGCGGCGCGCGAAAGCACCAGCTTTTCAGCCTGCGCGTTGTCGCGGGGATCGCGGTTGGCAAGGTCGGCCTCGATGTCGACATCGGTGCGATATTCGGCCACCGCGGTCGCCAGGTCACCACCCATCAAGGCCATCTTCGCCAGGTTGTTGTGTGCCAGCCCGAGCAGCGCAACCCAGTCGCGGTTGCCGCGGTCGATCTGCACCAGGGCTTCGGACAGCTTGCGCATGCTGCGGTATTGAGCCAGCGCCTCATCCACGCGACCACGTCCTTCCAGCACGTGTCCCATGTTGTTGTCGATGGTCGAGAGCTGGTACAGCAATCGCGAATTCGCTGGCGCAAGTGGTCGGCTACGAAGCAGCACGCGCTGTGCCGATTCGAAACCGGCCTGGGCCTGGTCGAGCTGGCCCTGGTACCAGTGCGTAGTGCCAATGAACGCGAGATCGTCGGCATACGCCAGTTGGCGTTCGATATTCGATGGTGCGGCCTGCGCGAGTTTCGACGCGAGGGCGGCAGCGGCCTGGTAACTCCGTAAGGCTTCCGGAAGGTGCCCCTGCTCGGTCCGGACATTGCCGATCTTCACCAATGCCTTGGCGCGTTGCTCCAGCGACTGGTCGGTGACATCGGTGGTTGGCAGCGACTGGAAGTAGCCCATCGCCTGGTCGTTGACTGCTGCAAGGATGTCCAGTCGCTCGACTTGTGCAAGCTTGTCGCTGAGATCGCCCAGCATGAAGTCGACCAGCGCTTCGGCTTGCTTCTGCCGACGCTCTGCGGCGTGTCTTGCGATCATCGCCTGCACGGCCAGGAAGCTGGTCAGCGTCATCACGAGCAGCGCGAGCGCGGTGATGACCAGCATGCGTCGGTGACGTCGCGCCGCCTCGCGTTGCCGCAAGGTGTCCAGGTTGACGCCGAGCAGCCCAGACAGCAGCTTGAGCCGCGCCAGAGATTTACCATCCTTGCCCGGGCGGAGATCCGCGGCGAGTGGTTCGGCCGGTTGCGTGCCGAGTTCACCATTGGCATCAAGATCGAAACGCAACGCTTCGGGGAAACATTCGCGGGCATCGCCAGCATGCGGTTCGCCAGCCACGATCAGGCAATAGATGCGGTGAGCGCGACCATTGCGCTTGAACTTCAGGATCTCGCCATTGACCCATGGAGAACGTGCGGAATTGGGCGAGCAGACCACGATCAGGGCTTCGGAATCCGCCAGCGCCGCCTGGATCTTCGGACCGAGTTCACCGGCGCTGGCGAGTTCCTCGCGATCACGGAAAAATGGCGCCAGGCGATCGGGCAATACGCCGAATTCGCCACTGCTGCCGCGCAGTCGAGACGGCACGCGATAGCCTTCCAGGTTGCGATGCAGCCAGCTGGCCCAGCGCGAATCCTTGTGGCTGTAGCTGATGAAAGCGCGGTACCGCATGTGTATTCCTTGTGGCGTGGCAGCCGGGTTCGGCCGTGAAAGGAATCATCCGGACATCTGTGCATTTTCCAGCGGCCGCTCACGATGCAACAGGATCCATTCGGCATGTTCTTCCAGGCAGGCGCGTCCCAGCGCCAGCAGCAATTGCCTGGATTCGGCTTCTCCTCGCGCGCGATTCAGGCGTTCCCGGCAACTGTCGAACAGGCGCCGCATGAAGCGGAACTGCTTGATCAATTCCTTGTCGGCTTTCTTGTACGAATACGCTTCGTGCAAACCGGCCAGCAGTGGCAGCAGGCCCATCGCCAGCACCAGCATCTGTTGCGTGATCGCGTGCAACCGATGCCCTCCGATCAGCAGAACCAGGGCGCCCGTGAGTCCAGCAAGCAATGCGAGATTGCTCAGGCGCGTGGTCGTGCGATGGGAACGTTCGCGTTGCAGGCTGCAGCGCTGGAAATAATCCAGTTGCCCACCCTTGCCTGAGCGATCGCCGATCCAGTGGTCGATGACCCATTCCAGCCATCGCGAGTCGGGAACAAATGATTCATCGCGCAGCAAGCTGGTGTCGCGCATGGCATGGCGAATCCAGCTCAGGTCGACATCCTGTTTCTGGAGGAAACTATCGTAGCCCAGGCTGCTGTTGGGTGGGATCTCGACGCCTGCAATCCGCCAGTAGAGTTCCACGCGCAGGCCTTCGGCCAGGCCACGGTAATCGAGGTACTTGCGCTGCCATTGCCGTCGCTGGCCGATGATCGCCAGCAACAGCCCGAGCAGGAACAATCCGAGGAATGCCGCAAGGTACACCCGCAGCGGCGTGGCATCGGAATACAAAATGAAGGCCATGCCCATCAGCGCCGCGATCACGTGCGTGCACCACAGGCTCAGGCGCACGCGTCGCTGGAAATGGATGGCAAGCCAGTCGGCAGCATGGAACCGCCGCTCGATGGCAGCCGCGTTCCGTGATGGCGCACAGGGCAGTGGCGCAGTGAACAACGTCGATGCATCAATAGCGATCTCCGGCGCGTACCGGTGCAGGTCGGCGTTGAACATTTCCAGCTGCCGGAATACATGGATGTAGTGTTCGGGCAGGCCACTGGACGCATCATGTTCGTCGGCCTGCGTCACCCATCGCGTCTTTAACGGCGGCAGCCGTGGTGGCGTACCTTGCGCGCCCAGGCGCCTGGAACAACTGATGTGGAAGATCAGGTCGCTTTCGTCATCGGCCAGCAGGTTGGGCGCGATCTCGTCGACGCTCAGGTTCGGCATCGTGTCGTGCAGGTGGAACTCGACTACCTGCGCGGTGCCACCCATCGCGCCATTCGAATTGCCGTCCCACAACGCCAGCAACAACTGGCAATGCGAGGACACGAACATTCCCAGTTGCGCGTATTGGCGATTGCGGGTTTCCCCACGCACGGCAATCGCTTCGGAACAGATGCCCGGTGCGAGTGGCAACACCCGCACTACCGCTTGGGCAAGGATGGTCTGGAATCTCCGCAGCACGGCTGGATCGGTGAAATCACGTTCGTATTCGGCTTGCGCCATCGGTAAAGGGACCATCAGTTCGATCCCCAGTGCCAGCGCTTCCTCCGCCACCAGCTGGTCGCCGCCTTCGGCCAGCGCCGAGATCAACCGCAATGGGAGGTCCGGGAATTGCTCGCGCAGGTCAAGGAAAAATGCGCGAACAGTTGTCCGCAGCCCCGGCTCCTCTTCGGAAAGCAGGTCACGATGAGCGGTCAGGCCAATATTCAATCGCGCCCTGATGTCGGTGGGACTCATCTTCTGGCTGGTCCAGCATTGGCGTTGAAGGCGTTATACGCCTCGGGAGGGGTGCCAGGAAAAGGGTGATCAAACGAGGGGCAGGTTCATTCTCTTTTCTGCGAGGTACATTGAACGCAGGTGTCGATTACTTCACGCGCGCTGCCGTGATCAATCCGGACAGGTCGCGCATGGATGCGAGTTGCTTTGCTTCGGTCGAACTCCCGTCGATTAACTGGACGGCAGCGTTGAGGTCGGCAGCGCGCTTGGCATGGCCGTCGACGTCAGTGTCGCGTGTAAGTGCGCTGACATACAGCGCATAGGCAAAGTCCTGCCGGAAGCTGGTTCCAGCCGCACCCGCGTGCTGCTCTCCACTGTAGAACGCCAGTGCCGGTTGCAGGGTTGCCTGCGCTTCGTCATTGCGTGCTTGCGCGGCCAAGGCGTGGCCCAGCGCGGCAGCTGCCTGCGACGACTTGATTCGCGGATCGTCTTCCGACTTCGGATTAGGTGGAAGGGCAAGCCACCGTCGCGCCAGTGCTTCGGCTTGGGGGTAGCGGCCAAGTCGGAGTGCGGCATGACTCGCCGTGAACAGAACGCCGGAAAGAAAATTTTGTTGCATCAATTCCGCGCTGCTGCCTGGTGCGGTCTTGACCAGGTCAAGCCGGCTGACAATGGCGTTCGCGTCATTGAATGCGGCTTGGGTCTGGCCCGCGAACAGCTCCAGTCGTGCATTCATCTGCTGGGCGGGGTTCGCCAGCAATTGCCTTCGCGGGTCGTTCGCGGGTAGCGGTGCGATCAGCACGCCGGTGTCATGGACGAATCCTTTCACCGACTGCGTCGAGGCGTCGAAATCCCCGGCCTGGGCCTGCAACTGCCCGAGCTGCGCCCAGCCGAACCACATGTTGGGACCTAAATCGGACGGTCTCCGCGGGTCCTGCTCCATGGCCATCAGTGAACGAAGACTTGCGATTGATCGACTGACTTCGCCACGTTCAAACTGCAGGTCAGCGACCTGTTGCAAGCCCGATGCCCAGCGTTGCCATGCACCCATGTCAGATGGGTTGAAACGCACCTCGTCCTCGCCTGCCTGGGCGGCGCGTCGGGAATAGTCATCAGCGGTTGCAAGATCATGCTGGCGCCCGGCAATGGAACCGATCAGCTCGGCGGCCCACGAACGATCGCTCAATGCATGCAGGTCGCCGGGTCGCTGCGCCAGTACTTTTTCTGCAAGGTCATACACCTGTTGTTCGAGCGCACGTGCTTCACCGACACGGCCGAGCGAGAGCAGTTCACGCGATTCCGAGTCAGCGGTATCGGCGTACGACGCCGTCGCGTTGAGATCCGCCAGCTGCAAGGCGCCGAGCGTCACCAGCACTTTCCGCGCTTCAGCACAGCTTGCTACACCCTTGTCCGGGGTCTGCGAGTGGCTGAGGATGTTCAAGGTATCGGCATATAACGACCGGACGCGTCGTGACGGGTTGGCGCCATAGACCAGCGGGCGCAACATATCGGCGGACTGGGTCAGCTGCGCCGCGGTGCCACGTCCGCCTCCGCTGGAACCCACGGTGCTGTAACCCTGGGTCGTGAGTGCCAGGGCCAAACCGTACGTGACGGGTTCGCCTTGGTCCCCGGCGGCGCGAAGTCGTTCGAAGATCGTTTCGGCCTCGCCGAAATTCTTGTAGGCCGCCGGGATGTTTCCACTGGATTGCAGCGCCGCGCCCTCGCGTACGAGGGCCATCGCGCGATAGATCCGCGTCTGTGGGGTCACCAGCTCCGGTGGCAGCCCATCGTAGTAACCCACCGTCATGTGTGCGAGCTTGCCCAGCGTGTCCAGGCGGCCGGTGGGTTCCAGTTCGGAATAGAAATCCTCGATCAGGAAGCTCACCAGCTTCTCGGCATTGCTGCGCGACGTTTGCGCTTCGAGTTCCGCCGAACGCGCGCGGTGCATGTTGACCCAGCCGAAGATCGCACCGGCGCCAGCGAGCAACATCAGCACGGCGCATACGGTGGCGATCATTCGCGCCCGCAGCAACGCGCGATGCGTCGTGGCTTCACGCGCTTTTTGCTCCGCAAGCCGGCGCTCGGCATCGTCGCGCGCTTCACGTTCCTGTCGCAGGTTGCGACTGGCGAGGACCACGCTGCAAAGCACGTCGTGGGTCAGCTCCACGCGGCGCATGTCCAGGCGCTCCTCGATGCGCAGCAGGCGTCGATTGACCAGGGTCGACAGCGCATCGGGGGCGGCACCCGCCGCGACGAGGGCCTTGATGACGCGTTCCTCGGCCAGGCTTTCGCGATACCCCGAATCAGTCAGCAGGTCGTCCTCGATCACGCGTCGCACGCCCGCAGGTTGATCGGCGAGGGTGCGTTCGTAGAACTCGCTGAGGATGGTGTCGCGCGAACCAGCCAGCAGGTCGGCGGAAATTTCGCTGCGTCCCTGTAGTTGCCGGACGGTGTTGAGTTCGCGGCAGACCAGGCTCAGCAATGAAGGTTCGATCTCCGCGTTGCCCAGCTCCGAACCGCCGGCGACGAAACGCACGATCGATTCCGCCACTTCCTGCGACACCAGGCGTCCGCCGGGCTTGACCACGGCACTAAGCGCCTGCGTGCCGGTCATGCGCGCCAAGCGCATCCTGTTCTGCGTGATCGACGGCATGATGCCCTTCACGCTTTCCAGGTGCGCCAGGTAGTCTTCGCGCAATGCAATCAGGATGCGGTAGTCAGCGCGTGCGAAGTCGAAACTCTCCGCTGCCGTGTCGTCGTTCTCGATTCGTGCTTCGAGCGCGGCGGGCGGGCGGTTCTCGACCAGATCGGCGAGGTCATCCAGGAACTGGCGTGCACGCAGCCGACCGGCATCGTCCGCCTGCCCCAGGGTGAAGATCTCTTCGAACTGGTCGAAGATCAGCAAGGGCACCAGCGCGCGTCCATCGCCGTCGCGCAGCAGGTCGGAGCGATGGTGCAGGAACTCCCACAGTGATTCGCCTTCCACGGCGCTGCCAGGAAGCGTCCAGTCGCCGGCGACAGCCGATGCCTTGAAGATCTCCTGCTTGATCTGTTCAGAAGGCGAGGGCGATTCGGGTGCGTAGTCGATGCGCACGTAGATTGGACAAAATCCCTCGGTGCGCAGGCGCGGCACGATGCCGGCGCGCAACAGCGATGTCTTGCCCAACCCGGACTGACCGAACAACACCGTCAGCAGCTTGCGCTGCACGCGTCGCGCCAGTTCCGCGGTTTCTTCCTCGCGGCCATGGAAATACGCGAGTGTTTCCTCCGAATACGAGAACAGGCCCAGCCAAGGATTCTCTGGATCGACAGTAACCGCGTCGGCAGGCGTGCTCATGCGGACCTCCGCCCGGACAGGTCTTGCAGGCGGTGCAGGAATTCCGGCGACGGCTCGCCGCCGGGCAGCCGCACGATATGCAGCGCCTTGAAATTCTCGGGCACCAGCGCATCGCCCTGCGGCGTGTCATCGATGCACACCGGCAGGATGAACATGCCGCCATCGGCGATGTTGCGGGCGCGATCGACGGCGTAACTCCATTCGCGGCGGAAATACGCCTCGTGTCGTCGCTGCGTGGCGGCCGAAATCACCGGCACGAAGAAACTGCAGCGCGCGATGTTCGCTCGGATCTTGCGGTCGTAGTCGTCGCCGCCTTCCAGCCGGTCGATGTCGAACCAAGTGGTGATGCCGGCGGCATCCAGCGCGGCCTTGAGGTGTTGCACGGCCGCTAGGTCTTCGCGCGCGTAACTGATGAACACCGCATTCTCCGGCATCTCGCGCGCTGGTGGCAGGAACCGTTGCGGCGCGCCGGTCGAGACACTGGATGCCAGGGATGGGCGCTGGCGTCGTGTCCAGCGTGCGTGCAGTTCGGCGACGAACGCCTCCGCCCCGCCATACACGCGCGTGCGCACGCTGACCTGCTGCAGGAAGGCCACCAGCCGGCTGTCCTGCATCGTGTGGTCGTCGGCGAACACTTCGGTGACATCGCGCGGATCGGACAGGCGCTTGCGCTTGGCCATGCGCAGGAACAATCGCGCCAGCCAGTTGGAGAAATCGCTGCCGATCAGCAGCAGGTGGTTGTGCTCGAGTTCGTGGAAGAGCTTCTCCGGCGTCAGGTGCTCGGACTGCAGCGCGCAGATGAACTCCAGCATGTCTTCGTCCGACAGCACATACGTCGGTGACGCCGACAGCCTCCCGAGCAGGTGGTAGATGACCGTATGTTGCAGCTGGCTGCGTTCGACCGGCAGGTCGACGACGCGATTGGGCGCATAGGCGATGACTTCGGTCGATGCCTGGCCGCCATGTCGCTCGGCGTTGATTGCGTTCTCGAGCAGTGGATCGAACGTGGTCGTCACGAACAGGTTGAAGTCGGTGATCTGAGCCAGTTGCCGCAGGGCCAGCGGCGGCTCGAACTGCACCTCCCGCATGATCGATCGCAACCGCGTATATGCTTCCTCGCGCCGGCCGTGCTGGCCGAGGTAGCAGCACATCACGTCGTTGAGCGTGAGCGGGCGCGGCAAGCCGACGACGTCGACCGAGAGTCGGCCAGCAAGCTTTTCGGCCAGCCATTCGTACAAGGGGCGCAGTCCAGAGTCGGTCTGCACGCGGAGCAGGTCGGGCCCGATGATCGGGATGACCCGTCGCTCCTCGATGTAGTTCAACAGGTCGTCCCAGGCATCGTCGTCAAAGCCCTGCAAAGCGGGCGTGGTGGGCAGAAGTGTCGGTTCGGTTGCCATTGATCAGGCCACTTGGGTAGATGCGTCCCCGCCGCACGTGCGGGGAGTCGGACGCCGACCAGCCGTTGCAACGGCCGGGTGACCGCCCGCCGTCGCGGGAATCATGGTGCGATGGCAGTCCAGTGAAGTAACGCCATCCATCCGCTGGCCCGGACATGGCTTGTCCGGTCGACGGGCCGCGCCCCCGTGGACCGTATGGGACCTGCGCACCGGCACCGGCCCACCACCGGGATTGGTCCAATCGTCGCCCGGACGACGAGCAGGTTCTGCATACTTCCCGGATGAGCAGATTTCCTTTCGTCCTGGGTCTCCTGATTGTGGTGTCAGCGTCCATCCCCGTGCGCGCTGCCGACTCGACAGCGCCTGCGGCTCGCACGATCGTGTTGGTGCGCCACGGCAATTACGTCGAAGACCCTGCTGCAGATGAACGCATTGGCCCCGGCTTGTCGCCACTGGGCGTGGCCCAGGCGCATCTGGTCGGCGCACGATTGGCAGGCTTGCCCACGCATTTCGATGCGATGCTCGTCAGTCCCATGCAACGTGCGCGCGATACCGCAGCGGTCATCGGCAGTGATTTTCCAGGACGACATTTCGAGGTCATTGACGATCTCGCCGAGTGCACACCACCCACGCGCCGGACGCAGGCAATGGCCAGCGAGAAGCCCGTAGACATCGCAGCCTGCAAGGCGCGGCTCGATCGGGTGTTCGCGCGCTATTTCCGGCCGGCCATCGGGCATGAGGAGAACGATCTTCTGGTCTGCCACGGCAACGTGATCCGTTATCTGGTCACGCGTGCGCTCGGCGTCGAGACCACGGCTTGGCTGGAAATGTCGGTCGGGCATGCCAGCATCACCCGTATCCGGGTCGACGCCGACGGCAGGTTCAAGGTGCTCGCCGTCGGCGATGTCGGACATCTGCCTGGCAACCTGCAGACAGGCGCCACCGGTGACCCCGAACGGAGCCTGGCGATTCCGGCGTTGCCGTAAATGAAGGCGCCTTGCTGCAATGTTGCGCAGGTTTTTGGGTGTCGCAAGAATGACTGGGGTAATCGAAGTGCTTAACTTTCAGTTGAAGGTGGGCTTGGACCAAGCTGACGGATTGTCGATTTAACGCGGGCCCCGGATGTCGACATCGCCCACGCGTACTTTCGGACTGACCCTGCTCGCGATGATTGCATTCGCGGCAAATTCGGTGCTGTGCCGGATTGCGTTACGGCACACAGCCATCGATCCGGCGAGCTTCACCGCAGTCCGTTTGATGTCAGGCGCGCTCATGCTGTGGATTGTCACGCGATTGCGCGCCGGCGCAACCCATGGTGCAGGCAATTGGCCATCAGCGCTTGCGCTGTTTGCCTACGCGGCCGCGTTCTCATATGCCTATGTCAGCCTGCCGGTTGCGACTGGCGCACTGCTGCTCTTCGGTGCAGTGCAGATCACGATGATCAGTCACGGCGTGTGGTCTGGCGAACGGATCTGCGCATGGCAGGTGGTCGGCCTGGTGTTGGCATTCGTGGGCCTGGTCGGTTTGTTTCTGCCCGGGCTTTCCGCGCCACCACTCCGCGGCGCTGCCTTGATGTTGGGGGCAGGAGTCGCGTGGGGAATTTATTCACTCGCAGGCAAGAGAGCGGGTGATCCCACTGTCGTCACCGCCGGCAATTTTTTGAGGGCTGTTCCCATTGCCCTCCTGCTGGCTGCATGGAGGCTCAAGAGTATGCCTGTCGATGGTTTTTACAGCAGCGGTCGCGGTATCGGGTATGCGATTGCCTCGGGCGCGCTGGCTTCCGGGATCGGCTATTCGATCTGGTATTCGGCGTTGCCGAGGTTGAAGTCGACGACAGCCGCGACGGTGCAGCTGAGTGTTCCCGTCATTGCTGCGGTGGGCGGCATCCTGTTCCTCGCCGAACCTGTGACGCTGCGTCTTGCGCTGGCATCGATGGCCGTGTTGGGAGGCATCGGATTGGTCATCGCGCAGCCGGATCGACTGGCTTGAATCCAGTGGGGCTGGTCGCTTGAGTTCAATCCGCGGCGTTTGCGAATCGTCCCTGCTGCGGTGCCAATGCTGGTGCATCCGGAGCACACGCTTCTTGGAGCATCACGGCCACTTGATTGCCTTCGTCGCATAAATAGGCAGCGTCCATTGCCAGCAGGGAAAGCCCATGTCACAGACAACATCCACCAACCGCCAATGGCTGTTGAGCGAGCGGCCCAAGGGCGAGCCCACCGAGCGGACCCTGCGTTTGGTGGAGGGCCCGATCCCGACCGCACGAGCGGGGCAGATGGTGTTGCGCACCGTGTTCCTTTCGCTGGATCCCTACATGCGCGGGCGCATGAGCGATGCGGCGTCCTACGCCGAGCCGGTCGAAATCGGTGGCGTGATGGTCGGTGGCACCGTGGCGCGGGTGGTCGAGTCCAACCTCAAGGGATTCGCGGCGGACGATTGGGTCCTCAGCTTCAACGGCTGGCAGGATTACGCGGTTTCCGACGGCACCGGTGTCACGCCGCTGGGCTCATCGCCACGGAACCCATCGTGGGCGTTGGGCATCCTGGGCATGCCCGGTTTTACAGCGTGGGCAGGCCTCACCCAGATCGGCAAGCCCAAGCCTGGCGAGACCGTTGCCGTGGCTGCCGCCACTGGCCCCGTCGGCGCGACGGTGGGCCAGATCGGAAAGCTGCTCGGTTGCCGGGTGGTCGGCATCGCCGGTGGCCCGGACAAGTGCGCGTACGCGGTGGATGCCTTGGGATTTGATGCGTGTATCGATCACAAGTCCGTCGACTTCACCGAGCAGCTGGCCAAGGCCAGTCCACAGGGGATCGACGTCTATTTCGAGAATGTGGGCGGCAAGGTGTTCGATGCCGTGTTGCCACTGTTAAACCCCAATGCGCGCATCCCGGTGTGCGGGCTGGTGTCGCAATACAACGCGACAGAACTGCCCGCAGGACCGGACCGGATGAACTGGCTGCTGGGCCAGGTGCTGCGCAAGAAAATCCTCATCCAGGGCTTCATCATCTTTGACGACTTCGCCCATCTCTACCCGGAATTCGCCAAGGCAATGAGTGCGTGGATCGAGAGCGGAAAGGTGAAGTACCGCGAAGAGGTCATCGACGGACTGGAAGCGGCGCCTGCCGCTTTCATCGGCCTGCTCAAGGGAGAAAACTTCGGCAAGCGCGTGATCCGCGTCGGTTGAAGCTTGGTGCCCCTTGCCGCCACACCCATGCGGCATTTTGCCTCGAAGCTGGCTAACCGCACGCGGAGGTTTTGGCGAACTTGCAACGATGCGTGCCGACGCAAGTCGACCTGGGCCTGTCGTTCCTCCTGGCCATGTGATTGCTGGTGGCTTTTCCAGCAGAGGCTATGGATTCAAGCCACGTTGACCACAGGCAGATCAGCTCCCTGCTGATCATCCGTCTTCCCCGTTATCTCAGGTCGACTTCGGCCACCTTGTCCTTGTAATCCTTCTTCGGATCCACGCCCAGCAGCAGCTTCACGCCAGCGAGGATGTTCGATTCGTTCAACCACACCTGGGCGTGCTCAGCGTCGAAACGCAGCAACACGAGGTTGGGATCATCCTTGCCTTCGAACCAGGCGGCGATGAAGGGATTCCACAGCCGGTCGATCACCGCGCGATCGTTGTCGACGACAAGGTTGCCGCTGATGCTGGCGAACAACGCGTGGTCCTTGGCGACGAATGCCGCGATCGCACGTCGTCCCTGTGGCAGGTGCTCGACCACGGCGTTGGGTTTGCCAGTGAAAAACCAGATCGGCCCACGCTCGCCCTCGACCACCGCCGTCATGGGGCGCGAGTGGCCATCCTCCACGCCATCCAGGCCGAGCATCAGGGTTCGATCGGATTTGAGCGCTTTCCAGAAATCCTGTTCAAGGTCTTGTGGCGTCGTCATTGCGGTGTTCTCGCAGAAGGGGAGGCGGGAATGCATGTCCTTGGTGGCGGGAGAGTCTCGTGGAAACGATCATCCCAAGCAGCATCTACGCACGTGGGATGTCGGGGTCGCGTCAATCTGGCGCGTCACTGGGGCTTCGCGGCGTGCTGCGTACCGTGGTTCTTTTACGACCGGAGACTTCCATGAACATCCTGATGGTTCTGACCTCGCATGATCGCCTTGGCGACACAGGCAAGAAGACCGGATTCTGGCTGGAAGAGTTTGCCGCGCCTTATTACGTATTCAAGGATGCGGGCGCCAACATCACCCTTGTCTCGCCCAAGGGCGGGCAGCCGCCGCTGGATCCGAAGAGCGATGAACCCGATGCGCAGACGCCGGCCACCGAGCGGTTCCGCAAGGATGCCGCAGCGCAGGCCGCACTCGCTTCCACTGGCAAGCTGGCTGATGCAAGAGGCGAGGCCTTCGATGCGGTGTTTTTCCCCGGTGGCCACGGTCCGCTGTGGGACCTTGCCGAAGATCGCGATGCCATCGCGTTGATCGAATCCATGCATGCGGCGGGCAAGCCGGTGGCGGCGGTATGTCATGCCCCGGCCGTGTTGCGGCACCCCAAGGCCCACGACGGCGCACCGCTGGTGAAGGGAAAGTCGGTCACCGGCTTCACCAATACCGAAGAGGCGGCCGTGGGGCTGAGCGACGTGGTGCCGTTCCTCGTCGAGGACATGCTCAAGGCTAACGGCGGCCGCTATACGAAGAAGGAGGATTGGGCTTCGTACGTCGTCACCGACGGCAATCTGATCACCGGCCAGAATCCGGCCTCGTCCGAAGCCGCCGCGAAGGTGGTGTTGGAGCAACTTGGCAAGGGCTGACACATTGCGCCATGCACGTCGGCTCGTCCCTCGTTACGCGCCCAACGCGTTGATGTCTGCGTTCTCCAACACGGCGGGCGGCGGCGTTTGGCGAAGGGATGCGAGCATGGCGCGACCGACGCGTGAGGAGGTGGTCATCATCGAAGGCATGCTGCGGGTAGCCAAGCCAAGCAGCGGGCCCGCAAGGGCGTAGACGGCCGCGCGCGCAGGGTGTGGGGAGCGCACTCCGTCAACCGGTTGCACGATACCGGGACGCATCATCACCGTTCGGATTCCGAGTCCGCGCAATGCGTCCTCCGCCTCGCCCTTGACGCGCATCGGCATCAGCGCGGCGCGTGCATCAGAGCCTGCGCCCGACACGTAGACGAATGTGCCCTGCGGATTGGCGCGGGCAAAGGCATCGGCAACGTGCACGGTGAGGTCGACTGTCACCTGACGGTAGGCGGCTTCGGACAATCCGGGGGCCACCCCGGCGCAATACAGGCAGGCGTCGAGATCGGCCAGCATGGGTTCGGAGCCATCGATGTCGCGCAGATCGGCAACCTGCCACTGCACCACTCGCGCATCGTTGCCCATGTCCAAGCGCTGCCGCCCGAGCAGGACGATGCGTTCAACATCGGTTGCCGCACGGCAGGCGCCGAGGACGCCTTGGCCGACAAGCCCGGTGGCTCCGACGATGAGCAGTCGCATGTTTCGTGTCCTCATGGGCGATTGCGCTTAGGTTACGCCGCGTACGCTCCAGCCGGCGTAAAACACGGCCAACGCGACCTGACGTCTGATCGAAGCGTTACCGCTGGTCCAGCTCGTGGTGGATCACGACGATGCATTGCGAAGCAAACAGCATTTTCGATCCGAGCGAAATCTTGTTCGCGCCCAGGCGTTCGAGGCTGTGGAAGGTCTTCTTCGGCATCGGGATATGGTCGGTCAGCAGGAAACAGGGATTGCCATCGAACACCTGCTGGCGGATCGACGTGCCTTTTCGATCCATCACGAACAGCTGGTGGTCTGGGGCCAGTTCCTGCACCAGCCGCTCAAAGCTCACCGTGCGGACCGTGACGCCGGTTTCCACCGATCGTGATTCGTCCTTGCCCATTCCCCTGGACGCATCAAGCGCATTGGCGATCTTGCCCAGCAGCGCGCCCTCGTCGAAGCCGCCGATCTCGTGCATGGCGTTGGCCTCGAACCGGATCGTGCGGGAGAAATCCGCCGTGCTTTCCAGCACCATGTAGACGGTCACGTCCGCGCGATGCGACTGCGCCACGAAGACCGCGTTCATCAGCGCATGCGCCAGGATTTCGGCGTGGGCCTCCTTGCCGACGGACGCCAACAGTTTCTTGCTGTCCGTCGGTGCCGCCCGGGCTCTGAGTACAAAGGTTCGCATGGTGGGTCAGCCGCGCCGCGCTGCCTTGATCTTTGCGATGTCCCTCGGCGCATGGCAGGCCGCCCCTACCGTCCTGTTCCTAAACGTCTTCGCGTAGAACATCGTGGCGTCCAGCGCGCTGCCGTCATACCAGAGGCAGATCGTGTTTTTGCTGATCATTTGGACTTCGTCAAAGTGAGAGGATTCGATACTGTCAAAGACTGCAATAAACACAAAATGGTGTCAGGAAAAGCTGGCCATGGAATTGTCTGATCTCGGCCAGCGGGCCGAATTCTGGTCCGACCCTGTCAAAAGGCATATGTAACTAGGTGTGGTAGGTAACTACACTACCGTCACAGTTGGCGCTTGCCAACGGACATGGACACCAAGCATGAGCGCCTGCACCCTGCATCTGGACGACGTCGGATTCCGATACAAGGGCGGCCACGACGCCCTTTCAAACATCACTTTGAAGCTGGAACGCGGCATCGTCGGCCTGTTGGGCCCCAACGGTGCGGGCAAGTCGACGCTGATGCGGATTCTGGCCACGTTGGCAAAACCGAGCCGCGGGCGCGTGCATTGGAATGGCGAAGACACCGCGAGCCGTCCCGACCCGTTACGACGCACCCTTGGCTATCTTCCGCAGGACTTCGGCGTGTACCCGATGCTCAGCGCGCGTGAGTTCCTTGCGTACCTCAGCGCGGTGAAGGGTATTTCGGCCAAGAGCGCGGCGGGGCGCGTGGATGCTTGCCTGGCGCAGGTGGGTCTGGCCGATGTCGCTGACAGGCGACTGGGCGAGTTTTCCGGCGGGATGCGCCAGCGCGTCGGCATCGCGCAGGCGCTGCTCAACGATCCCAAGCTGTTGATCGTCGACGAACCCACTGTCGGCCTGGATCCGGAAGAACGCCTGCGCTTCCGCCACCTGATCAGCGACCTCGCGGCCGATCGCTTGATCATCCTGTCCACCCACATCGTGTCCGACATCGAAGCCAGCGCCTCGTCGCTGGCGGTGATGGCCAAGGGGCGGCTGTTGTTTTCGGGCACGCCCGAAGCGCTGGTCGCCGGTGCCGCCGGCCATGTCTGGGAATGGACCGTGCCGGAACAGCAGGTCGCGGCAATCCGCGCTTGCCATGTCACCACCGGCTCGCAGCGACGCCCCGAGGGAGTGCGGCTGCGGCTCGTCGCCGAGACTGCACCTTCACCGGACGCCGTTCCCGTCACGGCAGGACTCGAAGACGCGCACCTGTGGCTGGTCGCGCAATCGGAGCACCGCTGACATGGAAACACTGCGCAGGGTTTTCGCGATCATGCTGGCCGACCTGCGCGAGCGCACCCGCACGCGCCGCTTCTGGGTGGTGCTCGGACTGGTGGGCCTCGCCACCTGGTACTGCTTTCCTGCAATTGATTCGGGTCAGCTGGCCATATCGATCGACGATGCACGCGGCCACTATTCCAGCGCCTGGACCGGGATGACGCTCGCGCTTTTCTATTCGACGATGCTGGCTTGGCTGGGGTTTTACCTGGTGCGCGGCACCGTGCTGCGCGATTTCGATACGCGCGTCTGGCAGCTGCTGGTCGCAACGCCGATGACGCGCGCGGGTTACCTCGTGGCGAAATGGGCCAGCCACATGGTGGTCTTCTGCTGCGTGATCGCGGTTGGCCTGGCGGTGGGCGTGCTCGCTCAGGTGGTGCGCGGCGAAGATCGCGCGTTCGATCTATTCGAACTGGTCAAGCCGGTGGTGGTGATCACCCTTCCTGCGTTGTCGCTCACGGCGTTCTTCGCGATCGTCTTCGACATGGTGCCGATGCTGCGACGCACCGGCGGCAACGTGCTGTATCTGTTTGTCTGGTTGTTGGTGTTCGCCGGGCTTTCTGAGAGTTTCAACCAGGGCGTGCATGCGGCGACCGTGCAAACCATGAGCGACCCTGCGGGATTCACGCTGGCGAGCCATTCGTTCGCGCAGCAGCTTGCACACGAAGTTCCGAAACTTGATTTCACTAAGGTGAGCGTCACCGTTGGCGTGGGGGAGCTGGGCGGAATCAAGGGACGTCCGCGCTTATTCGAATGGACCACGTGGGACGTGGAATCCGCAGCGCTGATCGGTCGCATGTTCTGGCTCTCACTGGGCGTGTTCCTCAGTGCCGCGCTGGCTCCCTTCCTGGATCGAGCAGCCGCCCGCACCGCAGCCGCCCCCGCTGTCAACCAAGCGGGCCGAAAGCTGCGCTGGCTTGATCGCGTGCTGCATCCGCTGGAACGCGGTGCGGTGGGCACGCTCCTGGCCGCCGAACTGCGTCTCGCGCTGCGCCGCAGGAGTCTGCTGTGGTGGGGAGTGCTGGTGGTGGCCGGCGTTGTGCAATGCGCCGCACCCATGTCTAACGCCGCGATCGCCGCGGTGGTGGCATGGATGTTGAGCATCGACGTCCATGCACGCGCCTTGCTGCGTGAAGCGGAAACGCGCACGGCAGGACTTGTGGTCACTGCACCGGACGCAGCGAGACGCCTGTCCATTGCACGCCTTGCGTCGGCGGTGCTGCTTTCACTGTTCGCCGTTGCCCCGCTGCTGCTGCGCTCGCTGATCACATCGACCGACATGCTCGGTCCCGTCCTCATGGTCGGCGCGGCAGTGGCCGCGCTCGGGCTCGCGTGCGGCGCTGTATTCCGTACCCCGCGGCCGTACGAACTGGCAATGGCCGTGCTGGCCTACGCCGGTCTGCAAGGGAAGGGGCCGTTGGCAATCGCCGCCATGACGCCCGCAATGATGGAAAGCCTCGCTCTCGTGTTGGCGGCGAGCATTGTGCTGGTGCTCGCAAACACACCAGGGCTGGCGGCGGCCAGTGCGCGGAGTGGGGCGTAGGGCTTGGGCGATGGAAAACTTAAGAGGGGAATCGATAGGGTTTCAAATGTACGATCCGTTTCCCACCCTATGGAATCCGAGTGGCAGCCCATGACAGCCTATCAGCAGCTCGCATTCGTCAGCTCAGTGCTCGCCGGTTTCTCATTCGCTTTTTACGGGACGCTGCTGACGGCACCAACAACACACCGTATCGCCAGCTGGTCGGCCTTCCTGGCTGTCTGCGGCAGTATCTGTTTCCTGATCGTCACCCTGGGCTCGACCTTTGCGGAAGGGGCTTTGTCGCACTCCAAAATACTACCCACGGCGATCCAGGCGCAGCAGGAACCCATTTCGATGTTATTCCTGCTGGGCATGGTCCTGACCCTCGTCAGTTTTGGCATGGGCGGCTGGGTGCGATCGCATAAGCTTGGAGTCGCGACAACCTGCGTCGCAGTGCTCGGCATCATCGGCGTCATCTGGATCATGCGGCCTTTCATCCACAGGA
This sequence comes from Lysobacterales bacterium, assembly GCA_038236935.1. Classification (GTDB taxonomy): domain Bacteria; phylum Pseudomonadota; class Gammaproteobacteria; order Xanthomonadales; family Xanthomonadaceae; genus Cognatiluteimonas. The sequence goes on from JBBRZH010000003.1 coordinate 55,666, forward strand.
ATTGACCGGAGGAGCTTTCATGCTGATGTCGCAGAGACCATTGCTTGGGGTTTGCACGTGTCTCCTTGCGTTGTCCATGCTCAGCCAGGCTTGGGCCGCCGGTTTGCAGGTCCATCCCATCGACATCGGTAAACCTTATCGAGCCGGCGACTATGCATTCCTGGATGCGGCAGTCGGATCGCGCACGGTGGTTGCCCTGGGCGAATCGATCCATGTGACGCAGGAAATGCCGCTGGTCCGCCAGCGGTTCGTGCGCTATCTGCACGAGCGCAAGGGATTCAACGTGCTTGCGCTTGAAGGGTCGCTGATGGATGCATGGACCGCACAGGAACATGTCTACGCAAACGGCGTTGTGGGGCCTGCAGCAGCGCAGTTGTATGCGCGTGAAGCGTTGTTCGGACTGTGGCAGACCACGCCGATGGAAGCGGTGGTTGCAGAAGCATTGAAGCCGCAATCCGGCGCTTCTGCCATCTATCTGACCAGCTTCGACCTGCAGCCGGGAATGGCGCGCGCGTATGGCGGTTCTGCGGAAATGAGCCTGGGTGCATTCCTTGCGGCGATGCATGCGCTGGATCCAAGTGTCACCGATCAGACGCTGCACCAATGGACCACCAGCTTGAGTCCATCGCTCGAATGCAAAAGCAGTCAAACCGACCCGCAGGCGTTATCGGATCTCGAACATTGGATCGATGGCTCGGCGGCATCAGCGGTTGGTGCTCGTCGGCCGGCAATGCATGTCGCGGCACTCAAACTCGTTCCCACGATGCTGCGCTACCGGTTGCAGCAATGCAGCGAGTGGCTGGCTGCCGGCAAGTCGATGATGGTGTACCAGCGATCCCGCGATGCGCTCAATGCAAAGCTCGCAATGGCGCTGCTGGAGCGTTTCCCGAAAATGATGTTGTGGGCGCATCACAGCCATCTCCATTACAACTCGCTGGGTCAATCGATTCCTTCGATGGGCCAGCACCTCCATCGCGCTCTGGGAGACCAGCTTTACACCATCGGCGTATTCGCGCTGGATGGTGCCGCCATGGATACCTCGAAGGTCGATGCAGCCGAGGGTTTAGACGTGGTATCGGCACTGGCCGCAAAGCCGCTGCCGGATGACGAGCGATTCAGCGTAGAGCGCGCACTCTCCGGATTATCGGAGTCCGACTTCTTCGTCGACTTGAAGACAGCACCCGTCGCTTGGGCGCAACCGGGATTCAGTCGCCTTGAGACAACCGGACGCATGCACACGTCACTATCCAATGACTTCGACGGAGCGATTTTCCTGCACCAGGTGCATGGTGCGGAGCTGGATTTCCTTCCACGCCCGCTGAATATGGCCGTCGGCATGGTGGGATGGATTTACCAGCATAGTGTGTTCGCCGCATTGATAGCTCTGCTGCTGGCGGCGTGGCTGATAGCCGGGATTCTCCGATTTCGACGCAGGCGCAGACAAAAACGTGCTCACCTCATAAAGCGGGTGTGATCTGAGCTGGACACTCGCCCTTCCGGAACATCGCATTAGCTGCAGTCGGGCACTCCGACGCATGATTCACCAACGCGAGACGATGGCAAGTCGTCGCCGGAAAACCGTTTCGATGGAGTATCTGCAATGAAGGAAGCCATCTGTCCGGCAACAGTGGCGGCAAGCCTCACCGAACATTGGTCGCCACGTGTGGTCGCGGAACTCGACGACTCGTTTGTCAAGGTAGCCAAGGTGCGAGGCTCACTGGCATGGCATAGCCATGAAAATGAGGATGAACTTTTCTACATCCTCAAAGGCTCGTTGACGATCGAGATGGAAGCCCGGACCGTGGTGCTTGGCGAGGGCGAAGCCTTCGTCGTGCCGAAGGGTGTGCGGCACAATCCCATCGCCGAGCAGGAGTGCCTTGTCATGCTCATCGAACGCAAGTCCACACTGCACACCGGCACGCAGATCACCGGCAAGACCCGCAGCCTGGCCGAGCAACGTCGGCCGCTATGAGGACTGGGACCCGCCGATGCGGAGACTCTTTGCTTAACGTGCCAAGCTCGAAGCCCAAGCCGGTTTCGTCGGCGGACCTACAACGAGGAATCACGATGACTGTGCCCAGCTATCCAATCGGCGAGTCCGGACGTCCCTGGGGCGCATCCGATGTTTTGGAGTGGCGATCGCGCCAGACGCCAAAGCGCAGCTACTCGACTGACGTCGTGGACGCGATTGATCGGATGCGTAGTGGGTTCGACGTTGAGGAATACGGTCGCCTCGATGATGGATCGAACCGCTATCCGCTGTTCGCGATCAGGAGCCGTGACTGGCGGGAGGATTTGCCCGTGGTGGTTGTGACCGGCGGCGTGCACGGGTACGAAACCAGCGGCGTGCATGGCGCACTGCAATTCGTCGAGCACCATGCGGCGGACTATGCCGGCCGGGTCAATCTTCTCGTCGTGCCCTGCGTCAGTCCATGGGGATATGAGCGCGTGCATCGCTGGAATCGCGATGCCGTCGACCCGAACCGCTCGTTCCGCCACGACAGCCCGGCACCGGAGTCGGCGGCGCTCCTGCGACTGATTGCGCCGCTGCGCGATCGCGTACTCGTTCATGTGGATCTGCACGAAACCACCGATACCGACGAGTCCGAGTTCCGGCCGGCGCTGGCCGCCCGTGATGGCGTGGCCTATGTGCCCGATGAAATCCCGGACGGCTTCTATCTGTGCGGTGACAGCGACAATCCGCAGTCCGAATTCCAGCAGGCGGTGATCGAGGCGGTGGCGAAAGTCACCCACATCGCACCGGCTGATTCCAACGGTGAGATCATCGGCTCGCCTGTGGTCGCGCCCGGCGTCATCCTTTACGCCTATCGTTCTCTCGGCCTCTGCGCGGGCATGACCAACGCGCGCTATACCACCACAACCGAGGTGTATCCCGACAGCCCACGCGCCACCGCAGAACAATGCAACGCCGCGCAGGTGGCGGCCGTGTGTGCGGCAATCGAATTTGCATTGGCGCACCGGTGACCGAACCGTTCGGTCGCCTGAAGATGTGAGCTGGAAGAGTTACTCACATTGCCGGGCACAAAAAAACCGCCGGACGTTACCCGGCGGTTTTGTTTTTCCTGGTGCCCGGTCAGTGCTTGACCGGCGGCATGTTGACCGGATGGTCCGCGGGGTTCACTGAACCGTCGCTGGTCGGCGCCAGGCCACGGTTTTCCAGCATCGGTTTCACGATCGGATCACGTCCGCGCCAGTCCCGGTAGAGCTTGTCGAGCTGGACGGTATTGCCACGCGACAACACCATGTCGCGGAAGCGTTGACCGTTCTCGCGGGTCAGGCCGCCGTGCTCGGTGAACCACGAGAACCCATCGTCGGACAGCATCTCGGTCCACAGATAGGCGTAATAACCGGCGGCGTAACCATTGCCCCAGATGTGCTGGAAATAACTGGAGCGATAGCGCGGTGGGACATAGGGCAGGTCGATCTTGTCCGACTGCAGCGCTGCGGTCTCGAACTTGTCCGCATCCTGCAAGGGCGCGTTAGCCGGCAGGCTGTGCCAGTGCATGTCGAGCAGGGCCGCGGCGATCAGTTCGGTCATGTCGTAACCCTTGTTGAAGCTGCCGGCTTTCTTGATCTTGTCGACCAGCGCCTGCGGCATCGGTTCGCCGGTTTTGTAGTTCTTGGCGTAGTTGGCGAAGATCTTCGGATCGGTTGCCCAATGTTCGTTGAACTGCGAGGGGAACTCGACGAAGTCGCGCGCCGTCGCAGTGCCCGACAGGCTCGGATACTCCTGGTTCGCGAACATGCCATGCAGTGCGTGGCCAAACTCATGGAACATCGTGGTCACGTCGTCGAACGACAACAGTGCCGGCTGGCCCGCGGCCGGCTTGCTGAAGTTGGCGACGTTGTAGATCACCGGCTTGTTTCCCATCAACTTCGACTGATCGACGAAGTTGCTCATCCATGCGCCGCCGTTCTTGTTGTCGCGCTTGAAGTAGTCGGCATAGAACAGCGCCAGTGAGCTGCCGTCCTTGTCGAATACCTCGTAGACCTTCACGTCAGGCTGGTACACGGGAATATCCGTGCGCGGCTTGAAAGTCAGTCCATACAGCTGGTTGGCGGCGTAGAAGACGCCGTTCTGAAGCACGTTGTTGAGCTCGAAATACGGCTTGATCTGCGCTTCATCGAGGTCGTAGCGCGCCTTGCGTACTTGTTCTGCGTAATGGTTCCAATCCCATGCCTGCACCTGGAAGCCGCCTTTCTGCTGGTCGATCACGGCCTGGATATCGGCTGCTTCGCTGCGCGCCCGGCCTGTCGCGGCGGGCACGAGATCCTGCATGAACTTGATCGCCGTCTCTGGCGTTTTCGCCATCTGGTCTTCGAGTTTCCACGCGGCATAGCTGGAGAAGCCAAGAAGTTTGGCCTGCTCGGCACGAATCTGTGCGATGCGCTCGATGGTCGCGCGCGTATCGTTTGCGCCGCCTTTTTCTGCACGATCCCAGGAATGCTTGAACAACGCCTCGCGGGTGGCGCGGTCGTCCAGGCCCTGCAGGTCGGGCTGCTGTGTGGTGTTCTGCAATGTGACCACGTATTTGCCATCGAGCTTGCGGTCCTTGCCTGCCTGCCTGGCGGCTTCGACATCGGCATCCGGCAAGCCGGCCAGCTTGGTCTTGTCGTCCAGTACCAGCGCACCGTCCTTGGTCGCGGCCAGAAGCTTGTTGGTGAACTGGGTGCTGAGCGTGGACTCTTCCTTGTTCAGCGCCTTGAGCTTTGTCTTGTCGGCTTCAGACAACTTGGCGCCGCCACGCACGAAGTTCTTGTAGGTGACTTCGACCAGCCTCAGCGATTCCGGGTCCAGCTTCAATGATTCGCGCTGGTTGTAGATGGTTTCGATACGCTTGAAGAGTTTGCCGTTGAGGGTGATGGCGTCGGAATGCTCAGCGAGCTTAGGCGCTTCGATTTCCTGCACCTTCTGCAACAGGTCGCTGGTATTGGCACCGGCCACGCCGCCGAACGTGTTGAGTACGCGTGTCAGCATCTCGCCGGATTTCTCCATGGGGACGAAGGTGTTGTCGAAGGTCGGTGCGGCCGGGTTGTTGGCGATCGCCTCGATCTCCACCATGTGCTGCTTCATGCCTTCCTCGATCGCAGGCTGGTAGTCCGTTTCCTTGATCAGGTCGAAGCGTGGCGCATGGAATGCCAGCGTGCTGGGCGCAAGGAAGGGGTTGGTCGACATTATTTTCGCGGAGGTGTTCATGCTCGAATTGGCTTTGGCATGTGCGGCGGCGGGAGCCACGGCGTAGGCCGGCGCGGCGGCAGTGAGCGCGATGGACAACGCGAGGGTGAGCGGATGCTTCATCTAATCGATCCTGTCGAAAGTGAATGCGCAGCCTAGCCCATGCGGCTGTGTTTCGCCCATGACGAAAGATATGGCCTGGGACCCGCCCGGCCCGGTTCACTCTTCCCACACTTCCCTGCGGCCAGGATGAACGTCCTTTCGACTCGCTGGAGCTCACCTTGGACATACGCTCGATCATGACCGCCGATCCTTCCTGCTGCAGCGCCGATACCACCTTGCGCGAGGTCGCCCAGATGATGAAAGAGCGGGATTGTGGCCAGATCCCGGTGGTCGATGCCAACCGCAAGCCGGTGGGCGTGATCACCGATCGCGACATTGTCGTGCGCGGTCTGGCTGAGGGAGACTTATCGTCCAGCGCGACCGCGGGCAAGTACATGACGTCCCCGGCGACTACCATCACCACCCAGTGCAGCCTGGACGAATGTGCCGACGTCATGGAGCAGAACCAGATCCGGCGGGTCGTGGTCGTGGATGAGCAGGGTTGCGTGAGTGGAATCGTGGCCCAAGCCGACATCGCCCTGGCGTGTCGTGATGGACGTATTGGCGAAGTCGTCAAGCAGGTCTCACGACCCAACTGACCACTCTACGATCTTCGTTCGCTCCCAGGGACGAGTCAGACGGCTCCGCTGGTTCATGCCCACTGATCAGGCCGGCGTCAGGAATCCTGTCCCCGGGAGATCAACATCGAATGCGCGCTGCACCAGCCAAACAGTGGCGATCGCGATGATGAGCAGCGATCCCCAGCGCACGACGCCGACCTGGTAGAACCGGGTCCGGCGCACAAGGAATGCCAGCGGCAGGAATGGCAGCACGATCGATTCCTGCCCGAGTTCTACTCCCAAGCTGAAACCGCCCAGCGACGTCGCCATCGCTCCCGGCGGCAACGACAAACCGGCCAATGCACTGGCGAAGCCCAGCCCATGGACGAAGCCGAACGCGAACGCGACCACCCACGCGCGACGGGTGACGATTGGATGGACATTGTTGAGGGCGGCAACAATGATCGACAGCGCGATACCGGATTCGACCAGGCGGCTTGGCAGGTTGACGTAACCCAGCACGGACAAGGTCAACGTGGCCGAGTGGGAAACCGTAAAGCCAGAAACGACCTTGATCAGCTCGAGCATGGCGCTCGATAGCTTGGGCACGGGCACCCAGCCGCTGTCAGAAAATCGCAAGGGTGTCTGCAGTAGGGGTGAATCAGGTGGTAATGCCGAGCGACGAAACAAAACCGCCGGCAACAGCAGCGACATGATGAACAGCAGGTGGTCCGGGCCGGTCCAGATGTGCCAGATGCCGTCGAGCATGAAACTCTTGAACTGGCTCCAGCGATCGGGTTCGCGCAGGTCGAGCGTGGCGGTTGGGGTCTTGGGGCCAAGCACTGCGCCGGCGACGCGATTACCAGCGTGGATCGTGATGATGCCGCGATGATATGGATCGACGTCCTGGAACAAGGTGTACACAAGCGTCAGCCGGCTGGGGATTTCCTTGTCGCACACCGCACCGAAAAAGATGACGTCATACGCGCCGTCGTTGTGTTCGTCGATCTTCTGGTCGGTCGGGTGGGTCTGGCAGGTCAGCCCGTCACCTTTGACCGTCAACCCTTTCAATGCATAGCGCTCGATGGCATCGCGATTGGCCTTGACCTCGCCCCAGGTCACGGCGCTGTCGTGGTTGCTGTCGATGTCGAGCACGAAGCTCAGGTCGCGCAATGCAATATCGAACTGTCCATGCAGGACGCTGAGATGGGAAGGGTCCGACGTAAGCGTCAGGTAGGCGTCGCTTTCCTTATGGGCGAATGCTGTGACAGGCAGCAATGCCAACAAGATCATGCACAGGGTTGCACACCATGCCCGCATGCTGCGCGGCTTCAATGGACGATTCCCTTCGATGCCGGAGACGTGTGGAGTCGGGCGCGGACTTTCTTCGCCAATTCGCGCACTTTCTGGTCTTCAAAGCCGGTCTTCTCGAGAAGATCGAGTACCGGGCGCGCTGACTCTGGTTGGTTGGCCGCCAGTGCGGATTCAAGCAGGATGCGCATGTCTTCGGGAGCGCGCTGGATGCTCCAGTTATCCTGCGCCAGCTTCAGCGCGCGATTCGGGTCATGCTGGAGTTCCAGCACGAATCGTGCTTCTTCGCGCCCATAAAGCCGACTGTCACCACGCTGCTCCAGGTCACGAAAGCGCGATGCCATCGTCGCGATATCCGCAGTCGCACCGGGCAATCCAAGCGCGGCCTCGGCCAGCACGAATCGCAGGAATGAAGTATCGGACTGTGAATAATTGCGAGTCAGCTCCAGCGCCTCGCGCGCGCGCCCTTGGTCAAGGAGGTAGTCGCCATAGGCGGCCAGCAGGAAGTTGTCGCCGGGCGTGAGTTGCAACGCCGACTTGTATTCGGCATCGGCGCGGGTGGTTTGGCCGAGATATCTCGCGGCATCGGCCATGAGGCCATGCGCCCAGGATTGAATCGCGGGTGCCTCGTTGGGCTCCTGCTTGAGCAGCATGGGCAACAGGCTCAACGTGCTCCTGGCATTTCCCGTCACGGCGGCCCGGGCACCGATGCAGCCTGCGGTGATCAATGCATCGTACCCGCCGATCAAGTGAGCGCAATCGCGCTGTGCTTCGGTCATGTCCCCTTGCACGATCGCGACCGATGACAAGGTCAGCCATGCCTGCGCGTTGTCGCTGTCACGCTCCAGGATCGTCTGCAGGAGCTTCCGGGATTCGGCGAACTGGTGTCGGCTTTGCAGGATCGTGGCCTGCACGAGCATGACGTCAAGCGGCACGGGATGTTTCAGGGTCCACGGCGCGATTACGGCCTGCGCTCGCCCCAGATAACGCGCGTCGCCGGTATCGCGACCGTAATTGAGATAGGCACCCGAAAGTGCGACCGCGGCATGCGGATCATTCGGCTTGGCTTGGATTCGCTGCTTGAACACCTCGAACTGACGGACTCGTGGATCGCTTGTCGATGGGAGGTGCTCCAGTACCAGCGCATCGCTTGAAGGGACATACGGTTGGCCGCGATCGGCCGCACTCACCGTCGCGCTCAGCAGGCATGGCAGGGCCACCAAGCACATTGTCTTGATGGCACGAGCAATCCTCGATTTACTTGAAGCCAATCGCAAGAGCGGGAATGTCCGAGAAGTAGTGATTGGAAACGTCATCCGAATAATTCCAGAGACCGGCGCCAAAAAAACCGGCGACTCCCGATGGGGTCGCCGGCGTGGATGGCCCGATGCTGCATCAGCAGCCAGGAATCCGGAAAAAAGCTCGAGTACTCAATTAACCGCGCCCGGCAGTGGTGTGTTGAGGTACGGGAACGTGTTGCGGAAATCCGTGGCATGGACAGCTGAGCCATCGGTGTAAGGCAGTTGGCCCGACGGAGCATCCGAGGGCGAAAGCAATGCACCCATGGCGACGCGCAATTCGATGTCCACGACATCATCCCCAGGCCGGCGACCATTGGGGAAGCCCGCCGTGTCCCCCGCCAACACACCTAGCGTCTGCTGGTTGATGGCGGACTTCGGATTGATTGCCGTATTCAAACGCAGCATTTCGGACGCGGTGACGTTGGCAGGCTGGTTCAGGCCGGCCACACCGGTAAGGAATGCAGCGACCAAATCGCTACGCGGGAACAGAGTCGGGGCATCCACGCTAGGGAACAGTGCCTGGATCAACGCCGGCAAGGTCGGATTGGTCACGTAGGTCGCAAACTGGGCGTCGTCCTTGGGCTCGGAAGCGTTGAACCGGTCCTTGTCCGGCAGGCCGATGATGACCTCATTGACCAGCGGCATGCCCAAGCGCGACACCTGCTTCATGACATTGTTGTTGTCGGGAAGGCTGGAGGTGGTCCATGCACCGATAACAGGCCCACCAATCTGCCTCAAGCAGCTGGTCGCGACTTCAAGAGCGATCGTCGTGACGTTCTTGTCGGCGAGGTCATTACGGTTGGCGTCAGGCGCGCCGAGGGGATTGAGGTTGATGAGGTCGAAAACTTTGCCAAGGGCGACCGAGAACCCTTCCTTCCGCTGGCTGACGAACACTTTGGCCGGGCGCGGACAATTCGGAAGATACATCTGCGATATGTACGTTTCTGCATAATTGGCATATTGCGGAATCGACTTCTGGCCGATGTTGTCGAATGGCTTGATGAAGGTGAAACCGTTGGTGGCGACATTCTGTGCGCGTACCGGAGCGGCTGTCCCTTGGATCGTGTCGACGGTGTAGCTCTCGATCACATTGAGGTTGGGATCTTGGCTGCTGGCAAAAGGCGCAATGTTGCTAAGCGGCACAGCGACATTGACGCCGTTCACTGGAATGGTGATGTTGCGGTAGTTGTTGCTGAACTTGAAGCGGAACGTAAGATCCGGGAGCGCATCGCCGTTGTTGTCGATATGGATTTCGTAATTGGCGTTCGGGTCCAGTAGGTTGAAGTTAGGGCCGCTGTAGGCGTCCTCCAAGCCAATGTAATTGGCAAGGATCGTCGTGTATGCAGTCCGGCCGGTTTCATAACTGCGGAACATATACAGGTCGGTGCCGTCAGCCTTGGGCGTCTTGGAAATGCCCGGAGCCTCTCGATGGCTTGACCCCAGAGCTGCGCCAGCAAATACAACACTTGCCGCGGCGATCGCGAGAGTGGTCTTTTTCATGCGGATATCCCTTCGTAAGCGACGGTGTCGCGGAGTGTTGGCGTGCTTGTGATTTTCGCGAGTGTCTTTTCCGCGACTGGTCAAACATCGAGGATGTCCGAAAATCATTTTTCGTACGCCTATGGCTCATACGCAGGTGCGTGCGGGAAAGATGCAATCGATGCCGATCGAACTTCTTGTTGCTGAATACGCAATCACGGTGCTTTCACGCGCAAGGACCTGCTTGACGTAGCATCCAATGTTGCTATGCGTGCACGAGATGGTGCGAGGTAAACGATTCCTCATTGGGAAGGGATACTTGACTGTGAATTCGCCGACAGCATTACGGTTCGACAACCGCTTCGTGCGTGACCTTGCGGGGGACGTGGAGTCCAGTACCCGCATGCGGGAAGTGCGTGGTGCACTGTGGTCGTCGGTTCTCCCAACGTCCGTTGTGGAAGGCCAGCTGGTCGCCTGGTCAAACGACGCTGCGGCGCTCCTGGACATGGATGCCCAAACGTTCGTTTCCCCAGAGTTGGTGCAAGTACTCAGCGGAAATGCGCTTCTCGAAGGAATGCAGCCGTTCGCAGCCAATTATGGCGGCCATCAGTTTGGCCACTGGGCGGGGCAGCTGGGTGATGGTCGGGCGATCTCTCTGGGCGAAATCGTCAACAAGTCCGGCGAGCGCTGGGAATTGCAGCTCAAGGGCGCTGGGCCGACACCCTATTCACGCAAAGCAGATGGCCGCGCCGTATTGCGTTCGTCGGTTCGCGAGTTCCTTTGCAGCGAGGCCATGCATCATCTCGGCATTCCGACGACTCGTGCGTTGAGCTTGGTCAATACAGGTGAGACGGTCGTACGCGACATGTTCTACGACGGCCGCGCGCGCGCGGAAACCGGCGCGATTGTTTGCCGCGTAGCACCTTCGTTCATCCGCTTTGGAAATTTCGAGCTCCCCGCTGCGCGTGGCGAAGTGGAATTGCTGCGCACCCTCGTGGACTTCTGCATCCATCGCGACTATCCACAACTCGATTCGAGCAGCGACAATCGCCAACGCCTTTACGGCGATTGGTTTGCCCTTGTCTGCGAGCGGACGGCGATCATGATCGCGCACTGGATGCGGGTCGGATTCGTGCATGGCGTCATGAACACGGACAACATGTCAATCCTGGGGTTGACGATCGACTACGGCCCATACGGCTGGATCGACAATTTCGATCCGGATTGGACGCCGAACACGACCGATGCCCGCGGACGGCGTTACCGCTTTGGCTGGCAACCAAAGGTGGCCTACTGGAACCTGGCCCAGCTGGCCCGGGCCTTGTCACCGGTGTTCGACGACGCCGAACCACTGCACGCCGGACTGCAGAGATACACCGATGTCCATGCTGCGGCCGATCGGGACAACATCGCGCGCAAGCTTGGCTTGCAGGATTGTGGGGATGCGGACGTTGCACTCATGGATGAGTTGCATGTGCTGCTGCAGTCCAGCGAAGCCGACATGACGATCTTCTTCCGCGCGCTGGGCGATATCGACCTGCATGCGCCCTCGATGGATCCACTGACCGAGGCCTTCTATGACGACGACCGACGAGCCGCGGCCGAGCCCGCGTTTGTCGACTGGCTTGAGCGTTACGCAGAACGCGGCCTGGAAGACCTCGATGGTGCCGGTCCGCAGGTACGTAGCGAGCGGATGCGGTTGGCCAATCCGCGATATGTGTTGCGCAACTACCTGGCCCAGCAGGCCATCGATCGCGCGGACGCAGGGGATTACGCCGGGATCGTGGAATTGCTGGATCTGCTTCGCAGGCCTTATGACGACCAGCCGGGGCATGAAGCGTATGCGCGCAAGCGCCCGGACTGGGCGCGTGACCGGGCAGGGTGTTCGATGTTGTCCTGCAGCTCGTAAAACGGTGGTTAAAGTAAAGCCGGCTTATTTGCCGGCTTTCTTTTCCTTCTTTTCCGCGCGCTTTTCCTTCAGCGACTTCTCGGGTTTCTTCTTTTCGGTTTTCTTCTGGTCCATGCCCTTGCTCATGTCGCGCTCCGCAGTCGTGTCGTCCGGGTGATACCTGGGACTTGTCAGGCAGGGAGGAGCCTACACCGCCAGGACCTCATCTGGAATGGGCTTGGGCGCAGAAAAGTTAAACTACGCGCATGCCCTTGATCACCCTCCAGAACGTCGACTTCAGCGTCGGCGGCCCCCTGCTGCTGGACCACGTTGACCTGGCGATCGAACCGGGCGAACGCATCGCCCTGATCGGCCGGAACGGCGCCGGCAAGTCGACACTACTCAAACTGTTGTCCGGGGACCTGAAACCGGATGATGGCGAACTGCGCGTGGAAGGTGGCCGGCGGATCGCGCGGCTTGAGCAGGAAGTGCCTCGCGATGCGCAAGGTGCCGTGTTCGACGTAGTGGCAGCTGGTTTGGGGGAACTGGGCGCGCAGCTCGCGCAATTCCATCATCTCAGCCATGCCGATCCAGTCGACACCGACGCGCTGGCGCAGGTCCAGTCGCTGATCGAAGCGGCCAACGGCTGGTCGCTGGACCAGCGCGTGACCGAGGTGCTGGAGCGTCTCAGCCTGGATGGGGATGGCGACTTCGCACGGCTGTCAGGCGGGATGAAGCGACGCGTGCTGCTTGCTCGGGCGCTGGTCTCCGCGCCAGATGTGTTGTTGCTGGATGAGCCGACCAACCATCTGGATATTGCCGCGATCGACTGGCTGGAAGGCTTCCTGAAAAGCTGGCAGGGCGCATTGGTGTTCGTCACGCATGACCGTCGATTCCTGCGCGCACTGGCGACGCGCATCGTCGAGATCGATCGAGGCAAGCTGACCAGTTGGCCGGGCGACTGGGCCAATTACCAACGCCGCCGCGAGGAACGCCTCAACGCCGAGGCCCAGGAAAGCGCGCGTTTCGACAAGATGCTGGCGCAGGAGGAAACCTGGATCCGTCAGGGGATCAAGGCCCGCCGGACCCGCGACGAAGGCCGCGTGCGGCGGCTGGAATCCATGCGCAGCGAGCGCGCGTCGCGGCGAGAACAGGTCGGCAACGTGCGCATGGAAACCGCGCAGGCCGGTGCATCGGGCAAGAAGGTGATCCAGGCACGCGATGTCTCGTTTTCCCATGGTGCATCGACCCTCGTCCGTGATTTCAACACCACCATCCTGCGCGGGGATCGAATCGGGCTGATCGGTCCCAATGGCAGCGGAAAGACGACCTTGCTGAAACTCCTGCTGGGAGAGCTGCAGCCCGATTCCGGAGAGATCAACATCGGTACCCAATTGCAGGTCGCCTATTTCGACCAATACCGGGCGACGTTGCGCGAAGACTGGAATGCGGTGGAAAACGTCGCGGAGGGACGTGACTTCATCGAGATCGGAGGCCGTCGCAAGCATGTGCTGGGCTACCTGCAGGATTTCCTGTTCACGCCCGAACGTGCACGCGCGCCGATTACGCGTTTGTCGGGGGGCGAGCGCAACCGACTGCTCCTGGCACGGCTGTTCGCGCAGCCCTCCAACCTGCTGGTGATGGATGAGCCGACCAATGACCTGGACGTGGAGACGCTGGAACTGCTGGAGGAGTTGCTGGGCGACTACTCCGGGACCTTGTTGCTGGTCAGCCACGATCGCGATTTTCTCGATAATGTCGTGACGTCAACGCTGGTCATGCAGGACGGCAGTGCAGGTCGCATTGGCGAGTATGTCGGCGGGTACAGCGACTGGCTGCGACAGCGCGCAAAGTCCGCAGTCGCCACCTCACGACTGGCTGCGTCGCCTGTACCTGCTCCGGTTGCCGCGGTCGTGGCCAAGCGCAAACCCAGCTACAAGGACGTGCGCGAACTGGAGCAGCTGCCGCTGCGGATCGACATGCTAGAAGGCAAATTGGCCGCGCTGACGGAACAGATGAACGATCCGGCCTTTTATCAGCGCACGAGTGTTGCGATTACCGCGCACAACGATGCCGTGGCGCAGGCCCAAGCCGAACTTGACACTGCCTATGCACGCTGGGCTGAACTGGAGAGGGCCTGATCGCCCGGTGCCTTGATCAGTCGCGAATGTCGAAGCCCGGCTCCGCGTTCAGCGCGCCATCGGGTTCCAGCACGGCGTATTTCGTGCGGGTTGCGTCCGAAACAACCGGTATGGACGGCTGGAAAGGGGTCGGCGAACGAATTTCAACTCCCATCCAAAGTGCTCCAATTCGGCCAGTACCTTTCGCTGGTCTTCGTTCAGTAGCGCGCGCAGCTTGGCAAGATTTTCCTGGTCGATCGTGCGACGTTCATGCTCGGGCATGACTCCCCCTGGTTGTCAGACCGGTTCGAGGCCGATGGTGGGGCAGGATAGGGTGGTGCCTCCATCGGTGTCCACTGCCGCCAAGGCGGCACGTCGGGCACACGGTTTTCACGAGATCCGTGCGTCGATGGCAAATGGCACGCAATAGCAGGTCGGGTTTGTTGGACATGCGCATCGGTTGCGCAGGCTGGTCCATTCCCTCACAGCACGCGCACTTGTTCGGAGAAGGCGATAGCCACCTGGAAAGGTATGCCACCCGATTCGATGCGGTCGAGATCAATTCGTCGTTCTACAGGTCGCATTCCGCGAAGACGTATGCGCGCTGGGCCACTTCGGTCCCTCGCGGTTTCCGGTTTTCGGTCAAGGTGCCAAAAACGATCACGCACGACATGCGCTTGCAAGGCGCGGGTACTGCGCTGTCGCAGTTTGCGGAAGAAGTATCGGCGCTTGGCAGCCGGCTGGGCGGCGTGCTGGTGCAATTGCCGCCGAGCCTCGCATTCGATGCACGTGTTGCGGGCACTTTTTTTTCGATGCTGCGTCGCCGGTTTGCATCAGCAGTGGCATGTGAGCCGCGGCATGCCAGCTGGTTCGAGCCGGGCATCGATGCGTTTTGGAAGCGGCATGACATTGCACGCGTCGCGACTGATCCGACTCGTTTTGCTGTTGCGGCGCAACCGGGAGGAAGCGGTCGGTGGAGCTATTGGCGCTGGCATGGCTCGCCACGCATGTATTACGACAGCTACGATGAAGCCCATCTGCAATCGCTCGCGCAATCGATGATGACCCAGTCAAGCCGGGCCCGTCCGGGCTGGTGCATTTTCGACAACACAGCTGCCGGACACGCGATCGCCAATGCGGCGCGATTGCAGACGTTATTGGGGCAAGGTTAAAGCTGGATCACTTGGCCCTTGGCAACCACGGGTCCGGTTGCTGACACATGCGCGTGACTGCCGGCTGGCTCCAGGCTGACCGCAAACAGGGCGCCGGTGCTTGCGCCCCGCAGCGCGGCCGGGATGCTGACCACCATGGCCTTGCCGCGTTCGATCATGCCCAGCGAATGCGGACGATCTCCAGTGGGAATCATCCATAGTTCCGGCGAAAGCGATGGATCACCACCCAATCCGATCGGCACCAGCACGATGGTTCCGTGGGCTGGGTCGACGGTGGCGGTGTACGCGGTACTGCCGTCGTCCTGCCGCAGTGAAACGACCATTGGAGCCGCTGTGGGCATCGCGGCCACGACCGGAACTGCCGTGGGGACCGACATGGGCAACTGACGCGTGGTCAACAGCAATGCGGCGACGCTGGCGACCGCCACGGCGAACCCGCCTGCCGCCAACCCGCGCCAGAAGCCAAGACTCTCCAGCAGCGAAGGGTGCCCGGGTTTCCGATGCTGGAGCTCGCTGGACTGCTGTCGCGAAGGGAGTTCATGCTGCCAGAGGGTGGTACGGATTCGTGGCCATAGCGAAGCCGGCACCGTGACGGGGGCAATGGACTCGAGCCACGGCGAAAAGTGGGCTTCCCACAGCGCGACATCGCTGGCGAACGCAGGATTGCTTTCAAGCCGCGCTTGCGCAACACGCCTTGCGTTGTCGTCGAGCAGGCCAAGCACATACTCGGCCGACGTGAGATCAACGTCATCCAGGGCGGCGTCATCTTTGGGGTTATGGGGGCTCATCGCTGCAGGCAATCCTTCAGCTTGAGCAGACCACGGCGGATCCAGCTCTTGATCGTGCCTAATGGCGTCTCGCTGCGCGCGGCGATTTCCTCGTAGGTGCAGCCTTCAAAAAACGCGACACGGATCGCGCTGCGCTGCTCACCGCTCAATTCGTCCAGGCAGTTGTGCAGTCGTTTGCCCTCCGCTGCTGCTTCGGCCATGGCGGGAGCGGAGATGCCTTCATCAGCCAGTTCGGCAGCCAGGTCGATAGGCAAGGCGGCACGGTCAATGCGACCTGAACGCAATCGATCGATCGATTTGTTGCGCGCGATCATCGCCAGCCAGGTGATCGGACTCGCGCGATCGCCGTCGTACTGCGCTGCCTTGCGCCAGATGGTGAGATAGACATCCTGCAGAACCTCTTCAGCTTCGCTGCGTTCATGCAAGATACGAAGGCATACACCGAATAGTTTCGCGGACGTACGCGAATAGAGATTTTCAAACGCGCTGCGATCCCCGCCGGCGGTTCCCAGCAGCCAATGGCGAAGCTGGTCGCGCTCGGCGTCGATACTGTCGATGGTATCTGTCGGGGTCATCATGGGATCGGAAACGATGTTCAGGGTGCATCTTGGCACACCTGCAGCGGCAGGCCGCAACCTGCTGCCTCAGGCGCAATACGCCCGATGCTTCGCTAGACTGCCGGGCCTTGGTTCATTTTGAGGCGCGAATGCAGCCGACCCATGTTTCCCCTGTCGACACCCTCTATTACGCACCGGGCGCGGCCAGCATGCTGGTGCACTGGTTGTTGCTGGAGCTGGAAGTCCCGCACGCGCTGAATCGGGTCGATACCGCTGCGGGCGAGCAGAAACGGCCCGAATATCTGGCGCTCAATCCCAATGGGGTGGTGCCCACCTGGATCACCAACGGCAAGCCCATGGGCGAAGCCGCGGCGATTGCGATGACGCTGGCTGACCAGCATCCCGGCAAAGAGCTTGCACCAGCGGCTGGAGACCCATTGCGGGCGGCTTACAACCAATGGATGTTCCATCTGGCCAATGCCGTACAGCCGCTGTTCCGCTTGTGGTGGTATCCGGAGGAAGCGGCGGGCCCGGAAATGATGGACGCCGTGCGCGAACACACGCATCCGCGCATCGAGGGGGCCTGGGATCGCATCGATGCGCACTTGGCCAACAATGGCCCCTATCTGCTCGGTCACACGCTTTCCGTCCCCGATTTCTACCTTACGATGTTGATGAGGTGGTCACGCGCGATGCCGCGGCCGGCGACGGACTGGGAGCACCTGGCAGCGTTGGCGCAACGCATGAAGGCGCGTGCGTCATTCGCGTTGCTCTACCAGCGCGAAGACCTGAGCGACTGGACTTGAACGGTTCGTTCATGACGCTGGTGCTGATCGGCGTCACCGTTCTGGTGTCGTGGTTGGCGTTCAGCAACGTGCGATTGCTGGAGCGGTTGATCCTTTGGCCGCCGGCGATCCGGCGCAGTCATCAGTATGACCGGCTGGTCACGCACGGCTTCGTGCATGCGGATTTCCAGCATCTGCTGTTCAACATGATCACGCTGTATTTTTTCGGTCGCCTGATTGAACAGTTCTTTGCGGATTACATCGGCCATCTTGGATTTGCGCTGTTCTATCTCTCCGCGCTGCTGGTGGCGATCCTGCCCACCTACCTGCGCCATATCGACGATCCGAGCTACCGCAGCCTGGGTGCCTCGGGGGCGGTGTCGGCGATCCTGTTCGCCTTCATCCTGCTGCAGCCCTGGGCCATGATCTATGTGTTCGTGGTGCCGGTGCCGGCGATCCTGTACGGCGTGTTGTACGTGGGGTATTCGATCTGGATGGACAGGCAGGGGCGCGGCAACATCAATCACAGCGCGCATCTCTGGGGCGCGGGCTATGGCGTGTTGTTCACGCTGCTGATGGAGCCGCGGGTGGGCCCGATTTTTCTTCAACGCGTGCTGCATCCCGCGCTTGGTTGATCCTTGCGGGTCGCAGCCCGGCGGCGCCTCCACACGCCCGGTGTCCCAGGTTTGCGATGATGCGGACGAACTCACCACGAGGACATCAACATGTCGGCTCCCTTGCAGGTGCAACACGATCCCCACACGCAACGTTTCCTGGCATTCATGGATGGGGTCCAGGCCGAACTGGATTACGAGCGCAGCGCAGGCATCCTGCGCCTGACGCATACGGGCGTGCCATCGGCGATCGGCGGGCGTGGCGTGGCCGCCGAACTTGTGCGCACCGCGCTGGAGCATGCGCGCGCGGAGGGCCTGAAGGTGGTCCCCGCATGTTCCTACGTCGCGGGCTACATCACGCGCCACCCGGAATACGAAGATCTGCTGGCCAGCTGAACCCTGTTCAATGACAGGCACTCACCTGTGGCAGCATGCGCGCCTTCGTCGTCGATCATGAAGGCGCACCCAACCATGTCACGCCATGCGGCTTAATAAACACATCTGTGATAGCGGCTTCTGTTCGCGGCGCGAGGCGGATGGCCTGATCGCCGAAGGGCGGGTCACCGTCAACGCCATGCGCGCACGGATTGGCGCGGAGGTCGGGGAGGGTGATGAGGTCAAGGTCGACGGGCAGGCGTTGCGCGCGCGTACCGCAGCCAAAGGGCAACGCAAGCACGTCTATATCGCACTCAACAAGCCGGCCGGCATCACCAGCACCACCGAGTCATCGGACAAGGACAACATCATCGATTTCATCGGGCACCAGCAGCGGATCTTTCCCATTGGACGTCTCGACAAGGAGTCCGAAGGCCTGATCCTGCTGACCAGCAACGGTGACATCGTCAATGCCATCCTGCGCGCGGAGCACAAACTGGAGAAGGAGTACCTGGTTGCGGTCAACCACCGGGTCACCGATGAGTTCCTGCGGGCCATGAGCCGTGGGGTGCCTGTGCATGGGGAAATGACCCTGCCCTCCCGTGTGGGGAAGCTTGGGCCTTTCGGATTCCGGATCGTGCTGGTCCAGGGGTTGAACCGCCAGATCCGGCTCATGGCGGCGCATTTCAAATATCGGGTCAAGCAGCTGGTGAGGGTCCGGATCGGCAACGTGAAGATTGGCCACCTGAAGCCCGGGAAATGGCGGAATCTCACCGACGCCGAGCTGCGCGGCCTGTTGCCCCAGCGCGAGGACTGGTAAGGCCGGGAGGGCATATTGCCGTGTTCACACTTGTCACCAAAAGTAGGGTATGGTGCGCGCACTGTTCAAAGCCGGGATCACGGTACACCGTGGCTCCGATGCGGTAGATCACCAGCTTTACGCCGATCCGCTACATCGCTCTCGCGTTACCCCTTGCTCGACAGTCCGGTATGCATCGTTTGGATGTGACCGTGTACATCAAAACCTAGTTTCAAGGAGTAACAAAAATGTCGGATCGTCAGACCGGAACCGTCAAGTGGTTCAACGACGCCAAAGGCTTCGGCTTCATCACCCCGGAAAGCGGCGCGGACCTGTTCGTCCACTTCCGTTCCATCCAGGGCAGCGGCTTCAAGTCGTTGCAGGAAGGCCAGAAGGTCTCGTTCAAGGTTGTGCAGGGCCAGAAAGGCCTGCAGGCCGACGAAGTTCAGGCCATGTAATCCAGTCCGGCCTTCGGGCCGGACTTGCAGTACCAGAAACCCGGCTTCGGCCGGGTTTTTTTATTGCTTCACAAGAGTGCCGAGTTGCTGAAAATTCCCGTGCGTATATCCGAACATCACGCCACGCTCGATATCCTGATTGCGAACGTTCTAAGGAGTTTTACCGTGCTGCAGCGTCGCTGCCATTCCGTTTTGTGTCTCCTGCTGTGCCCGCTGCTCTTCGCCGCCTGCCAGCGTGAAGCACCGCCCGCCAAACCCTTGGCCGCCCCGGCGGCGGCATCCGCGGCGACTGCTGTTGTTACCCCCGCGACGGCCGTTTTGCAGGACGTGTCCGAGCGCGATCCGCGGTACATGATCGGCATCAGCTACCCACCGGTCGCCAATCAATATCCTGGCCTGGCGGGTGAGCTGAAGCGTTATGCCGATGCCGCGCGCAACGACTTGCTGCAGGCAGTGGCCGGGCTCGGCGGAGGGAAACCGACCGCTCCCTACGAATTGACCTTGAGCTTTACCCAGGTCGCGTCCACGCCGCAGCTCGTCGCGATCGCCGCTGATGGCAGCAGTTATACCGGCGGCGCGCACGGCAATCCGCTGCTCGCCCGCTTCGTCTGGTTGCCGCAGCAGGACAAACTGCTGACGGCCGCTGAACTCATCCCCGATCCCAAATCCTGGCGCGACATCTCCGACCGAGTGCGTGAGCAGCTACAGGCAGCGCTGTCGCAACGTGTCGACGCCGATGACCTGCCGCCAGCGGACCGTGCCGAAGTGGTCAAGAATGCGGCCCACATGATTGACGAGGGCACAGGTCCCCAGGTCGCCAACTTCAGCCAGTTCGAGCCGGTGCTGTCCGCCGACGGCCACATCGCGGCGCTGCGGTTCGTCTTCGCACCGTACCAGGTCGGCCCGTATGCGGATGGTACCCAGACGGTCGACGTCCCGGCCGACGTCCTGCTGGCGAAGATCGCCCCTGCCTACAGGCCGTTATTTGTCGGGGGCTGACTGAGTGGATTTGAAGGGACAAAACCCTGCTTGGCAAGGCTGATGCGTAGCTGTGAGTTCTGTCATTGAATTGATCCAGGCATGGCTGATTTCACCATCCGAAAACGGCTGTGCTGGCTTAATGACACAAGGCACTTCCCTGAACATCCCGGGCCATCAACCAGAGAGCCGCCATGGTGATCCACCTTCAACAATCGCCTGTCAGTCCCGAATTTGACGAAGGCCGCACGCGAGCCCGCATTTTCGGCGAAGTCGCCATGGGGATGTATCCTGGCGCGACCTGGTGCACTGTCGAGCCACACATGGCTGGCGACTGGCAAGCCGTGCGCGGTAATTCCCCGCTGACATGGGCAGATGTCCGCGGCGCAGCGCATTCCTCCTGGCAGGTCGCCAAACTGCAGGCAGAGGGCCGTCTGTGCGACGACGCTCCGGTGTTCAAAACCGCCTGATCGCCCGTCGATTGGCGTTGGCGCATCGTGCGGCGCAGTCCACAGGCGCATCACAGGCGGTCCGGATACTCCAGAGATTCGTCGACGAATCGTCGATCCGCGGCCTAGTCGGCCGAAATCCACCAGGAGAGAAAGTGATGGCACGTCCTGTCTGGTCCGGAACACTTTCGTTCGGGCTGCTCAATATCCCGGTGTCGCTGATGTCGGGCGAGCGACGTACCGATATCTCTTTCCGCATGCTGGATGCGCGCAACAACGCGCCGATCAAATACGAGCGCACCAATGCCGAAACCGGCGAGGAAGTGCCGTGGAAGGAGATCGTCAAGGCATTCGAATACGACAAGGGGAGCTATGTCGTGCTGGAACCCGAAGACATCAAGTCCGCCGCACCCGAAAGCCATGACGCGATCGAGGTCGAAGGATTCGTCGACGTGAGTGCCATCGGGCCACAGTATTTCGAGAAACCGTACGTGCTGGTGCCAGCCAAAAAGGCGGAGAAGGGGTATGTGCTGTTGCGCGAGGCGCTGCAGAAGACGGGAAAGATCGGCATCGCCCGCGTGGTGATCCGCACGCGTGAAAGCCTGTGTGCCGTCATGCCCCAGGGCAACGCGTTATTGTTGCTGATGATGCGTTATCCCCAGGAACTGGTGGATATCGAGGAATACAACATTCCAGAAGGCGACCGGAGCGACTATCGAATCAGCGCGAAGGAGCTCGCGTTTTCGGAGCAACTGATCGACACCATGTCCACCGAGTGGAAACCCACCGATTATCAGGACGAATTCCGCGAACGCCTGCACAGCGTGATCAAGGAACGCATGGAATCCAACGGGGTCGTCAAGCATACCGAGGACGAACATGAGGCGACCGACGGTGCTGCGACGAATGTCGTGGACTTCATGTCGTTGCTGCAGCAGAGCATCGACCGCAACAAGCGCACGCCGGCCAGGAAAAACGTCAACGCCGACGCCAAGCCTCCAGGCAGGAAACGCGTCGCGAAAAAACCGGTGAAGGCCGCCAAGAAAGCGCCGTTGAAAAAAAGCGCGCGCAAGTCGGCATAAGCGGGGGAAATGACTGGCTGCCTGGGAGGCACGCGCTCGGCGATTCGCCTGTCCGTGGAAGCTCACTTACCCAAAATTGACTATCAGGCAGTGCTCAGGACTTGGCTGGCACTGGCCAGTGCATGCGAGATCTGGGGGAATGCTTGGAAAGGGTCGCGGGTTGATCAGCTTGAAAAAATCGCCGGCACTTCCGGCGATTTCTGCGTAGCTGGAGCGAAGGCCTATTTCTTCAGCGATTTCAGCGCCGTCAGCGATTCGTTGACGTGTTCTTTCGGATCTAGGTCTGAGTACGCGTGCACGATCATGCCGGATGGTGCAATCACATAGGAGGTACGGTTCGACCAGCTCGGCTTCAACGCCAGCCGCGCATCGTATTGTTTGGCGATCTTCGCGCCAGGATCGGATGCGACCGGGAATTTCCCGCTGCAGTGTTCGGTTTCCTTGGAAAAATCGGCGAGCTCGTCGGTATGGCCGGCCGTGACACCGATCACGGTGGCATTCTGCGCCTTGAACTGGTCGATGGCCGCTGAGAAAAGGTGGGCTTCGATATTGCACCCCGAGGTATGCGCGGCGGGGAAGAAGTACACCACCACCGGGCCTTTCTTCAAAGCCTCGGCAAGCTTGAACGTGAAAGGCTTGCCCGCCAGGAAGGCCGGCGCGCTGAAATCCGGCGCCCGCGTGCCAACCTTCAACGCGGCGAACGATGGCGAAGCAAACGCAAATGCGGCTGTGATGCCGATGGCGGCAAATTTGATCAGATGCTTCATGGGTACTGCTCCTGGGGACTGATTGTCTTATACACCGTTGGATTGGAGCCCTGATGAAAGGCGTAGCAGTCGCGGCTGCGCAGGCAACACCGTCCCGATTGCGCTTCAGCGCGGCCCGCGTTCCTCATGCGCCTTGGCCTTGTGGTCGCCAAAC
Organism: Lysobacterales bacterium; assembly: GCA_038236935.1. Lineage (GTDB taxonomy): Bacteria > Pseudomonadota > Gammaproteobacteria > Xanthomonadales > Xanthomonadaceae > Cognatiluteimonas. The sequence goes on from JBBRZH010000003.1 coordinate 78,602, forward strand.
ATGGCGCTGATCACGATTGTGAGTCCGAGTGCGACACCAACCAGGAACAACACCAAGGCGATGGCCGGGTATCCGAGTAGGCGGTTGGTGGTATCGATTCGCATCATCATCGCCGAAGCCAGGATCAGAGAAGCGGTGATCACCCCGGCGCTGATGCGGTTGCCGATCTTGTGCAGGCTTTCCATCAGGTGCGATTCCTCCAGCCCGGTAATGCGCATCTGCAATTTGTTTTCCGCCAGCAACGACAGGATGTCGGACACCTTGCGTGGAGATTCGCGCAGCAGCGCTTGCACCTCGATCAATTCGCTGGCGATGTTGGAAGGCGAGAGGGATTTTTTCAGGCGCTCGCGCATGACGTGTTCAAGGTGCCGCTCGACGACCTTCTTGACATCAAGTTTCGGGTCCAGCGCATTAGAGACCTGTTCCAGGTTCAACAAGGTCTTGCCCAGCAGGCTCAATTCAGGCGGTGTGCGCAAGCCGCATGCGGTCGCCAGCCGCACGAGCTCCAGCATCATCCGGCCTTCGGACAGCATCTGCGATCCACCGTGCGCGGCGTAGCGGGCGACCAGCTGACCGACTTCCCGCATGAGGCGTTCTTCGTCGAAATCCTCAAGTCGCGTGCCCATCGAGATGGCTTCGTTGACGACCTCTTCGCCGCGCCCATCAACCGCGGCGAACAACAGTTTCAGCAGGCGCTCGCGTTGTTTCGGCGGGACATGCGCGACCATGCCAAGATCGAACAAGGCCAAGCGCCCGTCATCGGTCACGAGCAGGTTGCCGGGGTGCGGGTCGGCATGGATTTCGCCATGCACGAACACCTGGTCCAGATAGCCACGCATGAGCGCCGATGCCAGTGCATCGAGCGGCTGCTCAGTGCGCCGCAGGCCGGACAATTCCGTGACTTTTACGCCGCTGACCAGCTCCATCGTCAGCACGCGCTGTTTCGTCAGGTCCCACACCGGCTGTGGAACGTAAAGCTCCGGGTACTCCTTGAAGTGTTCGCCAAAGCGTTCGAGGTTTTCGGCTTCGGCGCGATAGTCGAGTTCCCCCAGCAGGGCCTTGCGGAATTCAGCCACCCAGTCGGAGAACCGCAGGCGCCTGCCGATGTCGGTCATGCGGTCGGCATGCCCGGCAAGGCGCACCAGCGCATCGAGATCTGTGCGCACGGCCTGGTCCACGCCCGGCCGCTGCACCTTGACCGCCACTGCGCGTCCATCGCGCAGGGTTGCCCGGTGGACCTGCGCCAGCGATGCGCTGCCAAGCGGGGCTTCGTCGAACGTCGCGAACACTTTGTTGATGCGCACGCCGAGTTCGTCCTCGACCACCGTGCGAATGGCATCGAACGGGATCGGCGCCACATCGTCCTGCATGCGTTCCAGTGCGGCGAGATAAGGCGCCGGGACCATGTCCGGGCGCGTCGACAAGGCTTGCCCGATCTTGACGAAGGTTGGGCCCAGTGCTTCCAGGTCGTCGACGAATTCCTCAGGCTTGCCTTCAGTGTCGTCCGGGGTGATGTCCTGGGTCACCGCGTCCAGGTCGATTCCCGTAAACACCCCAGCGGAACGATATTTGAAAAAAAACCGCACGATCTGCGTGGTGCGTGCAAGTCCGCTGCTCTGGTCGGTCATGGCGGCTCCGGGTGCGCTGGTCATGTATGAATACGCAGCCTAGCCGGTCGGGTGTCAAGGTCGCTTCACCGTGGAGCAGGCACGATATCGCCATGGACGCACCGCGCTGTTTGTGGACGATCGGTCATTCGACACGCGAGTGGGATGAATTCGCTGGCATGTTGCTGTGGGCAGGGATCACGACGCTGGTGGATGTGCGACGGTTCGCGGGTTCCCGGCGAAACCCTCAATATTCCCCGTCTGCAATGCTGCCGGCGTTGCGCGACGTTGGCATCACCTACCTGCCGATGCCCGAGTTCGGTGGTCGTCGTCTGCCGCACCCGGATTCACCAAATGGTGCCTGGCGCGTGGCAGCCTTCCGCGGGTATGCCGATTACATGGCAACACCGGAATTTGCGTCGGCGCGCACACGTTTGATGGGGCATGCAGCTGCCGCGTGCACGGCGGTGATGTGCGCCGAAGCCCTCTGGTGGCGATGTCATCGCCGTTTGATCGCGGACGACTTCGTGATGCGCGGCTGGGGCGTGCAGCACTTGATGGCGCCGGCGAAGATGCAACCGCATTTCTTGAATCCAGCGGCACGAATGGTGGATGGCGTCCTCATCTATCCCCCGGAAACTGATCCGCAAGAGCCTCTGCTTTGATTGCGCGGTAAAATCGCGTTCTTCGCCCGATCGATGCAAGCGCGTGAGCCTGTCAACGTCCCCCCAGAAACCGCCCAGCCGGACCGAGGTGTCCATTCGACAGGAAGACCTGATCCAGTCGATCGCCGATGCGTTGCAATACATCAGCTATTACCACCCGGTGGATTACATCCGCAGCCTGTCGGCCGCGCATGATCGCGAGCAGTCGCCAGCGGCGAAGGATGCCATCGCCCAGATCCTGATCAATTCGCGCATGTGCGCCGAAGGCCATCGCCCGATCTGCCAGGACACCGGCATTGTCACGGTCTTTCTCAGCATCGGCATGGATGTGCGCTGGGATGACGCCACGATTGGCGTGGAGGACATGGTGCATGAGGGCGTGCGCCGGGCCTACAACCATCCGGACAACAAGCTGCGCGCAAGTGTGCTTGCCGATCCTGCAGGCAAGCGCATCAATACCGGCGACAACGCGCCGGGCGTGGTCAACGTCAAGGTCGTGCCTGGCAATACGGTGGATGTGATCGTCGCCGCGAAAGGCGGCGGCTCGGAGGCGAAATCGAAATTCGTCATGCTCAACCCGTCGGACTCGATCGTCGACTGGGTCTTGAAAACGGTACCGACGATGGGCGCCGGCTGGTGCCCGCCGGGCATGTTGGGCATCGGCATCGGCGGCACCGCCGAGAAAGCGATGCTGCTGGCCAAGGAAGCGTTGATGGAGCCGATCGACATCACCGGGTTGCAGGCGCGCGGTGCATCCAATCGCAGCGAGGAATTGCGGCTGGAGCTGTTCGACAAGGTCAACGCGCTCGGCATCGGCGCGCAGGGGTTGGGTGGTTTGACGACGGTGCTCGACGTCAAGGTCAAGGATTACCCGACGCATGCGGCCAATCTTCCGGTGGCGTTGATCCCCAATTGCGCGGCGACGCGCCACGCGCATTTCACGCTGGATGGCAGCGGCCCGGTGATGCTCGATCCGCCTTCGCTTGCAGACTGGCCGCAGCTCACCTACGACGCATCAAAGGGCAGGCGTGTCTACCTCGATACGATCACCCGGGCAGATGTCGCCAGCTGGAAACCGGGTGAAACCCTGCTGCTCAACGGCAAATTGCTGACCGGACGCGACGCGGCGCACAAGCGCATCGTCGGGATGCTGGATCGCGGCGAGCCACTTCCCGTCGACCTGCGCGGGCGTTTCATCTATTACGTTGGCCCGGTCGATCCGGTGCGCGATGAAGTGGTTGGCCCTGCCGGCCCGACGACGGCCACCCGCATGGATAAATTCACTGAACAGTTATTGCGCGACACCGGTCTGCTCGGCACGGTCGGCAAGGCGGAGCGGGGCCCCGTGGCGATCGAGGCAATCCGCAAGCACAAGTCCGCATACCTGATGGCGGTGGGCGGTGCGGCGTATCTGGTATCGAAAGCGATCAAGGCCGCGCGTGTCGTCGCCTTCGCTGACCTGGGCATGGAAGCGATCTACGAATTCACCGTACAGGACATGCCGGTGACGGTTGCCGTCGACTCGAGCGGTGAATCCGTGCACGACACCGGGCCACGCGAATGGAAGGCGCGCATTGGAGGGATTCCACTGGCCGTCCTGACCACTTGAGACAAGCAGAAGGCTTCCGAATTCAACCCTCGGGATCTGTGCTCTCGTGGCTCGTTGGATCCAGCAGATTGCGCTCCTGCGTCGATTGCTGCGCCGCCGCCAGTTGCGCATCGATGTCACGGTTGACGGAAGTGTCTTCGCCACCATGCGGTTCTGTCGCCTCGATGGCCGCTGCAGACCTATGCGATGCAGCAGCTTGTTCAGGCGTCGCTGGCATGGTCACGATGTATTGCGTTGAGCGCGGTGCTTCGATTCCGTCCTTGGCAAAAGCGGCCTTGACCACGCGCAAGGCTTCGCTACGCACCTTGCGCGGGTCGCTGTTGCGCTGGTCGACCCAGCCGAAAAAGCGCATCACGATCCCCCCTTCCGCATAACCATCGATTACCCACGACGGCGCCGGGTCGGTGAGCACGCCGTGGATGCGGGCGATTTCTTCCATCGCCAGTATCTGTGCCGTGCGGATCGATGCGCCGGTGTCGATCGGAATACCGAAATCGAACCGCCGCTTGGGATTGACGCTGTAATTGAGGATCACCGACTTGAAGACCAGCCCGTTGGGCAGCGACAGTTGGTTGCCATCAAGCGTGATCAACAGGGTTGCGCGTGAGGTCAACGACACCACCCGACCTTCGTATCTGTCGATGACCAGATGGTCGCCAGGCTCGAAAGGGTGGCGCAGGCTGAGCAGGATGCCGGCGATGTAGTTTTCGGCGAGGTCCTTGAATCCGAATCCGAGCACCAGGCCGACCACGCCCGCCGAACCGATCACAGCGCCAAGCAGTGACGTCGCGCCCAACAGGTCGAGCGCGATCAGGACGCCAACCAGCACGACCATGGTTTTGACGATTCTCCTCAACAATCCGTCCATGTACGGATTGCCGCTGCGTAGCGCCAGCCAGTGGGTACGTCCGGACAGGTAGTGGCCAAGCCACATCGATAGCAGGACGATTGCGATGGCCGCAATCAGTAGCGGGATCGCCGCCAGCAGTCGCACGAACTTGCCATCAACCTGGTCGACAGCTGTCGCAAAACGGGTACGCAGGCTGGCGTCGAGCTGGATCGCGTTGGTGACATCGGCAACGCCACTCACCTTGCGGGCAAGGGTCGCCGCGCGGGTACGATCGACTTCCTGCGGGACTTTCCCGCCGAGTGTCACGATGCCCGAATGCACTTCAACCGACACGCCGTGAAGCGTCGCCTGTCGCAACAGTAACGCCGCGACTGCGGAGGCGATGCGGTTGTCATCTCGTACACCGGCACGGATTTGAGACGCGACCAGCTGGGTATCCGGCGTCGCGGCGGCGGTCGAATCGCCGCTTGCCAATGTCTGCGCATTCGCGATGGAGGGCAACGCCATCAGAGGCAGGCCACACAACGCAATGCCAAGCAAGCCTTGCGCGATGCGGCGGGAGGAGGAATGCATGGCTGACTTCATGAAACCCATGCACCCCTGTCGCGGCAGCACGAATGAAGTGAAAGCGAATTGTTCAGTGACGCCATTGCCCGGTCAGAGCTGCGATTTGACCGGCAACAAAAAACGTTCGGCGAATTTTTCCTTGAACGAGCGGTTTTTCCAGCGTTCGTAGGTGTATTGGGTGGCCGGCTTGAGATCCTGTTCGAAGACATCGGTCATGTGCTTGGCGAAACCCGCGTCGTATACGTTGAGACTGGCTTCGTCGTTCAACTGGAACGAGCGCTGGTCGAAGTTGGTCGAACCCACCGACGTCACCATGTGATCGACGATCAGGATCTTGTTATGGAACATCGTCGGGTTGTATTCGTACATCTCCACGCCTGCAAGCAGCAGGGGGCCCCAACTGGCTCTTGATGCCGTGCGCGCGGCGCCGGAGTCGGTTTTCTCTCCCGGCATCAGTATGCGCACCTTGACGCCGCGATGGCGTGCGGCGATGAACGCCTTGGAGATCAATTCGTCCGGAATGAAATACGCGGCCGACAGATCGAGGGTATGTTCGGAGGCAGCGATTATCATCAAATACATCAGGTGCATGCTTTCCGAGCCACCGGCCGGCGAGCTGTAGAACATGTGCGCGTCCATGCTTCCGACCGCATGCAGCGGCGGGAAATAGCCAGCACCATTGAGTATCTCGCCCGAGGTCTTGATCCAGTTGTCGTTGAACACCGACTGGATCTGAGCCACGACAGGCCCTTCGATACGAAAGTGCACGTCGCGCCAGTGGTCGGGATCCTGCGCATGGCCCTGCCACGGATCGCCGATGCCCACCCCCCCGGTAAACCCGACAGTGCCGTCGACCACCAGCAGCTTGCGGTGGGTGCGGTTGTTGAGCCGGCTCAGGTTATACCAGCGCAGTGGCCGGTAGCGCTGGAAATGGACACCCGCGTCGGTCATCTGCTTGATCAGCTTCTCGTCCATGCTGGAACTGCCAGCCCAGTCGATCGTGACGTTCACCATGACGCCGGCGCGAGCGCGCTCGATCAAGGCCTCGGCGAATTTATTGGCGATTTCACCATCCCAAAAGATGTAGGTCTCAAACGTGACGGTCTTGGTCGCCGCATGAATGGCAGCAAGCATCGCGGGAAAGATTTCGTCCCCGTTTTCAAGATCGGTCACCCGGTTTCCGGAGAGGATCGCCGGACCCAGAAGCACGCTCATCTCGCGCTTGAACTGTGGGTCGTCCACGCTGTAGCGGTGCTCGACCTTGCGGTCGAGCTGTTTTTCGGGCGTGGCGAAGTTCATCGCGACCACGATGATCAACAGGGTCACGATCGCGGTGATGACGATGGTCCAGATCATGCGTTTACGACTCCAATTGAAGGCCACGGGCGACTCCGGCAACAGTGTGACGCCGACCTTGGGTCAACGTGGGAAGGGAATTCGGGAACGCTACGTACAAACGCGACGATTCCCCGGGCGGGGAACAGTCGTCAACTTATCCACTGTCAGTGGAACCACGACCACACAAATAAACCGAGCATGGCGAATGCCAGCATGAGCTTGAGCGCCACCCCCATGACAATGCCCAGGGTCGTGCCAATGCCGACGCGGGTTGCCTTGCCGACTTGCGATGCATTGAGCGATCGCCCATGCAACAACTCCCCCAGCAATGCACCAGCAAATGGCCCGACAAGCAACCCGACTGGCCCCAACAGGAGCCCAAGGACGGTTCCCACGATGGCGCCGATGACAGCCAGGCGACTGGCTCCCACGCGTCGTGCGCCCACCGCGGCCGCCCAGAAATCGATTGCCATCGACACCGCCGTCAACAAGCCTAGCGTGACCAGCATCCCCGCGCCGACCTTGGCAAAACCTCCAGCCCACGCTGCAAGCAGCATGCCGGCAAACACCAGGGGCAGGCCCGGAAGCGCTGGCAAGACAATCCCGATCAATCCCACCACGATCAGTACGCCAGCGATGGCGTAATACAACGTCACTGCGGGCATGGTGGTATTCCAACCTCCTCGGGAAAGATGTCATTACGGGGCATATCAGGCAAAAGGAAACCCGCTTGCGCGGGCTTCCAGGTGTCGTAGACGGATCGGGCTAAGCCGGCCGATCAACGAATGTAGGCGCGGCCGTTGCTGACGCGCACGTAGGAGCCTTCGCGAATGCCGCCCAGATCGCCCTGGGTCACGATGACCTGGCGTCCATCATTCATTCGCACATAGACGTTGTAACCACCACTGTTGGCCTGTTGACGATTCTGGATGGCGTTGCCTGCCACTGCACCGGCGACTGCGCCACCAACGGTAGCGATATTCTGGTTGCCCTTGCTGCCGCCGGTTTTGCTCGAGATTTCACGGCCGGCAACGGCGCCCACGATGCCGCCGAGAACCGCGCCCGTTGCATTGGGTACGTTGCTTTGGGTGGCATACGTTGTTTCGACCCGGGTCACGGTTCCGCAGTCGTAACAGGAGGCAGTGGACGCCGGCGCAGCACCGTAACCCGGGCCGTACCCGTTGTTGCCATACCCGTTGTTGTAACCCGGGCTGGTGGTGGCGCAGCCAGCGGCAGCGAGTGAGGCGACTAGGGCGGTGGCGCCGATAAGACGAATGTTCATGCGTATCTCCTGGAAGGGGAGGCAGGAACAGGAACTTCCTAGCCGTCGCCAACCTTAAGAGGGTGTTTGTGAATAGCCGATCAAAGCAAGCCAATTCAGCCTGCTGATCGTCAGCATGCGTTCACCTCTGCAATCATCAGTTGTTGAAATCCTGGTGACAGCTTTTGCAGTTTTCGCCGATGGCAGCAAGCGTCGTGCCGACGCCTGCGCAGTTAAGTGGAGGGCTCGCGAGGGCGCCGTCCAGCGTCGCACGCATGTCGCTGGCATGCTTCTTGAAGCGCGCATCGTCGTGAAGGTCACCAAAGGCCGGTTCCAGGTCGCTGGCCGTCAGACGTAACGCCTGCAGGTGGGGAAGCGTGTCGGTAGCAGCACAACGGCTCTGCTCCATGTTTGCCTTGAGCTGGCCCATATGCCACGACTGCACCTGCATGAGCGACTTGGGGAAATGGTCCTGGCGTGCATCGATCGCGCGCATTGCCATCACCGCACCAAGTGCGCCGACTGCCAGCCCGATCAGGAACAAGAACAGATAGCGCGATGCGTTGCTGGTAGCCATGGGGAACTCCGGTTGGTTGTCATGCGCGTGAAGCTGCGACGATAGCATGGGTCTGAATCGTTAGACTTCGCGCATGGATCGCCTCTGGACCGAGCGTTTTTCCGGCATTGACCGCCTTTACGGCAACGGTGCATTGAGACGTTTTCGATCCTGCCGGGTTGCTGTTGTCGGTTTGGGCGGCGTCGGCACATGGGCGGCCGAGGCACTGGCGCGCAGCGGAATCGGTCATCTGTCACTAATTGATGCCGATGACCTTTGCGTGTCCAATACCAACCGCCAATTGCCCGCAGTCGCCGGACAATATGGTCGCAGCAAGGTTGAGGCGATGGCCGAGCGCTGTGTGGCGATCAGTCCCGCCATCGAGGTAGATGCGGTCTCGTCATTCCTCACGCCTGCCAACATCGCGCAATTGCTTGATTGCAATTACGACGTGGTGATCGATGCGTGCGACAGCTTCCGTACTAAGGTCGAAGCGATCGCCTGGTGCCGCCGTCGCAAGCAGTCGATTATCACGGTGGGCTCGGCTGGCGGTCGGATCGATCCGACGCAGGTGCGTGTTCGCGATCTTTCGCGGACCGAACACGACGCCATGCTGTCGCTGATCCGCAGAAAACTGCGCACCGAGTTCAACTTCCCAAAGAATGCCGACCGCTATTTCGGCGTATCAGCGGTGTATTCGCTGGAGAACGTCAAATACCCACAGCTCGACGGTTCCGTCAGTGGACTTCGTCCGAAAGTCGTGGGTGATGGTGCACTCAAGCTCGATTGCGGGGCAGGGCTGGGTGCGGCGACGCATGTCACCGGCACGTTTGCATTCGCGGCCGTCGGCAAGGCCCTGGAATTGCTGCTCAGGCAAGCCCAGAGATGATCAACTCAATGCGAACAGGCGCTCGGCATTGGCAGTCGTTGCCGCGGCAATGTCCGCCGGGTCCCGCCTGCGCAGCTGTGCGATCGTCCGCAGGACATTCGTGAGACGCGCAGGTTCATTGCGTCTGCCACGATGTTCGGCGTCGGGCTGATCAGGGGCATCGGTTTCCAGCAGCAGATATTCGATGGGCATCGTCGTTGCGAGTCTGCGCAGGCGATTGGCGCGTTCGTAAGTGACCGGCCCTCCCAGGCCGATCAGGAAACCCAGGTTCCACAGCTGCCGGGCCTGTTCGATGCTGCCTGAAAAACTGTGGACCACGCCGCGAACGCCATCGAAGCGCTTGATCGACACGATGACGGATTCAACTGCACGCCGCGCATGCACGATCAACGGCAGGTCGAATTCCTTTGCCAGCGCGAGCTGCCCGTCGAAGTATTGCTGCTGCAGCGCGGCATCCAGATCAGGAATGTAGAAATCCAGGCCGCATTCGCCGATCGCAAGCGGGCGCTCGCATTGAATCCAGTCGCGCAGGGAATGCAGGTGCGCCGGCTGGTGCGATGCAAGAAACATCGGATGCAATCCATACGCGGGAAACAAGCCAGGGTCAGCGGCACAGACATCACGCAATTTCGACCAGCCGGCGGCGTCAATGGCCGGCACGATCTGTCGCGTCACTCCCGAGGCACGGGCTCGTGCGATGACATCGGCGCGATCGTGATCGAACTCGCTCGTGTCCAGATGGCAGTGGCTATCGACGAGCTGCATCGGGCCGGGTTGGTTCAGAGGGGGCGGCATTGCTGCGCCCTTTCCAGCGGGCCAGCATCACCGTCCCCAAACCCAGCAGGATGTCGTCCCACGGCACAAGATTGGGGATCGCCAGATCCACAATGAACAGACCTGCGATCACAAGGAACAACTTGGGATAGCGCAATCCCGCCAGCCAGCGCAGCAGCGGTCCAATCAGGAACAATCTTCCCATGAGGATCTCCAGTGGCCGTCGGATAGACAGCAAGAATGAATGCCTTCAAACCTAGCATGGGGACAAATGCACGCTTCGCAGGGATTCCGCTGAAGCTCAGTGGAGTTTGCTCCGGCGCTGTTCAGGTTACGGATGTTGCAATCGCGCCGTCGTATCAACACGGGCGGGTTACCCGCCAAAGGAGCCACCATGCAGAACAACACCCTCGCCATCGCTTTGGCCTCATTGCTGGTGGGCGGCGTGGCCGTGGCTGCTTTCAACCATAGCCGCGACAACCAGGCGAACTTCACCACCGCTGCTGCCCCGACCACGCTTGCCCCGGCCCAGCTCAATACGCCTGCAATGCAAGGCGATGTCCGAACTGACAACAATGCGATCACGGCTGGCCGCGTCGATTATGCGCAGGTCGTCAATGTCGTACCGATCAACGAGCGCCAGAAGTTGTACGCGCAGGTGATCGGCACCGATCCGGTGCGGGAAACCTCGACGACGTCCACACCGCATGAGGAATGCAACGATGTCGTCGTGCAGGAGCAGGCGCCACGTCGTGATCCTCGCAATATCGGCGGGACCGTGGCCGGTGCTGTCATAGGTGGGCTATTGGGTAATCAGGTTGGTCACGGGAAAGGCCGCCAGCTGGCGACGGTTGGTGCGGCAGTCGGTGGCGGTTTTGCCGGACGCGCGATTGAAGAGCGTCATGCAGAAAACAAGGTGATCAGTCGTACCGAGCATCAGTGCCACACCGTGTCGTCTACTTCGCAATCCTCGCGCGTGACGGCCTACAACGTCACCTATCGCAATCCTGATGGCACCACTGGCACCATGCGCACGGGCAGCAAGCCGGGCAGTCGGATCGCGCTGGGTAGCCAGAACAAGGCGATCGGCTACAACGTGACCTACAGCTACAACGGCCAGGAACGCACTATCCGGATGGACCACAAGCCCGGCGACAAGCTGCCGGTGATTGATGGACAGGTTGTGACCCAGGTGGCGGCGGTTGATGCCGGCAATACCCACGGCTGATCCATGCCACTCGCCATGATCGAGGGCCGGAGCGATCCGGCCCTTTTTTATGTCGGCCTGCCAGGGTGCCGCACTGCAGCATGGCCCGATACAATGGCGCTTTCCCGCTGATCGAACCCCCGCCATGGCACTGCCTCCGTACGATCTGTTTGACGCCCGCTCCCTGCTGACCGAGGAGGAATGCGCGATCCAGGACACCGTGGCGCGTTTCACTGACGAGCGCGTGCTGCCGATCATCGGTGACGCCTTCGACCAGGCGCGTTTCCCGAAGGAGTTGATCCCGGAAATCGCCGAACTGGGCCTGCTGGGTAGCTCGTTGCCCGAGCAATACGGTGGCCATGGACTCAACGCCGTCAGTTATGGCCTGATCTGCCAGGAACTTGAACGCGGCGATAGCGGCATCCGCAGCTTCGTCAGCGTGCAGTCTTCGTTGTGCATGTACCCGATCTACGCCTACGGCACGGAAGACCAGCGCATGCGCTGGCTGCCGGACATGGCGGCGGGCAAGGTTATCGGCTGCTTCGGCCTGACCGAGCCGCAGGGTGGCTCCGATCCGGCCAACATGAAGACGAATGCGCGCAAGGATGGCGGCGACTGGATCCTCAACGGTTCCAAGATGTGGATCACCAATGGCAACGTCGCCGACATCGCCATCGTCTGGGCGCAGACCGACGACGGCATCCAGGGCTTCATCGTCGAGAAGGACATGTCCGGTGTCGCGGCGCAGGAAATCAAGCACAAGATGAGCCTGCGCGCGTCGGTGACGTCATCGCTGTTCTTCGACAACGTGCGTGTCCCGGAAGCCAACCGCTTGCCTAATGTGAAAGGCCTCAAGGGGCCGTTAGGTTGCCTGACGCAGGCGCGTTACGGCATCACGTGGGGTCCGATCGGCGCGGCCATCGCCTGCCTGGATGAGGCGCTGAATTATTCGAAGGAACGCATCCTGTTCGAGCGTCCGGTCGCGGCCACGCAATCGGCGCAACTCAAGCTTGCCGACATGGCCCGCCGCATCACGCTTGCGCAGTTGCTGGTCGTGCAGCTTGGCCGTCTCAAGGATGCAGGCAAGATGATGCCGGCACAGGTGTCGCTGGCAAAGTGGAACAACTGCCGCATGGCGATCGACATCGCACGCCAATGCCGCGACCTGCTCGGCGGTGCCGGGATCACAACCGAGCATTGCGCCATTCGCCATGCCCTCAATCTGGAATCGGTCATCACCTATGAAGGCACCGAGACCGTGCATCAACTGGTCATCGGGCGCGAGTTGACTGGTATCAGTGCGTTTTAACTCGCGGGAACGGCGACAGACAGGCGAGTGTGATGCACCTACCCGAGATCCGGATCGAAACCTCACGCCTGATCCTGCGCATGCCGCAGCTGGCGGATTTCGACAGCTACGCGGCAATGATGGCTGACGAGCAAACCGCGCGTTATATCGGAGGTCACATGCTGCGCGCCCCTGCATGGCGCAAGTTCCTGCAGATGCCGGGCGCGTGGGCGATGCAGGGATTCGCGATGTTCTCGCTGGTCGAGAAAGCAACGGGTACATGGATCGGGCAGGCGGGTCCGTGGATGCCGGAAGGTTGGCCCGGAACCGAGGTGGGCTGGTCGCTGCGCAGCGAATTCACCGGCAAGGGTTACGCCAGTGAAGCGGCAACCGCATCGATCGATTGGGCCTTCGAGCATCTCGGCTGGACCGAGGTCATCCACAGCATCCAACCGGGCAATACCGCATCGATCACGATGGCTGAGCGACTGGGTTCGGCGTATCAAGGTCCGGGCAAGTTGCCGCCACCATTCGAGGACGTGGAAATCGGAATCTGGGGCCAGACCCGCGACCAGTGGCTTGCGCGGCAGCCTGCACTCGGGGCGCTGGCATGATCACGGTCTACGGGTTCTCGACTTCCGGCAACTGCCACAAGCTGCGATTGCTGCTCGAGCTACTTGGTCGCGAATATCGTTGGATTGAAATCGACAGCAGCGCCGGGGAGACTCGTACCGCCGAGTATCTCTCGAAGAATCCCAACGGCAAGGTGCCGATGCTCGAACTTGACGACGGCCGCATCATGGTCGAGTCGAATGCGATCCTGTACTGGCTCGCAGAAGGTTCGACATTCCTGCCGGACGACGCATGGGTGCGCGCGCAGGCGCTGAGCTGGATGTGCTTCGAGCAGTACAGCCATGAGCCTTATATCGCCGTGGCGCGCTTCATCCAGCTTTTCACGCCGGCGGATTCTCCAAGACGTGCGGAATTGCCCAAGTGCCATGAGCGCGGTCACCAGGCACTTGCCGTCATGGAACTGTATCTGCAGTCACAGCCTTGGTTCACCGGTGCTGACTACGGCATCGCCGACATTGCACTGTTCGCCTACACCGACGTAGCGTCCGACGGCGGCTTCGATCTGTCTGTCTATCCGGCGGTGCGCGACTGGCTGGCGCGGGTCCACGTGACGCCGGGTTTTGTGTTGATGCCTGGGCCTAACGAGGCAGCCAAGGAATAGCTGGACCAATCGAACAGCAGATAGAGCGGGTATTTACCCACCATCGCTGCGCGGCGGGCTAAAACCCGCCCTAAAAAGGCAAGCCAACCATGTCAGCAATGTCCAATCCCATTCCAGCACGAATGAAAGGCCTCAATCGCGCAGAGATCTGCGATGTCAATTTCCAGCAATTCGTGCGTGACTGGAATGGGCATGCCGATGCGATGCCATCGCCTGGCGAAGCGATCCTGGATGGCAGTGCGCTGGATGCGCGCGGGTTCCGCGACCTGTTCGACTCGCAACTGATCAGTCGTCATCTTGATTTGATGGCGCGCGTGCTGCGCGTGCAGAACAAGGTCTTCTACACGATTGGTTCCAGCGGCCATGAAGGCAATGCGATGGTCGCGCGGCTGACGCGACATACCGACCCGGCATTCCTTCATTACCGTAGTGGCGCATTCATGGCGGAACGTTTCCGCAAGCTGCCCGGATTGGATCCAATCATGGATTCGGCATTGTCATTTGCAGCCAGCAAGGACGATCCTGCATCCGGCGGCCGCCACAAGGTCTGGGGCAGCAAGCCGCTGTGGGTGCTGCCGCAGACGTCGACGATTGCCTCGCACCTGCCAAAGGCCTTCGGCACCGCAGTGGCAATTGAACAGGCGCGTCGTATCGGCCATCAGTTGCCGATTCCCGATGACAGCATCGCGATCTGTTCGTTCGGGGATGCGTCGAGCAACCACGCGACCGCGCAGACCGCATTCAATGCCGCCGCCTGGACGGCGTACCAGAAATTACCGGCGCCGGTGCTGTTCGTGTGCGAAGACAACGGCATCGGGATCTCCGTGAAGACGCCAACCGGTTGGGTGGCGCAGAACTTCAAGAATCGAGCCGATCTCGATTACTTCTATGCCGATGGCCTGGACCTCGCAACGGGCTATGGGCAAGTGCAAACCGCGGTCGAGCATTGCCGCCGCACGCGCCGGCCAACGTTCCTGCACTTGCGCACCACGCGGATCATGGGCCATGCCGGAACCGACTTCGAGATCGAATGGCGGCCAATCGAGGAACTGGTCGCCGTGGAAGCCGGTGATCCCCTCCTGCGCAGCGCGGCGATCGCGCTCGAATCCGGGCTGATGTCCAAGGACGAGATCCTCGCACTGTACGAGGACACGCGTCGCAGATGCTTTGCCGCAGCCGAAGACGCGGACAGCCGGCCGCGCCTGACCGAGCTTGCCGACGTGATGGCATCGCTGGGCCCTTACACGCCTGCCGCCGTCAATGCGGAAGCCACGCGTAGTGTCGCTGAAGACAAACGCATTGCAGTCTTCGGCAGTGAAACAAAACTTCCTGAGAAACAAGCGCCCAGGCACCTTGCCATCCAGATCAACAACGCATTGCATGATCTGTTCGCGAAGTATCCGGAAGCGCTGTTGTTCGGCGAGGACGTGGCGCAGAAAGGCGGTGTGTATACCGTCACCAAAGGGCTGCACAAGGCATTTGGCAACAAGCGTGTGTTCAATACGCTGCTTGACGAAACCATCATCCTCGGGCTAGCACAGGGCTATGCCAACCTGGGAATGCTGCCATTCCCGGAAATCCAGTACCTGGCATATTTCCACAATGCCTGCGACCAGATTCGTGGCGAGGCAGCGAGCCTGCAGTTTTTCAGCAATGGCCAATACCGCAACCCGATGGTGCTGCGGATCGCCTCGCTGGGCTACCAGCGTGGCTTCGGCGGGCACTTCCATAACGACAACTCGATCACCGCGTTGCGCGACATCCCCGGCCTGATTGTCGGCTGCCCATCACGCGGCGACGATGCCGCGATGATGCTGCGCACGCTCGCGGCGCTGGCGAAGGTCGATGGCCGCGTGTGTGCGTTGCTGGAGCCGATCGCGTTGTACATGGCCAAGGACCTGTACGAAGCTGGAGACGGCGGCTGGCTGACCGCATATCCGACGCCGGACAAAGCGCTCGTGTTCGGCGAGGAGCGCGTTTACAACCCCGATGCGACCGACTGTGTGATTTTCAGCTTCGGAAACGGCGTGCCGATGAGCCTGCGTGCCGCCCGCGCCATCGAAAAACAACATGGCTGGAAAGCGCGCGTGGTCGACCTGCGCTGGTTGGTCCCGCTCAACGAGGCTGCTATCGCCAAACATGCGGGTGAATGCAAACGCATCCTTGTGGTCGACGAAGGCCGGCATAGCGCCGGTGTGGGCGAGGGCGTGATCACTGCAATCACTGAAGCCGGCCATGGGGCAAAACCGCTCAAGCGCATCGTGGGTGCCGATACGTTCACGCCGCTTGCAGGTGCGGCGTTTTTAGTGATCCCGTCAGAGGAGGAGATCATCGCCGCTGCGACGGCATTGGCTGGTTGAGGCTTCTCGTCAGCGCGCCAGGCCGCCCAGCAGCGGTCGCTCATCCAGAGCGATTCCAGTGACGTTCAAGACTGCAGCGTCGCGCTCCAACGGCAGCACCGCCAGCGCTCGATGTTTTCCCGAATCCGATGCAGCGCTGACGACGGTGCCGATTGCGCGCTCGCCGTCGTGGACTTCATCGCCACCAGCGACGATGGCATCGGCATCAAACAGGGCCAGCCCACGTTTTGCCTTCCCCAGGAAATGCGTGCGCGCCACGATTTCCTGCCCGGGATAGCAGCCTTTCTTGAGGCTGTAGGCACGCAGCCGCTCCAGCGAGAGTTGTTGAGGCGTCCACTGGCTGGATTGCGATTCAGGCAGTCGCGGCAACCCGTGCATGAGGTCCAATGCCCTCCACCGCGCCATATGATTGGGGACGTCCAGAACTCCATTGCCTCCAATGCGCAACGTGCGTAGTCCCCCCTCGCCGGAAAAATCGAGCTCGACATTGGCTTGCTCATCGGCAGCAAAGCTGCTGCCGAGGGCTTTCACCGGGGGTGCAAATGCGCCGCTGACAACAAGATCATCGCGCGCCGCGACCACGACCTTGCTGCGGAAGACGAATCGTTGCAGTTGGAGTGCAAGGGCTGTCGGATGGACATCAGGCAGCACCAGCCACAATGTTTCCGCATCCAGCTTGAGCAGCGCAAACAGCGCGATAACGCGACCTTTGGGTGTGAGCCACCCATTCCATTGCCAATGCCCGGGAGCAAGCGCAGTGACCTCGTTCATGAATTGCGCCTGCGCAAAGGCAGTGGCATCGCGACCACCAAGCGTCAGCACACGGTGGTCCGTCAGGGCGAAATCCGTGATTGGCATTGGCTGCGGGTTGTCGGACATGGGGCAGGGACTTAGACTTGCATGGCTGTGAACACCAAGATCATAGGCCAAACCGCTCCCGTCCCCGCTGCGTCGGAACTGCCCGTTTCCCCACCGGAAACCGAGCCACCGACACCGGCGACGGAAGTCGGTGGCCGTGATGGCCCCGATCCAACGCGATACGGCGACTGGGAAAAGAACGGTCGCTGCATCGATTTCTGAGCTTCATGCGTATTGTCTTTTTGTCTTTGACCCATTGCCCGCAGGCGGCGTTCGCGCCGCAACCACCGCAAGGACGAGTCCTACCGATGACGATCCGCGAACGGTCCCAGGCAAGACCGATGTCACCGCACCTGCAGATTTATCGCCCGCAGATCACCTCGGTCCTGTCGATCCTGCATCGCATCAGCGGCGTGATCCTGGCCGTCGGAGCGTTTGGCCTGACGTGGTGGCTGCTGGCGCTTGCGGAAGGGGGCGAAGATTACGCGCATGCCGCGGCTGTCATCGCTTCGCCAATTGGTCTTTTGTTGCTGTTCGGATTTTCGCTCGCATTGGTTTACCACCTGCTTAACGGTCTGCGGCATCTGTTCTGGGACATGGGCTGGGGATTTGAAATCTCCGACACCTATCGCTCCGGTTGGACGGTGGTGGTGTTGACCATCGGATTTACCGCTGCGATCTGGTTCGTGGTGCTGGGAGGCCATCCATGAGCGGCATCGACCCGCCCGGCGCGGCTCGTAGCCCCCGGGACGACTTGCGTACGCCTCTGTCGCGCGCTCAAGGCTTGGGGTCGGCCAAATCCGGCACCGGCCATTGGTGGTGGCAGCGCGTGACTGCTGTCCTTCTTGTCATCCTGGTCCCATGGCTGATCGGATTGCTGGTATCGATGGTGGGCGCGGACATGGAGTCTGCTCGCAACGTCATCGCCAAGCCCTGGAACTTGATCATATTGGCTGCATTCGTCATTGCCGCCTTCTGGCACGCCAAGCTCGGCATCCAGGTCGTGATCGAGGACTACGTGCACACCCGCTGGATCGAAGTCACGTTGCAGTTGCTCGTCACCTTGGGTTGTGCGATCGCGGCCCTCGCTTCGCTGTATGCGCTCGGCCACATCGCGATGACCGTCGCAACGCTCTCTCCTTGAACGAATCCAAATGACCAGCGCCTACAAGATCACTGAACACAAATACGACATGGTCGTGGTCGGCGCCGGTGGCGCGGGATTGCGTGCGACCTTCGGCCTCGCGCAGAAGGGATTGAGCACCGCCTGCATCACCAAGGTGTTCCCGACCCGCTCGCACACCGTGGCGGCGCAGGGCGGCATTTCCGCCGCGCTCGGCAACATGGGAGAGGACGACTGGCGTTGGCATTTCTACGACACCATCAAGGGTGGCGACTGGCTCAGCGACCAGGATGCGGTCGAATACATGTGCCGCGAAGCGGTCGCCGCAGTCATCGAGCTGGAGCACCAGGGCGTTCCGTTCTCGCGCACGGAGGAGGGCAAGATCTACCAGCGCCCCTTCGGCGGCATGACCACGCATTATGGCGAGGGCACCGCGCAGCGCACCTGCGCCGCGGCCGACCGTACCGGTCACGCCATGCTCCACACGCTCTACCAGCAGTCGCTGAAACACGACGCGCGCTTCTTTGTCGAATACTTCGCGCTGGACCTGATCATGGATGCCGACGGGGCCTGTCGTGGCGTGCTGGCGCTGGACATGGCGGAGGGCACGCTGCACCTGTTCAGGTCGCAGGGCGTGGTGTTGGCGACTGGCGGTTATGGGCGAGCCTATTTCAGCTGCACCTCGGCGCATACCTGCACCGGCGATGGCGGCGGCATGGCATTGCGCGCCGGCCTGGGCTTGCAGGACATGGAATTCGTGCAGTTTCACCCAACCGGCGTCTACGGTGCCGGGATGTTGATCACCGAAGGCGTGCGCGGCGAGGGCGGCATCCTGCGCAACAGCAACGGCGAGCGTTTCATGGAGCGTTACGCGCCCAATGCCAAGGACCTGGCGTCGCGTGATGTGGTCTCGCGTTCGATGACCATCGAGATCCGCGAAGGTCGTGGCGTCGGCGAGCTCAAGGACCACATCCACCTGGATCTCACCCACCTGGATCCAAAGGACATCCACGAGAAGCTCCCGGGGATCGCCGAAACCGCGAAGATCTTCGCCGACGTCGACGTTACCCGGCAGCCGATCCCGGTGTTGCCGACCGTGCACTACAACATGGGCGGCATCCCGACCAACTACCACGGCGAAGTCGTGCAGTTGAAGGATGGCAACCCGGATGCGGTGGTACCCGGCCTGTATGCGATTGGCGAGGGTGCCTGCGTATCGGTGCACGGCGCCAACCGCCTGGGTTCCAACTCATTGCTCGACCTGGTGGTGTTCGGGCGCGCGGTCGCCAATCGGTGCGCCGAGACCATCAAGCCCGGGCAGTCGCACAAGCCGTTGCAGGCGAGCGCCTGCGACGCGTCACTTGCCAACCTCGACCGCCTGCGCAACGCCAATGGCAACACGCCGACGGCGGTGATCCGCAACAACATGCAACGCACGATGCAGTCCGACGCAGCAGTGTTCCGCACTGGCGAAACCCTGGCCGATGGCGTGCGCAAGATCCGTGACATCCATGGCTCGTTCGCGGACGTCAAGGTCGGCGATCGGTCGCTGATCTGGAATTCCGACCTGATTGAGACTTTCGAGTTGCAGAACCTGCTCGGCCAGGCCCTGGCGACGGTGGTCTCGGCGGAAAACCGCACCGAATCGCGCGGTGCCCATGCGCGCGAGGACTTCCCCGACCGGGATGATGCGCAGTGGATGAAGCACAGCCTGTGCTGGGTCGGCAATGACGGCGCGACCCACATCGATTACCGCCCGGTGCACCTGTACACGCTCGACGACGATGTTGCCGCCGTGCCGCCGAAGCCACGCGTTTACTGACTGTATTACAGAGCAATCCACTCAGATGGCCGAATTCAGCCTCCCGAAGAACTCGAAGATCCAGCCAGGCCGGCGCTTTCCAGCGCCTGCAGGCAGCAAGCGCGTGCGCGATTTCAAGGTCTACCGCTGGAATCCCGAGGATGGGCGCAATCCCAGCGTGGATACCTATGAAGTCGACCTCGACAGTTGCGGCCCGATGGTGCTCGACGCGCTGATCAAGATCAAGAACGAGATCGACCCGACGCTGACCTTCCGCCGATCGTGCCGCGAAGGCATCTGCGGCTCGTGCGCGATGAATATCGACGGCACCAACACGCTGGCCTGCACCAAGGCGATTGCGGACTGCGGCAAGGCCGAAGTGCCGATCTATCCGCTGCCGCACATGCCGGTGGTCAAGGACCTGGTGCCGGATCTCACGCATTTTTACGCGCAGTACGCTTCGATCAAGCCATGGATCCGCACCCAGAGCGCACCGCCGCCGGATCGCGAGCGGCTGCAGTCCAAGGAGGATCGCGCCAAGCTTGATGGCCTGTACGAATGCATCCTGTGCGCGTGCTGTTCCACAGCGTGCCCCAGCTACTGGTGGAACGGCGACCGCTACCTCGGTCCGGCAGTCCTGCTGCAGGCGTATCGCTGGATCATCGATTCGCGCGACGAGGACACCGGTGCGCGCCTGGATGACCTGGAAGATCCATTCAAGCTCTATCGCTGCCACACGATCATGAACTGCACGAGGACCTGCCCGAAGGGCTTGAATCCGGCGAAGGCAATCGGCGAGATCAAGCAGTTGATGCTGGCACGTCGCGGCTGATCCATGGGTGGTGAGCACGCGCAATGAGCGCGACGGACGACATTGAACTCGGCCGCCTGCGCTGGCGTTGTCGTCGAGGAATGCGTGAGCTCGATCAATTGCTCTCTCGCTGGCTCGATCGGGGCTGGGCGACGTCCTCCGAAAGCGAACGCGGGATTTTCCTACGCCTGCTGGAATGTGAGGACGATAAGCTCTGGCGCTGGTTCCTCGGCCGTGAAACCGCACCCGATGTCGCACTTGATTCGCTCGTCCAACGCATCCGCGCCTTGCCGCCTTGAATGGCGCCCGTCGCGCTGGGTGATCGTGGGGGTCGGTTTGCTCGGCGTGCTCGCGGCCTTCTCGGTGGTCGTCAGTGAGATGCCGCGCCTGTTCGCATGGCTACTGGCGCTGATGTCTGCGAGTTATGCCGCGTGGTTGGTCCGGCGTGAATGCAGGCGCCATGCGCATCAGCTGGTGTGGCCGATTGAGGGTGCTCCGCTTTTGGACGGGCTCGCTCTGGAGGACGCACAGCTGCATTGGCGCGGACCACTTGCATTCCTGCGCTGGCGCGATGGTTACGGCCGCCGTCGGCACCTGGCCTGGTGGCCCGACACGCTGCCATCCCGGTCACGGCGTGAACTGCGGCTGGCTGCAGCAAGCATCGCCGGTACGCCACGCCCTGCATCGATGGCACCATAGCGGCTGTTTCGACGACCCGACCCCGCGCCACCCAACCGTATGTTCAAACCCATCCCAGTCGCCATTGGCCTGCGCTATCTGCGCGCCAAACGCCGCAACAGTTTCATTTCCTTCATCTCGATGGCGTCGATCCTCGGTATTGCCATTGGCGTCGCCGCCTTGATCACCACGCTCGCCGTGATGAGCGGTTTCCAGCGAGAGATTCGCGATCGCATGCTGCAGATGGCGGCGCATGCCACCGTCAGCGCCGATGGCGATGTCATGGACAACTGGCGGCTGGCGGTGACTGAAGCCAACCGTGACCCGCGCATTGCGGGTGCCGCGCCTTACGTTGAAACGCAGGCATTGCTCAGTGGCCCGCGCCGACAACCGGCCATCGTGCGTGGCGTGATGCCGACAGAGGAGGGCAAGGTCTCTGTACTGGCCGGGAAGATGGTGCAGGGCAAGCTCGATCAACTGACGCCCGGCAGCTTCAATATCGTGCTTGGCCAGGAGTTGGCGCTATGGCTGGGCGTCAATATCGGCGACAGCGTGATCGTGACCACCGATTTCCAGACAACTCCGCTGGGCGCGATTCCGCAACTCAAGCGTTTCACGGTCAGCGGCATTTTCCAGGCGGGCTATCAGGAATTCGACAAGGGACTTGCCGTGGTCAATCTGCGTGATGCGCAGCGTCTGTTGCGCATGGGCGATGGCGTGACCGGCGTGCGTCTGCGATTGCACAACATGGATCTTGCCTATGACGTCGCGCGTGATCTCGCGTTGCGTTTGAAGGGCCCGTATCGGGTCAGCGACTGGACCAGCGAAAACGCGAACATGTTCCGCGCCCTCAAACTGGAGAAGACGATGATGGCGATCCTGTTGTCGCTGATCATCGCGATGGGCGCCTTCAACCTGGTCTCCTCACAGGTGATGCTGGTGACCGACAAACAAGCCGACATCGCCATCCTGCGCACGCTTGGATTGACCCCGCGCGGTGTCATGCAGGTGTTCATGGTGCAGGGTTCGATGATCGGAGTGATCGGTACCGTGCTGGGCGTCGTCGGCGGCGTCACATTGACCCTGAACCTCGATCGCATCCTGCACGTCATCGAAACCATTCTGGGCGTCCAGTTGATGCCAGAGGATGTTTATTACATTACCGGAC
Organism: Lysobacterales bacterium; assembly: GCA_038236935.1. Lineage (GTDB taxonomy): Bacteria > Pseudomonadota > Gammaproteobacteria > Xanthomonadales > Xanthomonadaceae > Cognatiluteimonas. The sequence continues at coordinate 101,246 of JBBRZH010000003.1, forward strand.
TGCCGACGCAGCTTGAACCCAGCGACGTCACCATCATCGCGTTGGTGGCACTGGCTATGGCATTCCTGGCCACCATCTATCCGGCGTGGCGTGCCGCGCGCACGGCACCAGCCGAGGCACTGCGCTATGAGTGAAATTCGTGAATCCGAAGTGGTCGACCCGGTTGCACTCGAGTCGGTGATCCGCTGCGAAAAACTTGGCAAGACCTATGCCGAGGGTAATCTGCACACACCCGTATTCGACGGCCTGGAGATGACCGTGGCGACGGGGGAAACCGTCGCAATCCTTGGTGCGTCAGGCGCCGGGAAAAGCACGCTGCTGCATCTGCTCGGCGGGCTCGACACCCCGACGGCGGGTGAGGTATACGTCGCCGGACAGAAGATGAGCACCCTCTCCGATGCAGCACGCGGACAGTTGCGCAATCGCGCGCTGGGTTTCGTCTATCAGTTCCATCACCTGCTGCCCGAATTCACCGCGCTTGAAAACGTGATGATGCCGGTGCTGCTCGGTGGCAAGTCGGTCGCTGATGCGTCCACGGTTTCACGATCCCTTCTGGAATCCGTCGGTCTTGGTCATCGTCTCGAGCACAAGCCTGGCGAACTCTCTGGTGGCGAGCGCCAGCGCGCTGCCGTCGCCAGGGCGCTGGTCAACACGCCAGCATGCGTGCTGGGTGACGAGCCGACCGGCAATCTCGACGAGAAAACCGCCGCCACCGTGTTCGAACTGATGCTAGAACTCAATCGCGCCAAGAAGACCAGCCTGGTGCTGGTGACGCACGATCGTCGCCTCGCGCGCAGACTCGATCGCGTGCTTGAACTGCATGAAGGCAAGCTTCGCGAATTGGCAATCGACGAGATCTAGCACGATGCAAATCACGGCAAGGACGCCGTCCCGACACTTCGCAGGACTACCGATGCAGGCGCTGGCATTGCTTGCCGGTGTCGGCGCCTGCCTGCTGCTGCCGCGACTGCCTGCCTGGCCTTGGCTGGCGATAATGTTTTCAGTCGGGTTTGGTCTGTGGCTGCGGCAGGGCCGTGTCGGCCTGGCCGGCGTGCTGATTTTCGGGATCGGGCTGGCAGGATTGCATGCTGCATCGACACTGGCGCAGCAGCTTCCAGCGACTCTCGAGCAACAGGACATTGTCGTCAGTGGGCAGGTGCTTGAACTGCCGCAGCAGGAAGCGCGTCGCGCGCGCTTCGTGTTCCGTATCGATGGCGATTCCACGCAACCGATCCAACTTCGCGGCAAGCGCCTGCAGCTGGCGTGGTACGACGACTACAAACAGGCACGCGATATCAATCCTCCGCGTTATCGCCTCCACGCTGGCAGTCGATGGCAGATGACGGTGAAGCTGCGGGCGCCGCGCGGCCTGCGCAATCCCGGCGGGTTCGATGCGGAAAAGCAGGCGTTGGCCGACCGCATCGCCGCGACGGGTTACCTGCGTAGCCCCGAGCAAGCACGGCAGCTTGCACCTCCAGCCGGCATCGACGCATGGCGTGAACGCGTGTCCGCCCGAATAGCGACTGCGATCAAGACGCCGTCGTCGCGCTACATCCGCGCGCTCGCGCTGGGTGATACCCGCGCAATCGAGGATGGCGACTGGGAAGTGCTGCGCTCGGTCGGCGTGACCCACCTGATCGCGATCTCCGGATTCCATGTCGGGATGGTGGCTGGATTCTTCGCGTTGCTGGTATCGCTGGCGTGGCGGATGTTTCCGTCGCTTGGGCGCCACATGCCACGGCAACATGCTGCTGCAATGGCGGCCATCCTGGGCGCACTGGGATATGCCGCGGTTGCCGGATTCTCACTGCCAACCGTGCGTACCGTGCTGATGATCGGCGTTGTGGTACTGGCGAAATTGTTGCGCCGCGCGCAGCGCACGGTTGATGTGCTGGCCGTATCTGCCATCGTGATGCTTCTGGTCGATCCCCTGTCGCTGCTGTCGGCGGGTTTCTGGCTGAGCTTTGCCGGCGTCGTCTGGTTGCTGTGGTGCCTGCCCGATGCGATGGACAAATCCTGGGGCGCGATGTTGCGCGGATTTTTCAGCGCGCAGGCGGTGGCGACGATCGGATTGCTGCCGCTGAGCGTGGCGTTGTTCGGGCAAGCGTCGATGGCGGGCCCGATCGCAAACATCGTGGCAATCCCATGGTGGAGCCTGGTGGTCGTGCCGCTGGCGCTGGTCGGCACTGCGCTTGAAGCGGTGCATGCAGGCACGGGCGAGTGGTGTTGGCGCCTGTCTGCATGGACTTTCGATCTGACCTGGCCACTGTTCACACGGTTGGCGCAAAGTCCGTTGGCACTATGGTGGTTGCCCGAGGCGGCGTGGTACGCGCTCCCGCTGGCGCTACTGGGAGGCTTCTGGCTACTGCTCCCTCGCGGCGTACCCGGCAAGCCGGTTGCCTTGTTGCTGTGGCTGCCACTGCTTTGGCCGAACCTGCATTTGCCGCGCGATGGAGACGCTGACTTGATGGTGATCGACGTCGGTCAGGGTCTGTCCGTGCTGGTCCGTACCGCACATCACAACCTGCTGTACGACATGGGTCCGGCAGTGCCGGAAGGATTCGACGCCGGCGAGCGCGTGGGCGTCCCGGCGTTGCACGCACTTGGAGTACGCAAGCTCGACATGGCAGTTGTCAGTCATGGCGACAACGATCACGCGGGAGGCTTTCCTGCCGTCGCACGCGCATTTCCGCCTGGCTTGGCGCTCACCCCGGCTGGCTCCCCCGCATTACCGCATGGCCGATCGTGCCTGGCGGGCCAGAGTTGGCAATGGGACGGCGTGCGGTTCCGATTCCTGCACCCTCCGTTATATTTCCCTTACCTGGGAAACAATGCTGGCTGCGTGCTCCGCATTGAGACCTCGCACGGCGCCGCACTGTTGACTGCCGATATCGATCAGATCATCGAACGCGACCTGGTCCGCCGCAATCCGGCCGATGTCCGCGCCGACGTCGTGGTGGTCGCGCATCACGGCAGCAACGGGTCGTCCGATCCGGAGTTCATTGCCGCCACCGGCGCGAAGTACGCACTGATTTCCGCTGGCTATGGCAACCGGTTCCACCATCCGCGTCCGCAAGCCGTCGAGCGCTGGCAACAGTCTGGCGCGCAGGTGCTGGTGACGATGGACACCGGCGCGCAGAATGTCCGGCTGGGTGCCGACGGGATCACCGTGCAGGATCGTCGGCACGCGCAACCACGCTTGTGGGATGCGGTAGAGCGACGCAAATGACCTGTCTGAGCCGGATCGATCCAGATATCGGCTCGCATGTGAAGTATTCCCGCCACACCGCTATCCTGTAGTCCGGGAAGGCGCAGTCGAGCGTCGATCCCGCCCCGGAGGATTGCGCGTGTTCGAACTGGTCAAAGCGGGCGGATGGCCCATGATCCCGCTGCTGCTGCTGTCGGCATTGGGGTTGGCGATCATCGTCGAGCGTTTCTGGACCCTGCGACGCAGGATCGTGTTGCCACCAAATCTTGGCCCTGAAGTTCGTGCCTGGGCTGCGCGTGGAAAACTCGATCCTGCGCATATCGAATCCCTGCGCGGCAACTCACCGCTTGGCGCATTGCTGGCCGCCGCGCTGGACGTCCGCAACCGGCCGCGCGACCAGGTGCGCGAGCGCATCGAGGACGTCGGCCGTCATCTCGTGCATCAGATGGAGCGCTACCTCAACACGCTCGGCACGATTGCCGCGGCTGGACCGTTGCTCGGCCTGTTCGGCACCGTTGTCGGCATGATCCAGATGTTCCTGGGCATCCTGGATCACGGCCTGGGTGACGTCAGCCAGCTTGCCGGCGGCATCGGCAAGGCGCTGGTGTGCACCGCCACCGGCATGATCGTTGCCATCCCGGCGCTGATGTTCCACCGGTATTTCCGTGGCCGCATCGCAGGTTACATCGTCGACATGGAGCACGAGGCCATCCAGTTGCTGGACACACTCGACACAGGTCCTGCCTCTGCTTACACGGCATCGGGTGCGCATGGCATCACCCCGCTGGTCGCCGCGGACCAAGCCTGACTTGCGGCCCTGACATGCGTATTCGAGATCATCGCAAGGGCGACGAACCGGAAATCAACATGATTCCGCTGATCGACGTGGTGCTGTGCCTGATTATCTTCTTCGTGATCACGACGACTTTCGATGCCCGTTCGGTGCTCAAACTCGAGCTTCCGCGCGCTGATGGCCAGCCGGCCGAAGCGCAATCCAAAGCGTTGAGCATCCTGATCAATGCCGATGGCCATTATTTCATCGGCGACAAGGAAGCGTTGCGCACTGATGTCGATTCGCTCAAACGTGCCATCGCCGATGTCGCCGGGAACGATCGCGATCGCGGCGTACTGCTCCGCGCCGATGCGCGCACGCCGCACCAGGCGGTGGTGACCGCGCTGGACGCGCTGGGGCAACTTGGATTTCGTCGGATCGCGATCGGAACCGCGCCGTCGTCTCCGGCTGCGGGAACCCGGCGTTGAGTGACACTCATCCCCCGGCGTGGCCCATCTATCGTCGCTTGCTCGGCATGGCGGGGCATTACTGGCCGCTGCTGACGGCGGCATCCGTCGGGATGGTCGTCGAGGCGCTGGCCGGTGGCGCATTCGTGCAGTTGATGAAGCCCCTGGTCAACGATGGCTTCGTCCATCCAAAACCTCAGATGGCGGTGTTGTTGCCACTGGCGATCGTGTTGTTGTTCATCCTGCGTGGCATTGCGACGTTCGTCACGGACTATGGCATGGCGCGCGCGGGTCGCAGCATCGTGCGCGACCTCCGCGAGAAAATGCTCGGCAAATACCTGCGTCTGCCCAGCACGCGTTTCGACACAGAGTCGGTACCGGCCATGGTCAGCCGGTTGAATTTCGACACCGAGCAGGTTACCCAGGCCAGCACCGACGCCGCGAAGACGATTGTGACTGACGGGCTGACGATCATCTACCTGCTCGGCATCATGTTCTGGGTGAGCGTCAAGGTGACATTGGCGATGGTGTTCATCGCGCCACTGATTGGCGTGCTGGTGTGGTCGGTCGGCAAGCGGTATCGCACCATCAGTGGCGGTATCCAGGACGGCATGGGCGCGCTGGCGCAGAGCGCGGAACAATCGCTGGCCGCGCAACAGGACGTCAAGGTCCACGGTGCGCAGTCATTTGAATTGTCGCGATATTCCAAACTCGCCAATCGCATGTTGCGGCTGAACATGAAAGTCGAAGCCACGCGTGCCAGTAGTTCCGCGCTGGTGCAGATGCTTGCCGCATTCGCGTTGGCGGCGATCGTATGGGTGGCGACGCGCGAAGCATTGCAGGGACGGCTGAATGCCGGTGAATTCGTGCAGTTGATGACCGCGATGATGGGCATCATCCCGTCGTTGCGGCGGATCACCAATGTGCAGAGCGTGATCGGGCGTGGCGTGGCTGCGGCCGAGCGGCTGTTCGCGGTGCTCGACGATGTCGAAGAGCCCGACAGCGGAACGCAATCGCTGCAACGTGCGCGCGGTGAATTGATCTTCGATCGTGTATCGCTGACGTATCCTGGCCACGATGCGATCGCGCTGCACGACATCAGCTTCATTGCCAGGCCCGGAACTGTTACCGCCATCGTGGGACGATCGGGCAGCGGCAAGACCAGCCTGGTGCGACTGGTGCCCCGGTTTTATGAGCCAACGTCCGGAGCAATCACGCTCGATGGCAGGCCGCTTGCCGACTATCGCTTGTCCGATCTTCGCAGGCAGATCGCAATCGTAGGCCAGCGCGTGATGCTGTTCGATGACAGCGTCGCGGCCAACATCGCTTACGCAAGCGAGGCAGACGAAGCGAAACTGCGCGCAGCCGCCGAAGCGGCTAATGCGTGGGAATTCATTGACCGCCTGCCACGCAAACTTGCAACGCCCATTGGGGAAAACGGCGCGTTGCTGTCGGGTGGTCAGCGTCAGCGCCTGGCAATCGCCCGCGCCATCCTGCGCGACGCACCCATCCTGATCCTGGACGAAGCCACCGCGGCGCTCGACACCGAATCCGAACGGCTGGTGCAGGATGCGCTCGCCCGGCTGATGCCGGATCGCACGACACTGGTCATCGCGCATCGCCTGTCCACCATCGAACATGCCGACCAAGTCCTGGTGCTTGATCATGGCCGGCTGGTGGAGCAGGGCACGCACCTGGAGTTGTTGGCGATGGGTGGCTTGTACTCGCACCTGCATCGCATCCAGTTCCGCGACGTCACTGATCCATGAGCGCAGTGAGTCACGCCCCGTGAGCAGCGCCGCTCGCAGTGCGCCGGCGTGGTGGTATTCGGACTTGCCGGTGCCATTGGGCGCGCGAGTGGTATCCGGGCTGTACGCTGCCGTGATCCAAGCTCGATTGTTGTCGTATCAACACGGATTGCTTCGACGCAAAGCCATCGCGGCACCGGTCGTCATCATTGGCAACCTGACCGCAGGGGGCAGCGGCAAGACACCCTTGACCATGGCATTGGTCGAACGCCTGCGTGCAGGCGGCTGGACACCCGGTGTCGCCACGCGAGGGCATGGACGCGACAACCCGAGCCAGCCGTTGTGGGTCGACGACACGACCGATCCCGCATTGGGAGGCGACGAGCCGGTGCTGATCGCGCGTCGCACCGGCGTCAAGGTTCGCGCGGACCGGGACCGTGTGGCCGCCGCCAATGCGTTGGTCGCGGCGGGCTGCGATATCGTCGTCTGCGACGATGGCCTTCAGCACTACCGGCTGGCCCGCGATATCGAGATCGAGGTCATCGACGGGCGCCGTCGGCATGGCAACGGCTTGATGCTCCCGGCCGGGCCGCTACGCGAGCCTGCCCTGCGGGCGGCATCGTGCGACTTCCACGTGGTCAACCTGCCGCCTGCAGGACATGAGGGCAGTGCAGGATTTGGCGAATGGCCGATGCGATTGCTCGCGGACCGCGCGTGCCCTGTGCAGGGCGGTCGCAGCGTGCAGCTGTCGCTGTTCTCTGGACAACGAGTGCATGCCGTCGCCGGTATTGGCGATCCGGAGCGCTATTTCGCGATGTTGCGAGGGATGGGCATCGCATTGGTGCCGCATGCATTTGGCGATCATCATCGCTATATCCACGAGGACTTCCAGTTTGCCAGCGATCTGCCGGTGTTGATGACCGAGAAAGATGCGGTCAAATGCGCTGCCTTCGCCACGCCGCGCCATTACAGCATTCCGGTGCAGGCTGAGTTGCCCGAAGCATTCTGGGTGGCATTGCTTGATCGGTTGCGAGCCCGGACGGAACAAGCCTCATGAATTCATCGTCGGACATCGATTTCGTCGTCGCCATCCCCGCGCGGTTTTCCGCGACGCGGCTGCCTGGAAAACCGCTGCGCCCGCTGGGTGACATGCCCTTGGTGCTGCACGTCGCACGGCGCGCGCTTGCAGCCGGGGCGCGTGAGGTCTGGGTTGCCTCAGACGATGTGCGCATCTGCGATGCATTGAGGGACTGCGGTGTGCAGGTGGCGATGACCTCCTTGCATCACGCATCTGGCAGCGATCGTCTGGCCGAATGCGCGGCGATTGCCAACTGGAGTGACGACACCATCATCGTCAACCTGCAAGGCGACGAACCCTTTGCTCCGGCAGCGGGCATCCGTGCCGTTGCGACCTTGCTGCGCGACTCAGGCGCAGCGATCAGCACGCTGGCGGCCGGGATTGAAAACGCTGAACAGTTGTTCGACCCCAACGTTGTAAAGCTCGTGCGCGCTGGAAATGGAGATGCGTTGTATTTCAGTCGCGCGCCGATTCCCTGGCATCGCGATGGTTTTGCCCGCGACCGTACCGTGCTTCCTGAGAACGACCTCTGGTTGCGCCACATTGGTATCTACGGTTATCGGGCCGGAGTGCTGAAGCAGTTTGCAGCGATGCCACCGGGACGCCTGGAGCAAGCCGAATCCCTGGAGCAATTGCGCGCACTGGAGGCGGGATTGCGAATTGCGGTCGGGATGACACCAGAAGCGTTTCCACCAGGCGTGGATACCGAGGAGGATCTTGCCCGCGCCGAGCGACACCTGCGATCGTTGCAGGGCTGACATTCGCATGCCGGATCGACAGGCGGTGGCATAATCGGAGTGCTTGCCAATCACATCCCATCGCAGTTCCACCCAGCGACGTGAACGACTCATGTCAGTTTCATTCCAGACGTTTCAACGAGTAACGTCGCCCTTGCGTGCAAACGCATGACTGACCCGACCGATACAGTTGCGCCTGTGTTCGATGGCAAGGGGTTTGTCCGCAGCTTGAGCAACGCGCCCGGTGTGTACCGCATGTTCGCTGCCGACGGTAGCGCACTGTATGTGGGCAAGGCCGGTGCGCTGCGCAAGCGCGTCGCCAGTTATTTCAGCGCGACGCCGAAGAATTCGCGCACGTTGGTGATGCTGTCGCAGGTTGCGCGAATGGAAGTCGTCGTCACGCGCAGCGAGGCCGAGGCGCTGCTGCTGGAAAACCAGCTGATCAAGTCGACGCATCCGCGATACAACGTGCTTCTGCGCGACGACAAAAGCTATCCATACGTATTGCTGACACAGGAGGCATGGCCCCGATTGGCCCTGCATCGCGGGGCGCGCGGGGTTCCCGGCCGTTATTTCGGCCCATACCCCGGCGTGGGCGCGGTGCGGGACACCCTCAACCTGATGCATCGCTTGTTCCGGCTGCGCAGTTGCGAGGACAGCGTGTTCCGCAATCGTTCGCGGCCTTGCCTGCAATACCAGATCGGTCGCTGCAGTGCGCCTTGCGTGGGCCTGGTGCCAGCGAGTGACTACAATGAATCCGTGCGGCGGGTGTGCCTGTTCCTTGAAGGCCGCAGCGACGAATTAACCGATGAGCTTGACCAGGCGATGGCAGCCTCGAGCGAACGACTGGATTTCGAAGAGGCGGCACGCATCCGCGACCTCATCGGGGCGATCCGCAAGCTGCAGGCGCGCCAGTACGTCGATGGACATGCGGCCGACCTGGATGTCCTCGCCTGTGCGATGCAGGGCACGGCCGCGTGCGTGTTGCTGCTTGCCTTTCGCGACGGGCGGAACCTTGGTACTCGCGCGTTTTTCCCGAAAACGAACGGCGTCGACAACCCTGCCGAAGTGCTGTCGGCGTTCGTGTCGCAGTATTACGCCGAGCAGCCTGCGCCGGGCGAAATCGTGCTGGATCGTGATATCGACGATCGGGAGTTGCTGCAGCAGGCCTTCTCGATTGCCTCTGGAAAACGCATCGTGCTCAAGTGCAGCGTGCGCGGAGAACGCGCGGGTTACCTGGACCTGGCGAAGCGAAATGCCGAATTGGCGCTGGCCACGGAACTGGGAAGCCACGCCTCGCAACAGGCGCGACTGGAGTCGCTGCGTGACCTGCTTGGGCTGGCGGCGTTGCCCGCACGCATCGAGTGCTTCGACATCAGCCACACGATGGGCGAGGCGACGGTGGCCTCGTGCGTGGTGTTCGACGGCAATGGTCCCGTGCGCGCCCAGTACCGGCGTTACAACATCGCCGGAATTGAGCCCGGTGACGACTACGCGGCGATGCACCAAGCGCTGGATCGGAGATTTCGCCGTGCTGTTGAGGAGCAGGGCGTGCTCCCTGACGTGCTGCTGATCGATGGTGGCGCAGGGCAGGTGACACAGGCGCGAGAGGTCCTCGCCGACCTTGGCGTCGAAGGCATCACCTTGGTCGGTGTCGCAAAAGGCGTCGCCCGCCGCGCCGGGCATGAAACCCTGTTGCTGCCCGGTGGGCATGAACTCCAGCCGGGGCCGGAATCTCCAGGGTTGCAGTTCGTGCAGCAGGTCCGCGATGAAGCGCACCGGTTTGCGATCACCGGGCATCGTGGGCGACGACAGAAACTTCGCAACACCAGTCGCCTTGAGGATATTCCGGGCATCGGCCCGCGCCGACGCGCTAACCTGTTGCGACATTTCGGTGGATTGGGTGGGCTCAAGGCCGCCGGAGCCGAAGAGATCGCGCGGGTCGAAGGCATCAATGCGGCGCTGGCAGAACGGATTTACACCAGCCTGCATGGACTGCCGGCGGCGGCGAGTCATCCGGGAAGGGCGCAGACACCATGAAGTTGACGGTACCAACGATGTTGACGCTGCTGCGGATCGTGATGATCCCGGTGCTCGCGGTGGTGTTCTACCTCCCGTACACCTGGACGAATTTCGCGGCTGCCGCGGTGTTCGGCCTGGCGGCATTGACCGATTGGCTCGACGGCTGGGTCGCGCGCCGGTTCCATCAGTATTCGACCTTCGGGGCTTTCCTGGACCCGGTTGCAGACAAGCTGATGGTGTCGACGGCATTGTTCCTGATCGTCCAGGGGCATCCGACGGCATGGATGGCACTGTGGGCGGCGGTGATGGTTGGGCGCGAGATCGCGGTCTCGGCGCTGCGCGAATGGATGGCCGAGCTCGGCCAGCGCGCCCGGGTTGCCGTGGCCACGGTGGGCAAGGTCAAGACAATCGCCCAGATGGTGGCCCTGCTGTTCCTGCTGTACTCGATCGATCCGTCCCGGCCGCATCCATTGCCGTGGCCCGGTGATTTCATCTTCCACGTCGGGGATTGGCTGCTGGCGATCGCGGCCCTGCTGACACTCTGGTCGGGGTATGAATACCTGCGTGCTGCATGGCCGGCATTACGGGCTGGCGAACGCATCATGGTTGACACTGCCGCCATGGACAGTAAAATTGCCGGCTCGTTGCGGGAATAGCTCAGTTGGTAGAGCACGACCTTGCCAAGGTCGGGGTCGCGAGTTCGAGTCTCGTTTCCCGCTCCATTTTGTGATGAAAGATTGGGCCTCCGGCCGCAACTTTCGCAGGGCAAATCGCGGCAAAGCCGCGCTTGCTCTTGACTCACCGCTTCGCGGCGTGTCGGCGGCACTTCCACGTGCCGGAGAGCGAGCGAAAAGCCTCGGTGTGCCGGGGCTTTGTCGTTTGTGTGGTTGAAAATGCTGGCGACACGCGCCAGCCTTGTCATAGTCCACCGGCCGGGTGGCAGAGTGGTTATGCAGCGGACTGCAAATCCGCGTACGCCGGTTCAATTCCGACCTCGGCCTCCATCGCAAGCGTTAAAAAAATCCCGGCCTTGCCGGGATTTTTGTTTCTGCCGTGCATCGGGCACCATGTCGCCGTGCCCGGATGGCGAAACTGGTAGACGCAAGGGACTTAAAATCCCTCGGCCGCAAGGCCATGTCGGTTCGATTCCGACTCCGGGCACCACACAAATGCACGACATGTGTTCCATTGCCCGCTGCCACGCGCGACGATTCTTGGCGCGGTTGGACTACGAATTGGCTCAACACGATGGTGGGGAGGACATGCAGGGCTGGGACGCAAGCTCTTTCGCCAACGCGCGCATCGATATGATCGGATTGGGATACGTCTGACTTCCGCGGCCAGTAGAGTGCGGTAAGCGTTGCGAAAGCATCGGCCGCCGCATCCAACCCCTGCTAACCTGTCAGTGAAGACTAGTCCAGTAATTCCAGCACGCGTTCGGCTGGTCGGCCGATCACCGCACGCCCGCGATGTACGAAAATCGGACGTTCGATCAATTGCGGATGTGCTTGCATCGCGGCGAAGAGCGCGTCCTCGCCCATGGCCGGGTCTTCCAGCCCAAGCTGCGCATATTCTGCTTCACCGGCGCGCAGCAACTCGCGAACGGGTACGTGAAGCATGTCGAGAAGATCGCGCAGGTCTTCGATGGACTGCGCCTCCTGCAGATAGGCCACGATCGTCGGTTCGATGCCGCGCGCACGAAGCAATTCCAATGCACCGCGGGACTTGGAGCAGGACGGGTTGTGGTATAGCCGTGTTGTCGACATCGAGGCTGTCCTCATTAGATCTTGCGTCATCATCCACGAAGCGCGGGCTACTTTGCAGCTTTCCTGAATAGTTTCAGTCGGCCGGCCTGAGACGATGCTATTGAGCCTGGTGAACTGCCTATAGAGTGGCATTCTCCATTACGAACGCTTCGAAATGCAGTCCGCGCCTCATCGGGCATTTGTATTGCGATGCGTGGGTCGAAGGATTCACCTCACCCTGATTGGCGTTTCGGCGGCATCAACACGATGGCGAGATTGCGATGATTCGATGGATGGCCCTGGTTGCGTGCGTGCTGCTGTCGTCGGTCGCGCTTGCCTCCGGTCCTGAAGGCATCTATTCGTTCCGCAACTACGGCTCGGAACAGGGATTGCGCAACGAGGCGGTCACCTCGCTTTCGCAGGACCGTACGGGATTTCTCTACGTTGGCACCGAAGACGGACTGTTTCGCTACGATGGCGAGCGGTTCCTGCGCCTTGGCATCGCCGAGGGACTGCCCAGCGACAGCATCACGGTCCTGCATGCAACCCGGCAGGGAAGCCTTTGGGTCGCGACCCAGAAGGGGCTGGTCGCGTGGACTGGCGTTGTTTCAGGCTCGCCCAAGCTGAAGGTCTTTTTGCCGGACAAGGAAGTGCTTGGCATCGCGAGCTCGGATGCGGGTCACCTGCTGGTGTCGACGACGGTTGGAACCTTTGAGGGAAACGAGCAAAAGCTCCAGCTGACCCCGGGAATGCCACACCAAGCCGGCGCCGCGTGGATTTCCCCGACGGTTCGCAGCAGTTGCTTGCCACCAGTGGCCGGCTCTATCGACACGACGCGCTAGGGCCTTGGCAGTCCCGCCAACTGCCGCCGGCCTTTGCGGTGGAGCCGGTCCAGGCCGTCGTGCAGGATGGTCGCGGACGTATCTGGATTCGCGGGCGGCAGACGCTTTTGGCCCTCGCGGGTTTCGAAGCGCCCGTGGAGGACCTCAGTGCGAGCCTGCCCGGTGCTGCGGTGCAAAAAGGAGAGCTGTATCTCGACCGGACCGGCCGCGTGTGGGCACCTACCAATCACGGCATTGCCTGGTTTGATGGGCCCCGGCGGGGTTTGATCGATACCAGTCGGGGACTGACCAACGAATGGGCCACGACGGTGATGGTGGACCGCGAAGGCAGCTTGTGGGTGGGCAGTGAGGGTGTGCAGAGGCTGCAGGGGCGACTCGCCTGGACATCGTTCACGCGACGGCAGGGCCTGCCTTCCGACACCGTCTGGGCGGTGCTGCGCGATCGCAACGGCACGTTGTGGGCCGCGACCAACAGTGGCGTCGCGCAGGCGAAGCAGGGCGGCTGGGTGACCTTGCCGATGAGCAGGGATCGTTCCTTCTATGCGTTCGCACAGAGTCCCTCTGGCGATCTGTGGATTGGTGGCAACAGTGGTCATGCCGGGACCAACACGCTGCTGGTGAGGACGCATGGCGCCAGCAACTTCCGCGCGGTGTCGCTGGGCAGCGCCGTTGGGCCGAGCACCGTCAACAGCCTGGCGTTCGGCCCCGATGGTGCGCTGTATGTGGCGACGCTCGCGCATGGATTGCACCGTCTAATCGCCAAAGGCGCCGACTACACGTCAGGAGCGGTCGTCCTGCCGGGTGGTGACGCCAAGGAGCAGATCAACCAGCTGGCAATCGATCGGGCAGGCCACCTGTGGGTGTCTTCAAAGCGCGGTCTGGCGGTGTTTGATGGCCATCACTGGCACCGACTGGATGCCTCCGACGGACTGCGGGAGCAGGAGATCGAGACGATCACGCCAGCCGATTCCAACAGCGTGTGGGTGAGCTACTGGAACCTCACCGGATTGACGCTCGTGCGGATCACCGATTCTGGAGCAGTGATTTCCACTCAACTCACGCGCCCCGAAGCGCTCGTGGCGGACACGATCTATTCGGCCGGACTGGATCGAAAAGGGGTGCTCTGGCTCGGTACGGCCATGGGCATCAAGCGGTTCCGTAACGGTGTCAGCGAACGTTTCGGGCAGTCAGACGGGCTGCCAGGCGAGGATGCGGCAGCCAACGGGTTCTGGGGCGATGCCGACGGAGATGTCTGGTTTGGGATGGCCAATGGGCTTGCGCACTTCAGCGCGCGCAACGATGTCGCCCTGGCGCCGCCACCAACGACCGTGATCACGGGCTTGCAGGATGGTCACTCGCGCCTATTGTCGGCAACCATCCCGTCGGTGCCATGGAAGGATCGCGCATTGACCTTTCATGTCGCAGCGTTGGGTTTCCTGTATCCGGGCCGCGTGCAGAGGCAGGTTCGCCTGCTTGGGCTGGAAGACGCCTGGCGCGATACCAACGTCAGCGAGTCGCGGTTCACGGGCCTGCTGCCGGGGAGCTATCGCTTCCAGGCGCGCAGCCGCTACAGCGATGGCGTGTTCAGTGCCGTGGCCAGCCGTGCTGTCGTCATCCTGCCGCCATGGTGGTTGACCTGGTGGTTCCTGACGCTGGCGGCAATGGCCTGCGGCCTGCTCGCCGTGCTTGCAGTCAGGTCGCGACATGCACACCTGCATCGCAAGAACCTGCAGTTGGAGGCGCTCGTGGCAGACCGCACCCGGGATCTGTTGATTGCCAACGCGGCAATCGAGGAATCGAGCATGATCGACCCCCTGACCGGACTGAAAAATCGACGTTACCTTGATGCGTTCATGCCTGAGGAGTTGGCGCGCTGCATTCGCGAGATCCGGTCAAACATGTCGAGGAAGCCAGCAGAACGGCATCGCAACATCGATCTGTGCGTGTTCATGGTCGATCTGGATCACTTCAAGTCGGTCAACGACGACCATGGCCACGCGGCCGGCGATATCGTCCTTCAGCAGGTTGGCGTCGTGCTGCGCAAGGCATGCCGCGAATCTGACATGCTGGTGCGCTGGGGCGGAGAGGAATTCCTGATTCTTGCCCGCAATTCCGACCGCTGCCAGGTACAGGCGCTGGCGTCCCAGGTTTGCGAAGCCATCCGGCAGCATCCATTCGATCTCGGCAATGGCGTCGTGCTGCGCAAGAGCTGCTCGCTGGGGTTTGCCGCGTTCCCGTTATTGCCGAGCAAACCGGATCGATTTGGCTGGGACCAGACCCTGAAACTGGCCGACCGATGCATGTACGCCGCCAAGCGAAGCGGCCGCAACGCGTGGGTAGGGTGCCTTCTACAGGATAACGTACCAGTGCCTGCTGATCCCACGCCAGGGATGCTGCATGAAATCGACGGCTACGGTCCTTGCCGGGTCGTCAGTTCGTTTCCCGAAGGGCATGCATTGCACTGGTGAGCCGCCGCGGCCATGTCGAAGACTCCTGCGCCGGACCTGTAAGCTTCGTCCAACCGCAGGACTCTCCCCTACGATTTCCGTTACTGGTCGACTGCGGGAATCAAAACAACGTTTGCGCCATTGTTTTTTGGTGGGCGGTGCAGGGTTCGAACCTGCGACCCTTGCCGTGTGAAGGCAATGCTCTACCGCTGAGCTAACCGCCCGGATGCCATCGGCATCAGCCGCGTAGTTTAAAGGCTCGGCCGAAGCCGGACAAGCCGCTTTCTCTGCATCGGCTCGCCTGTTTGATGCGGTGTTCCTGACCTGGGTCGTCAATAAGCCCGACATTGCACGAATCGCACCGGCTTGCTACTTCCTTGCGGAGGTTGCAGTTGCAGGCGTGTCGCGGCCAGCTCCTCGTAACGTTCAAGCAGCGGACAAATCGTAGGGAATGGATCCGATTGGTCATCCACCAGATACACCAGCAACGTCGATTGCGTTTCCCACAACGCCCGGTCCACGCCGGGAAGGGTGGAGATGGCATGGGAAACTTCGTTGCGACGTTGTTCGAGTTTTGCGGCCTCCGATGGCACCACGGGCGACCCGGCGGCGGTGGGGGAGCCAGGTCGCAGCGCGGGTTTTGCTTGACTTGGTGGTGCCATGGCTGGTGGTGTCGTCGACGTTACGTCAATCGCGGCACTGTCCGTCGTTGCCGGGCGCAGAACGGCGAATAGGATCCCTGCGACGACCACCGCGCACACCCAGACGAGCAGCACATGCTGGCGCGTTTTTCCTTGCGAAGGTGCCGACACCTCGGCACGCTGCTCCTCCGGGAGCAGTGAGCGCAATTCCGGCCACAACGTCGGCCCGTCGAGAAGTTCGATTCGCTGTGCGCGGGCCAGGGGCAATGCTTCAGGCGCGAACTGGCCTGGGGTGACAAGGAGGCCACCGGCCACGCCGCGCATGCGGATCGAATTCGCAAGCTCTGCGATCGCGGTCGATCCCAGGACGTAAGCCGCGCCATGCTTGGCTGACAAGAGATAACGCTGACCGTCGCGCTCGAGCACGTAGTCACCATCTTCGCCAGAAGCCTGCGGCTCGAAGACGCG
>JBBRZH010000004.1:0-116552 GCA_038236935.1 Lysobacterales bacterium
GATCGAATTCGCAAGCTCTGCGATCGCGGTCGATCCCAGGACGTAAGCCGCGCCATGCTTGGCTGACAAGAGATAACGCTGACCGTCGCGCTCGAGCACGTAGTCACCATCTTCGCCAGAAGCCTGCGGCTCGAAGACGCGCTCGTACCCGCGTTTGATCAGCGCATCCACCACCAGATGGATGAATTCCCGCCAGTGCATGCCAGCAAGCGCCGCAACACCTGCCGCGGACTCTTCACGCGGTGCGCGGATCCGGGTCAGGTACCAGGTCCCGGCAACGCCGACCAGAATCAGCGCCGCGAACGGTATCAACCAGCCTAGCCATGCTCCCACGTATGTTTCTCCAGTGCCAAGGCGAGGCGGAAGGATAGTCCAAAGCCGCTGATATACGAACGAAATTAGTGCAAACCCAGGACAAAATATTGCACATCAGGCAAAGCGTTCATCCAGCACCCGTCGCATTTCCTGCTCGATCCGCCCCTTCATCGCTGCGAACATCAACCCGAGCTTGGCCCTGACATGCAACTGGCCAGGCGTCATGGAGATCTGGCCATCGACACCGGATCGCTTGAAATGGAGGACTTCGCCCTCCCAGCGGGATTCCAGGCCAAACTTCTTTCCCAGCTGGGTGGCAAAGTCTTCGACCGCGCGACGTGCCTGGGCTGGCGAAAGGGAATGCGCCTGGACGATTTCGATGGTGGACATGTTGGCTCCTAGTGATGGGTGACCAGACGATCTGCAGCCTGCATGACGTGCATTGTGCGTGCGGGCACCGCGTGCTCCAAGTGGCGCAAAGCCCGTGGGGATTTGCTTCTACTGGATGGCTGTTCTGCTAGATTGCCGCAGTGGATGCCATCAAGTTGCGATTTTCCGGTCCCGATGCCGCGGAGTGTCCGCTCGGCCCGGGCTTGCATGCCGTAGGCCTGGCGGGTCCTGACGGCGCCATCGCCGTCGTTGCAGATTCCGAGTCGGCGTTGATCAGGTTCTGCGTGGATGGACGTGGTGTGTGGATGACCGTTGGAGAGACCGCGCAGAGCGTGCACGTCAACGGTCGCCCGATTCGCAGGATGGCGATGTTGCGGCGCGGCGACGCCGTCTATGTCGATGGCTTTGAAATGCTGCTGACTTCAGGCAGGCCGGCTGCTGCAATTCCCGCACGCGACGGCAACTTGTCTGAGGAGGCCGTTGATTTGAACGAGGCGGGTATGCCTGATGCCGACCCACGCGTGGTCCTGCGTGGGGTGGGCGGGCAATATCATGGCCGTAGTTTCACCCTGGAGCGGCCACGCCTGGTTGGCTGTTGCGCCGAATCCGATGTGCGTATCGATGACGCGGCTTTTGCCGAACGACATGCCCGAATCGAGCTGCACGGCGATAGCGTGCTGTTGCGTGACCTGGGTTCTGTCAACGGAACCGTTCTCAACGGCGAGCGTGTCCGTGACGCAGTGCTCAACCCGGGCGACCAGGTCGTATTCAACGGCCAGCATCGGTTTGTCATCGAAGCCCCGGCGCGCGTCGCCACGCGCAATGAATCGTCGCCTTTGGACACCGCTCCTGTCGGTGATCCGCCGATCACCTCTTCGGCACGTCGTTTGCCTTGGTTGCTGCTGGCCGCGCTGCTGATCGCGGCGGCGCTAAGTGGCTTGCTGCTGTTCGGCGCATCCACCTAGCTTCTGTGGCAAAACGCTCGATTTTCAAACCGGCATCGCGATGGCGGCGTTGATGCACTGCGGCATACTAGCCCCCGGATCCTGGAATTCATCACGTACAAGGAATGCCCATGTCGCGAGCCTACAATTTCAGCGCCGGGCCGGCGACCCTCCCGGAAGTCGTGTTGCGGCAGGCTCAGGAGGAAATGCTTGACTGGCATGGCGCAGGGGCCTCGATTGTCGAGTTGAGTCACCGTGGTCCTGAATTCCTGCAGGTCGCCGCCGAAGCGGAAGCCGATTTGCGGACATTGATTGGGGTTCCGGATGATTACGCCGTGTTGTTCCTCGGCGGTGGGGCGACCACCCAGCAGGCACTGCTCGCGCTGAATTTCGCCGCGCCCGGGCAGCCGGCCGACTACGTCCTGACCGGCCATTGGGGCAAGGTCGCGGTCAAGCAGGCCAAGCCGTACGTGACTGCGAACATCGCCGCCAGCAGTGAGTCTGATGGGTTCCGCACCATTCCACCGCGAGCGTCCTGGGCACTGACTCCCGGCGCGGCATATGTCCACATCACCGCCAATGAAACCATCCATGGCGTGGAGTTTCGCGATATTCCTGATACAGGCGATGTACCGCTGTTCGCGGATTTCAGTTCGAGCATCGCATCTGAACCGCTTGACGTGACGCGCTACGGCGTGATTTACGCTGGCGCGCAGAAGAACCTGGGGCCCGTCGGGATCACGGTCGTGATCGTCCGACGCGCGCTGCTTGAGCGCGCTGGGCAACCGCGCGCGGACATCCTCGATTACCGCGCCCATGCCGCAAAGGAATCGATGCTCAATACGCCTCCGAGCTGGAACTGGTATCTGCTCGGGCTGACCGTGAAATGGATGCTGGCCGAAGGCGGTGTGCGCGAATTCGCCGCCCGCAGTGCGCGCAAATCGGCTTTGCTGTACACGACCATCGACGGTTCGGAAGGCTTTTATCGCAATGAAGTAGATCCTGCAGTGCGTTCACGCATGAATGTCCCATTCTTCCTGCGCGATGAGTCGTTGACCAACCCCTTCCTCGAACAGGCACGCGAGTCCGGCTTGATCTCGTTGAAGGGACACCGGGAATTGGGTGGCATGCGGGCGTCAATCTACAATGCGATGCCCGAGGAAGGAGTGCAGGCACTGGCGGATTTCATGCTTGATTTCCAGCAGCGCAATGGCTGATCGAATTCAGTGAACCCTGGCCCTGGAATGCTCGGGCAGATCGACGACGTTGATCGCGTCATGAGCGCTTGGATCCATCGACGATGAGCCCAGCACACCGCCTTGACTGGATTGCTGGCGAAGGGGCTGCGCTGCACGGCGACATTCGCATCCCCGGTGACAAATCAATTTCACACCGCGCGATCATGCTCGCTGCGATCGCCGATGGCGTGTCACGCATCGATGGTTTCCTCGAAGGCGAGGACACTCTCGCGACCGCTGCGATTTTCGCGCGGCTTGGCGTACGGATCGACGCACCGCAAGCCGGTGTTCGGCTTGTTCACGGCGTGGGTGTTGATGGCCTTCTAGCGCCAGCAGCCGAATTGGATTGCGGCAATGCCGGCACCGCGATGCGCCTGTTGGCGGGATTGCTCTCCGGGCAGCGTTTCAGCAGCACGTTGATCGGTGATGCTTCACTGGCACAGCGTCCGATGCAACGCGTGATCGAGCCACTGGAACTCATGGGCTCGCGGATAGCGTCCGACAATGGGCGGCCACCACTAACCATCGGCGCTGGGTCGCTGCATGGCATCGACTACACATTGCCGGTGGCCAGCGCCCAGGTTAAATCGGCGGTTTTGCTGGCCGCATTGTCGGCGACCGGAGTGACGTGCGTCCGCGAGCCGCATCCCACCCGCGACTACACCGAGCGAATGCTGCGTGCGTTCGGGGCCGAAATCCAATACAGCCCGGGATTTGCCCGGATACGCGGCCTCCAACGCCTGCAGGCCACGGATATAGGCGTGCCCGCTGATTTTTCCTCAGCGGCATTTTTCATCGTTGCTGCCACGCTTGTTCCCGGTTCGGAACTGCGGGTTCAGCGCGTCGGCATCAATCCGCGTCGGACGGGCTTGTTGCACGTCTTGCGTGGCATGGGTGCTGACATTCGCGAGGAAAATTCCTGCGAGCATGGCGGTGAAACCATCGCGGACCTGGTCGTGCGCTACGCGCCGCTGCGAGGCATCGAGGTTCCAGCAAAACATGTGCCCGACATGATCGACGAATTTCCCGCGCTGTTCATTGCCGCTGCGTGCGCAGAAGGCGCAACAACGATTCGTGGTGCCTCCGAGTTGCGCGTCAAGGAGTCCGATCGCATCGCCACGATGGCGGCCGGGCTGCGTAACCTTGGCATCGCTGTCGATGAAACGCCGGATGGCGCTACGATCCATGGCGGGAGCCTGCAGGGCGGCGATGTCGACACGCATGGAGACCATCGCGTGGCGATGGCATTCGCGATTGCGGCCCAATGTGCGCGGGGCGAGGTAAGAATTGCGGACGTCGCCAATGTGGCGACATCCTTCCCCGGTTTCCAGGAGCAGGCGCGACGGGTGGGATTTCAACTAGGCTGAACCTGCCACCGCTCAACCCCTAACGATCCGCAGTGAACGCGATCGGTACCTGCACCGTACCTGACACGGCATGGCCATCGCGCTGGGCCGGGCGGAAACGCCAGTTCCGCACGGCCTCGCTCGCCGCGCGATCAAGCGACCGTGAGCGGCTGCTTTCCACCAGGTCCACGGCATAGACAAGGCCGTGATCGTCGACATGTGCGCGCAGCAGGACTGTCCCTGATTCTCCGTTGCGGAAAGCGTCGCGTGGATAGGCAGGCGGTGGCGACGCGATCGCAATGGGCGGTGAAACGACGCTGCTGTCCTGGGCTACCACGTCAGGCGGACGAGGTGAGGGCGGCGGTGGCGGCGCAGGTGGGGAACGCATGGCGGGTGGAGGTGGCGTTGCGGTGGCCTCATCCGGTTCGCCCATTCCGCTCGCATTGCCACTGGCCGCATCAGCCGGTAAAGGTGTCGGCAACGGGTCGAATTGCTGCTGGTCCGGGGGAGAGGTTGCCCCAGTTCCAGGACGATAGAAGTCATTGCCGCGATCGCGCCACCACAACAGCGCGAATAGCAGCAAGCCTATTCCGAATGCCGACGCGGCGAAGACCAGCATCCTGCGCGAAGGTCGCCACGACGCCATGCGTCCAGCCACCGCGGGGCCTGCGGCCGCGCCGGTCGCAGCCGTGCCGGTTGAAACGGGCGTCTCTGGTCGAGTGGGGGGTGGGCTGGACATGAAGGATTCCGGGTGATGCCTCATTCTTGCATGGCATGGCGGGAGGTCAATCTACAAGTCCAAACACGCGATAATCCCCGTCTCACCCGCTGCCGATATCCCCATGCTTGATCCCACGTTGTTAAGAACCCAGCCGGCCGACCTGGCCAGGCGCCTGCGTGAAACCCGTGGCTTCGCGTTGGATCCGGAGTCGCTGGACATCCTGGAATCGCAACGCAAGCAACTGCAGGTCCGCACGCAGGAGTTGCAGAACCTGCGCAACATTCGCAGCAAGGCCATTGGCCAGGCCAAGGCGAAAGGCGAGGATGTGACAGCGTTATTGGCCGAAGTCGCCGGGTTCGGCGAGGAGCTCAGGTCCAGCGAGACGCAGCTGGAAGTCCTGCGTGCGCGGATCGAAGCCATCGCGCTTGGAATTCCCAATCTTCCGGATGATTCGGTGCCATTGGGGAAGGGTGAAGCCGACAATGTCGAGGAACATCGCTGGGGCATCCCTCGGACGTTCGATTTTGCGATCAAGGACCATGTCGAACTCGGTGCACGCCACGGTTGGCTGGATGGGGACGTCGCGGCAAAATTATCAGGGGCTCGATTCACGGTTTTGCGCGGACAGCTCGCACGACTGCATCGCGGGTTGGCGCAGTTCATGCTCGACCTGCACACGAACGAGCATGGTTACCAGGAAACCAACGTGCCATTGCTGGTCAATGCCGAGTCCATGCGTGGCACTGGGCAACTTCCGAAGTTCGAGGAGGATTTGTTTTCGACGCAAGTGGGCGAGGGCGCTTCGGCCAGCAAGCGCTATCTGATTCCAACTTCCGAAGTTCCCCTCACGAACATCGTTCGCGATGAGGTCATCGATGCCCAACGCCTGCCATTGCGCATGGCGGCACACTCGCTGTGTTTCCGCGCCGAAGCTGGCAGCCACGGCCGGGATACGCGCGGCATGATCCGCCAGCATCAGTTCGAAAAGGTCGAGCTGGTATCAATCGCCAGGCCCGATGAAAGCGGCGCCGAGCACGAGCGGCTGACGCGCAACGCCGAAGTCGTCCTCGAGCGACTGGAGCTTCCCTATCGGCGCATGCTGTTGTGCACGGGCGACATGGGTTTTGCAGCCAACAAGACCTACGACCTGGAAGTCTGGCTGCCTTCGCAGGACAACTACCGCGAGATATCGTCCTGCTCCAACTGCGGGGATTTCCAGGCGCGGCGGATGCAGGCGCGCTGGCGTAACCCTGTGACCGGAAAGCCGGAGCTGGTGCATACGCTGAATGGCTCGGGCGTTGCCGTCGGTCGCGCGTTGATTGCGGTCATGGAAAATAACCAGAATGCCGACGGTTCGATGACCATCCCGAAGGTCCTACGCCCTTACATGGGCGGGCTCGAGCAGATCCAATAGCGCGCCGCGAGGAATTCATGCAGGACCTCAACGATCTTTATTATTTTGCGATGGTCGTCGATCACGGGGGTTTCGCCGCGGCCGAACGCGCGCTCGGGATTCCGAAATCACGACTGAGCCGGCGCATTACCCAGCTCGAAACGGACATGGGCGTGCGCCTGCTGCAGCGTTCGACGCGACGATTCGCGGTAACCGATGTCGGCAACAGCGTCTATCGCCATGCGCAGACGATGTTGGCCGAAGCGCATGCTGCGCGCGAAGTCGTGGACCGGCTGACTGCCGAGCCACGCGGAGT
The DNA here is from genome assembly GCA_038236935.1 of Lysobacterales bacterium. Classification (GTDB taxonomy): domain Bacteria; phylum Pseudomonadota; class Gammaproteobacteria; order Xanthomonadales; family Xanthomonadaceae; genus Cognatiluteimonas. Next base: position 6,664 of record JBBRZH010000004.1, read on the forward strand.
GGTGCGCGTGAGCATCCCGGTAGGATTGGCGCAGCAGCAGATGCCGATGTTGCTACCGGAATTCCTGGCGCGCTATCCCCAGGTCCGTTTGCAGCTGCATGTAAGCAACCGCAAGGTCGACCTGATCAACGAGGGCTTCGATGTCGCCATGCGGGTGCGTTCCAGGCTCGACGACGATGGCGGATTGATCATGCGCAGCTTCGGCCAGATGCAGGAACTGCTGGTCGCCAGCCCGCGATACCTCGATGGCATGGGACGTCCGACCGATCCGGACGAACTTGCGCAACATGTCACACTCAGCATCAACGAGGATGAAGTCCGTCAGCGATGGGAACTCCACGGTCCCGATGGTGAAATTCGTCGGGTCGAGTTGAAACCCCGCGTGTCGGGGTTTGATTTCCCCATGCTGCGCTCGCTGGCCGAGCAGGGCGTCGGCATCACCTTGTTACCCGAAACCCTCTGTGCCCAGCAGGTCCGTGATGGGATGCTGGAAGTCGTGCTGCCGCAATGGCGGTTGCCGCAGGGAATCTTCCATGCGGTGTTCGCATCACGCCGTGGATTGTTGCCGGCAGTGCGGGTGTTCATCGATTTCCTCGCCGAGAAAATGCCCGCGCTGTTGGATGACGCCCGGCTGGATTGCCAGGATTGCCGTGGGCGCAGACAGGCGGCAACAAGCCCGCGCGAACACGCCGCAGCGATCTGAGCGCGATCGCTACATTTCATCAATCCAGGACTCTCATGGCCGTCGGAATTCCTGTCATCGTCAATGCAAAGTCCGGACCGGATGGGGAAGCCAACAGCAGCGAGGCCATCCAAGCCGCGTTCCAAGCCCACGGCATGCAGGCGAACGTGATCGTGATGGAGCCTGGACAGGATATTGCGGAAGCCGTAAAGCGCGTACTGGCCGAGGGTCCACCGCTGGTGGTGGCAGGAGGCGGCGACGGCACGATCAATGCCGTGGCATCGCACCTGCTGGATGGCAATGTCACGCTTGGCGTGCTCCCGCTCGGCACACTCAATCATTTCGCGCGAGACCTGAAGATCCCGTTCGAGGTTGAACAAGCAATCCGCATCATTGCCGATGGCCATCGGATCACCGTGGATGTCGGGGAAGTCAACGGCCATATCTTCCTGAACAATTCCAGCATCGGTTTGTATCCGGCCATCGTCGCCGAACGCGAGCAGGCACAGAAACACCTGGGTCTCGGCAAATGGCCGGCCCTGGTCAAAGCGACCTTCCATGCGCTGCGTGATCCGGCATGTTTCAACGCGGTGGTGTGCATCGAAGGCAAGCAAAGGAATCACCAGACCCCTTTCATCTTTGTCGGTAACAACGCGTATGTCGTTGAAGGGTTCAGCATGGGCAAGCGCGAGGGAATGGAGGACGGGGTTCTCTCGATGTATATCCTGCATCCGAAGAAGGCGCTCGCCATGTTCTGGCTGGGTGTCCGATCGCTGCTGGGGATCGGGTCGCATGCCGGGGACTTCGACGACTTTCTGATCACGGATTTCCATATCGAGGCGCAAAACGCAAACATCGAAGTGGCCACCGATGGTGAGGTGCAGCACATGCAGTCGCCGATCCGGTATCGCATCCGCCCGCGTGCCTTGCATGTGTTGGCGCCGAGGCCAGCAGCGGGCGCGGAACAGGCCGACTGAGCATGCGCACGATCGTCCATTTGTCCGACCTGCACTTTGGCCGCGTCGATGATGCGCTGCTCGACCCGCTGGTGGATGCCATCACCAACGCGCGTCCGGATCTGGTGGCGGTTTCCGGCGATCTCACCCAGCGGGCGCGCAACGTGCAGTTCCGTGAGGCGCGCGCGTTCCTCGACCGGCTGGCGACGCCACAGATCGTGGTGCCGGGCAATCATGACATTCCTCTATACGATGTCCTGCGCCGCTTCGCCGCGCCATTGCGACGTTTCCGCCGGCACATCAATCGCGATGTCGCGCCGTTTTACCGCGATGAAACGGTTGCGGTCATCGGCATCAACACCGCGCGCTCGCTGACGTTCAAGAACGGGCGCATCAATGCACGCCAGGTCGCCCTGGTGGCACAGCGCTTTGGGGGGCTACCTTCTTCCATCCTGCGCATCGTGGTCACGCATCATCCTTTTGACCTGCCGGGCACGGGTGAAGAAAGCGACATCGTCGGCCGTTCCTCCAGCGCCATGCACGCGTTTGCCAGATGTGGGGTGGATCTGTTCCTGTCCGGGCACATGCACCAGTCGCATGTGGGCGACACTACGAAACGCTATGCGATCGATGGACATTCGGCGCTCATCGTGCAGGCCGGGACGGCCAGTTCCACCCGTGGTCGTGGTGAGTTGAATGCCTTCAACGTGATCCGCATCGAGAATGCACGGATTGCTGTTGAAACCTGGGCTTGGCAACCAGAATCCCACGCATTTGTCATGCACAAGACCGCGACTTATCGCAAGCAGGGCTCGGGCTGGATGAGCGCTTCCTGACGAATCCGTCAGTCGCTTGCAGCCCCCGCCGGCAGGCCCCAGGGGGCCTGCAGCCGTAAATACTCCTGTTTCGGCAGCAATACGAAGACCGGTGATTTTTCCGGTTGCAGCCAAGCCAGCGCCGCTTCCATGGTGCGCGGATCCATGGCCGTGCATCCGGTTGTTGAAGCATCCGGCGACTTCCACAAGTGCGCGAAGATGCAACTGCCGCCCATTGGCTGCCCCTGCGTGTTGTGCTCGATGACGAAGCCCAGCCGGTAACGCTGGTCGCCATCGGCATGCAGGTCGCGGCGCATCGGTTCGGTGGCCCCGGCAACCGCAGCCTCACCCACCTCGCGCGCATCGACAATCCTGTTGTACAGCGGCGAGCCGCTGACATCAACGCAATAGTCGGAAGCCTGCGTGGCCCGGTATTGGAGGGCGGTGTTCGTTGCCGCCGCATAACCGAATGCCTCGCCAATGGCGAAGACGCCGGCCGGGCTGCGCCCATCACCCTCGCGTTTGATCGGCCCGTCCGGTTGCGTCGGATGCAGCCCGATGCCCCACGCAGAGCCGGAACGGCCAATCATCACGGGCTGCGCTGCACCCACCAGTGTCCACCCTCCAGCATTGCGCTGGAAACGACGTAGAACGCCATGATCTGCATTCCAGTCGGGAGTGGTGACCAGCACCAGTTGCCGCGCGGAGTCCCAGGGCAACACGGTCGTGTGGATGTGGGCGCATGCCGTCATGAGCAGTGCAGCCAACCCCGCAGGCCATCGGAACCATGATGTGTTGCTCATTGCGTACCTGCCTTGCCGGAGTGCAGCACATCAACGATGTCGGTCACCACGTCGACGAAACGATGGCTGGAGTCGAGCATGAGGGGCGTCAGTGGGGTCACCACGACGCCATTGAGATGCCACGATCGTAATCCGCCGCCGTCCAGGGTCTTGCCGTCGTGGATGTCGTGGATGACATACGGCTGCCCGCCAAGCCTGCCGATGACCAGCATCACGTGACCAGGCATGTACATCAGGTCGCCTGCCTGCAGGGAGGCGATCGCCGCGCGGCGCTGTTTGGTGTCGCTGTCTGAAAGATGAAGGCGATTGAACACCGGACTGCGTGACTGATCGCCGGTGTTGCGCGGAAGCATCACGCCCATGCTGGAAAAAACAGCGGAGACGAAGCCGCTGCAATCGCGGGTTCCGCTATCGTCACCCCAGCCGTAGCGCTCACCGAGAAACTTGAAGGCCTGGCGGATTGTGTTGGCGCTGGTGAGTGGGAGTGGTATCGACGATGTATCGGCGCTTCGCGGGATCAGGGCGGTTCTCAGTGCCAGTGCTCCGTCGGTGTTCCTGGTCGGAAACTGGACGGCCCACGATGCACCCGATTGTTGACCATTGACGACAGTGCCAGTGGCCAACGACGCCATCGGCAGGCGCACGCCCATATCGAGCTTCAGTTCCGACAACGCAGGCGCGTTCGGCGTCATTGTTGTTCGTACTTCTGCGCCCGTGATGACGCGGGCCTGCCGTTGATCGACATAGGACATCACCTGATCGCGCGACCCCTCTGCAATCGCGCCGGCTTCGATCCAGGCTGCATAGTCGGAGCTGACGACGAACAGCCATCCTCCATCCCGGCTGCGATGGGCAATCAGCACGGGCGTGCCAGGGAATAACGCACTTTCCTGGAACCGGTCGAGATCGGTATCGTCGGTCGTGGTGAACACGCGCGTTTTGGTTGGAAAGGTGCGCAGCGCCGCCCGGTGCACGACGAGGCCGAAGCGAGAGGCTTGGCGTGTCGGAATACTCCCGATCGCCGCGTTGTCGACAATGCCGTCAAGCGTGGCAGTGTCGACGACCCGGCCGTCCGCATCGAAAAGAGGACCTGCTGGACGCTTTGAAATCGCCATCCAGGCCTCGACCTGACGACGATCAAGCATGTCAGGTAGCGCACGCAGGTCATGCATCGAAGGATCAAGTCGCAGCAGCGATGTATTCCTGTCCACGACAGCTCGCGTACCAAGTGTTATGCGTTGTGGATGAGGCAAGCGCGCGATCCAGAACTCCGGTGCAAGCAGATCCGGCTGGGAAACCGTCAGGTCGAGGCTCGGAGCCTCGCCGGAAGCGAAGGCGGCAGCCGGCATCAGCACGACCAACGTGGCGATGAGCGTCAGCAGTCGCCCCCACATCCTATCGGGGTGCCCTGCCTCGCGTTTCGCAATAGTCATCCCGATTCCAGCGTCCACACCAGGTCATCGGCACGATGCCACATCTCACGTATCAGCGCAGGCCTTGCTGAAACGGTAGTGCGCGACCATCCACTCGCTGCCATCGGCATAGCCGAACAGCTCTGCGCACGCCATCCAGAACATCCGCCAGCGTTGGAACCACAACCCTGCAGCGTCGACATAGGCCTGTTGCAGGATCGGCATCACCGCATCTCGATGCAGATCCTGTTGCGCGAGCCAATGATTGGCGGTGCGCTGGTAATGGCGACCATCGACCAGCCACCGCTCCTCGAGTCGAAGGCTGCGCTGGAACCACAGCAGCGTGTCGGCCGATGGCATCAGTCCACCAGTGAAGAAGTGCTTGCCCATCCAGTTGTCGGCGCCATCGGTTTCGAACGGATAGAGGAGCGTGCGATGGCAGAAGATGTGCACGAACAACTTGCCATCGGCACGCAGCCAGCCGCCGATGCGGGAGAGCAGCGCCTCGTAGTTGCGCATGTGCTCGAACATCTCGATCGATACGCAACGATCGAATTGTTCTGGCGCCAGTGTGAGCTCGTTGACATCACAAGTCAGGATGCGGACGTTTTCAAGACCGCGTTCCCGGCACCTCGCCTGGATGAACTCGCGTTGCGGACGCGAGTTGGAGACTGCGGTGATGCGTGCATTGGGGTAGCGCTCTGCCATCCACAACGTGAGCGATCCCCAGCCGCAACCGAGTTCCAGGATGTCCTGCCCGTCCATGAGTCCGGCACGCTCCCCGTACAACTCCAGCATCGCGTCTTCGGCCTGCGCGAGCGTCTCGTCACCGGTCGCGTAATAGCACGACGAATACTTGAGCCTAGGGCCCAGGCAGCGCAGGAAGAAAGCTGGTGGAAGTTCGTAGTGCTGCCGGTTGGCGGCATCGGTATGGATCGCCACCGGGCTTTCATGCAGCATTGCGATCGCACGCTGGAACCTCAGCGATTGCGCCTGCGCGCCGCCATGGGTTTCCGAGCGCAGTCGCTGCGCGCACGACTGCCGGATGCCTGCGCGCAGCAGCGCATCGGGGATGAAACCACGCTCGGCAAGACCGAGCATGCCCGGGGCAGGCGCGTCGGCGACAAGATCAATGTCCGCCGTCAGGGTATTCATCACTCGCTCCTCGGGAACCATGGAAACAGCATTGGCGTCGTGCGCTGGTAATGGCGGTAATCGTCCCCGCGCGTGCGCAGCGCCTGGGCTTCGGTGTACGGGATGCCGCTGACCCAACGCAGGAATACGAACATCACAACGGGCCCCATCCAGGACAGTGCCCACCACGGCGAGCCCACGGCAAGCAGAACGTATGCAAACCAATGCAACCATTCGAAGAAATAGTTCGGATGACGGGAATACCGCCACATGCCTGCCCGGCAGGTTCGGCCGCGATTGGATGGATCGGCGCGGAATCGGGCGAGCTGTGCATCCGCGACGGCTTCACCCACCACGCATGCGATCCAGGTGGCGATGCCTGCCAAAAGCAATGGGGTAACGCCTGCAACCGGATTGTGTGCGACTGCCACGAAGGGCACCGCGAACAGCACAACAAGCAGCGCCTGGAACTGGAAGAAGGCAAACCATTTGCGTTGGTCCTCATGCCAGCGACCGCGCAATTGTGCATAGCGGCCGTCCTCCGGCTCACCGCGCACGCGAAACCAAAGATGCAGTGCAAGTCGCAAACCCCAGACCCCTCCAAGCGCTGCCAGGGTGATGCGCGGCGTCAGGGCGCCATCACCAAGCCACGCAAGCAGCACGGCGCTGCCACCGAGACACGCGGACCACAAAACGTCGACGATGCCGGCGTTGCGGTGTCGCCGCTGCCACCACCAGCCTGCGGTCTGAACCGTCGCGGCAAGCGCCCACACCAGCCCAAGCGACAGAACAGCGTTCATTGGGATGTCCCCGACAAAAGCGACGCGTCTGGAGTCGAGCGACGCAAACGACGCGCCATCATTGCGAGTCCTGGCACCACGATGCCCCACGCAAGCACGAGCAGCGCAATCGCTCGCCACGATGGTTCGACGAACTGCACGGCACCCAGACGCGCTGCTCCCTCGTAAGCCAATGGCCCGCCGATCGCGCCCAACGCAGCGCCAAATGCTGGGCGACCTTGCAGGAACACGAAAGAATGATTGAACGTCATCGCGAACGCGGCCCAGATCGACAGGATCCAGATCGGTGCCAGCAGCGACGGGGCTGGCGATGCGTAATGCAACAGCCCGCTACTACCGAGGAAACCATCGATCACGATGCCCATCAGGAAGGAACACGCGACCAGCCGCGCATCACTGCCTCGGCGTCCGGACGCAATCCATTGCGCCAGGACGAACGCGACAGCACTCGCGACTCCAATCCAGGGAAAGCCTTTTGCGGCAGCAAGCATGCTGACCCACCACACCGCCTGATAGCCAAACAAATTCGCGTAGAAACGCATGTCAGGCCTCGACGCCAGTGAAACCGGCAACGAATTCCGCATGGCGGCTGCCGGGCTTCGCCAGCAGCAACTGTGCAACGCCAATCGATCGCTCGCGGAAACCACCCTCGCAATAGGCCAGGTAGAACTCCCACATGCGGATGAAGCGTTCGTCATGCCCCTGGGCGCGCACCTCGGGAAGGCGGGCGAGAAAGCGCTCGCGCCACGCCGACAGCGTGCGTGCATAGGAGGAACCAAAATCCTCCAGGTGCGTGAGTGCCATGTCGCTGCTGCGGGACTTGGCTGCGATCATCGCCGCGATCGATGGAATGAAGGACCCGGGGAACACGTGTCGCTTGATGAAATCGACTGAATCCAGGGCCTGCGCATAGCGGTGGTCCTCAATGGTGATCGCCTGCACCAACGCCAGTCCATCGGGTTTGAGCAGCGAGCCGATTTTCGCGAAGTAGGTCTCCAGCTGGGCCGCGCCGATGGCCTCGACCATCTCGATCGATACCAGCTTGTCGAACGTGCCGCTCAGATCTCGATAGTCCTCGAGTAGCAGTGTGACCTGCTGCTGAAGTCCAGCTTCGGCGATGCGCGAGCTGGCCAGCACGTGCTGTTCGCGGGAGATCGTCGTGGTGGTGACATGGCAGCCGTAGTGTCTGGCAGCGTGGAGTGCAAATCCTCCCCAACCGGTGCCGACCTCCACCACGCGATCGTGTTCATGAAGGCGCAGCTTCTGGCAGATTCGATCAAGTTTGCGGAAGGAAGCGCGTTCAAGCGTGTCGTCGGTGGCATCAGCAAACATCGCGGACGAATACATCAGGTCTGGCGACAGGAACAGCTCGAAGAAGTCGTTGCCCAGGTCGTAGTGCGCGGCGACGTTGCGCCGGGCACCTTCGCGGGTATTGCGCCGCAGCGCATGCAGGCCGCGCATGGCGAGTCCTCCCAGGCGTGCCATGCCGGTTTCCATGCGATCCAGCAGGTCCCGGTTGCGAACCAGGATCTGGACCAGGCCAACGAGGTCATCGCACCGCCATAACCCGTCCATGTACGCCTCGGCGGCCCCTACGCTGCCATTGGCGGCAACGGCGCGATAGAACGCCGGGTCATCAATGAAAATGGTGAGCGGTTTTGAGCCCTCCAGTTCACTGCCGGCGACGACACTGCCCAAGGTATCGACGATGCGTAGTGGCCGGCCGTGCAGACCCTTCAGTGAGGCGATCAGCCGGCCGCGCAGCAAGCGGTCAAGCGCACTGTAGGTGTTGATTGTCGTGGCGCCGGTGGCGACGAACTCATTCATGGATTTCTCGCAACTTGCCTGGATGATCATGGATCGGGTTGCGCTTGAGCCACAGCCGCAGCGCTTGCCAGTGGATGGCGGTCAGCACCTGTGCCGTCATCGCCGGGTAGCGCCACAGCACCCGGGCCAGGGCTGCGCCATCGAGCTCGCGTCTTTTCAACGCCAGGGTTGCATCGAATTCGCGTTGACCTTCGCGCAACACATCCATCTGCACGAACAGGTCGTCGCCCGGTGGCGTGAACGTCCAGCGGTAGTCGCGATCCATCGGCATGAACGGCGACACATGGAAGGCCTTGGCGAAGTTCCACCGCAATGTGCGCCCACGCGGCGTCGCATCATCGACCGGCAGCACATAGGCATGACGTTCGCGCCAGGGTGTGTTGGTGATCTCGGCGACGATGCATTCGAGCGTCGTCCCATCGGCCGCATGGCAGTAGTACAGACTCACGGGATTGAAGGACTGACCGAAGTATCGAAGGTGCGTGAGTAACCGGATGGGGCCTTGTGGTCGCTTTCCGGTGGCTTGCTCGACGCGTTGGCGCACTGCATCGCTCAACGACGGAATCTCCGGTGAAAGATAGTCGTCGCGTCGGAACTGCGCGACATTGCGACGCCCCACCGACCAGAGCCAGCGGTCCTTGAACAGATGATCGACTTCATCCAGGTCGAGATAAAGTTGCGCCATTCGGTAGCGGAAGGCATGGGCGTGCGGCGCGAGCCTTCGATGTCGCACGGTGCCTTCGTAAACGGCGCTCGACAGCGTCGCAATGCGTGGCTGACCTGTCATGCGGTCGCCCATTCCGCATGTCGCGTTGTGGTCTCGGGAATTGCACTCGTGTCGGAGTTGGCGGCCCAGTGCACTCCAAGAGCGTGCGCTGCGTCGACTGCGCTGCGCATGCCATCTTCATGGAATCCCCAGCCCCAATAGGCTCCGGCAAACCATGTGTGTCGCCGCCCTTGAATTTCCGACTTGCGCGCCTGCGCAGCGACCGAGGCATGGGTATACACCGGATGCTCGTACCGCATGCGGCGAAGGATCGTGTCCGGGTCAATCGCATCGGTGCGATTGAGCGTGACCACCAGCGGCTGCGGTGCATCAATTCCCTGCAGCAGGTTCATGCAGTAGCTGACGGTGCACGCCTGCGACGGGTCGCGCGGAATATGTGCGTTCCATGCTGCCCATGCTTTCCTGTTACGTGGGAGCAGGCTCGCGTCGGTATGCAGCACTGTGTCGTTGGCCTGGTACGGGATTGCACCAAGGATGTCTTGCTCGCGGTCATCGGCATCGGCCAGCAGGGACAATGCCTGGTCGCTGTGGCAGCCAAGCACGATCTGGTCGAATCGCTCGCGACCTTCGCGGAGTGTGACTTCTACGCCCTCCGCATCGCGACGCACGGATTGCACTGCCGATTGCAGGCGAACATCGACCTGCCAGCGTGCCTGCATCGCATCCACGTAGGTTTTCGAGCCACCATGTATCACGCGCCACGGCGGGCGTCCGGTCAGCTGCAGCATGTGGTGGTTTGCCATGAACTGCACGAGGTAACGGGCCGGAAAGGACAGGATCTGCCGCGAGGGGGAAGACCATAGCGCCGACGCCATCGGCACAAGGTGTTCGTCCCGGAAGGCATCGCCGAATCGATGTTCCGCGAGATAGTCGCCGAGACTTGGGCCCGGAGTGTCGCTGTCCAGGAGTCGGGGCGCGAGGCGATAGAAGCGCATCAGGTCACGCAGCATGCCCAGGAAGCGCGGTGAGACGAGGTTGCGGCGGTGGCAGAACAACCCATCGAGCGAACCCGCGTTGTATTCCAGGCCCGACGCCTCGCTGTGGACGGAGAAGCTCATCGTCGTCGGCTGCGTCTGCACACCAAGTTCGTCGAGCATCCGTGTCAGCAGCGGATAGTGCGCCGCGTTGTGGACGATGAATCCGGTGTCGACCGCGTAGGTGCGGTCCCGCAATGAAATTTCATGTGTGTGGGTATGGCCACCGAGATAATCGCCAGCCTCGAACAACACGACCTCATGCTGCCGCGAGAGCAGCCACGCGCAGGCGAGTCCGGAGATACCGGAACCGACGACCGCGATGCGCATCTAGCCACGCGCCTTGATGGCAACCCAAGCCGGAATCGGCTTGAGCCCGGACACAATCCCCAGCATCGCCATGAGGCGCAGCACATACCAGGTCATGTCGATTTCCCACCAGCGGAAGCCCTGCCGTGTCGAACCAGGGAAGAAATGGTGGTTGTTGTGCCAGCCTTCGCCACCCGTGATCAACGCGAGCCAGAGGTTGTTTCGGCTGTCATCGCGGGTATCGAAGCGTCGGGTGCCGAAACGATGGGCAAAAGAGTTGATCGTGACAGTGGCATGGAACAGCACGATGGTCGACACGAAGAATCCCCACACCAGCATTTGCCCGCCACTCGTCCCCAGCCCGGGCGCTACGCGGTGTAGCAGCGCACCTAGGCCGTATAGGCAGACGGCCAGCAGGGCAGGGATGACGGTGTCGTAGCGGTCGAGCCAGCGCAGCTCCGGGAATTCCATCAGGTCCGGGATGCGCTCCCAGTGCGTGGGGAAGGCGCGTGGCGTCAGGAACCAGCCGACGTGGCTCCAGAAAAATCCGCGCACAGTGGGGGAGTGCGGATCGAGAAGGGTATCTGCGTTGCGATGGTGATTGCGGTGATGCGCCGCCCACCACAACGGTCCGCGCTGGACGCTGGATGCGCCGATCAAGGCAAATACAAACTGCACGGCGCGCGAGGTCTTGAACGTGCGATGGGAAAAGTATCGGTGATAGAAGCCGGTAAGCGCGAACATGCGCACCGCGTAAAGTGCCACAGCGACCCACACTGCAACTGGCGACACGCCGACTGCGAACACGGCGAGGCACGCCAGGTGCATCGCCACGAACGGTGCGGCGCGAAGCCAGTCGATGCGGTCGATGGAACCATCCGCAGCGGGAGGGCTGGCCGACACCTGTGTGTCAAACCAGCGCCGCACCGCGGCGAGGGACCAACTCAAATGGAAGTCCATACTGATACGCGATCACCCGGGGCCGCGGCCGCCTGGGATCAGCGGGTTCAATCCGGCGGTTGTGGGTGGCAAGTCTGGCTCTGCTGGCAAACAACATGCCCAATCAGTGACCTCACTTGTACGTTGCATGGCTGCCGCTTGGATGCAGGCGATTCCAGAGGCGCCGTCATTGCCCAATTCCATTCGAACGCCAGTTCATCAGCCTCAACACCTGCATGACCAGTCGCTACGCTGATGATTGTCAGGCTGGCATTGGGATCCCAACGATCTGCCGCCGATTGGGCCGTGCATGGGTGTCACGGACGGAGCAAACTGCCGCAATGCAACAATGGCGTCGTCCCACTGCTACGCCGAGCTCCCCGGCATCCGCGGTTTTGCGCTGTGGCCAGCCGTGCGTGCCTCCTGAGCCTGGCGTTTCGCGGCAGTTCTTCGTGGGATGATTGACGAAGATTCCCTGCTGCATTGGTGTTTTACTGCGGGGCGACGATCAACGACGGATCACTGGCCACGGCGAAGGATGCCCATACTGCCGGGTCCAGGGCGTATCGGTCCTTGAACGGTTCGGTTATCGCCTTCGAAACTGCCGCGAGGCCTTGACATGATCCGAAAATGTGTCCTTTTGAGCGCAGTCCTGGGTTGCGTACTGTCTGGGAGTCCGGTGATGGCTGTCGAGGAACCTGCTTTCAAGGCCGTCCTGAAGGATGGCAATTTTGAAGTGCGTGACTATCCCGCCCTGGTTGTCGCCGAGGTGGCTGTCAGCGGGGAACAAAAAGAAGCCGCCAGCAAAGGTTTCCGATTGCTCGCAGCCTACATTTTCGGCGGCAACACGCGCCGCCAGAGCATTGCCATGACGGCACCAGTGGCACAGGAACCCACCAGCGAAAAGATCGCGATGACGGCGCCAGTCACCCAGAGCCAGGACGCCGGGATCTGGACGGTGCGCTTCACCATGCCGAGCGCCTACACCCTGGAGTCGCTTCCCAAACCCGATGATCCCAAGGTTCATTTGCGACGTTTGCCACCAGGGCGGTTCGCTGTGCTTGGGTTTTCGGGGCTGGCTGGCAAAAGCGATGTCGACATGAAGTCCCGAGAATTGCTGGCGGCGACGAGGACCCGTCATTTGCGCACCACCGGATCGGTGTCGCTTGCCCAGTACAACCCGCCGTGGACACTTTGGTTCATGCGCAGAAACGAAGTGATGATCCAACTCGAGCATGGTCCATGACTTCGCGCGCAGGGACTCAGGCGGTTGACCGACTTGTCATCACCCGACCCGATGACTGGCATCTGCACCTGCGTGATGGAGCGGTACTAGCTTCGGTGCTACCCGACAGCGCTCGGCGCTTCGGTCGCGCGATCGTGATGCCCAACCTGCAGCCGCCGGTGACCAATGTCGAGTACGCCCGTGCTTACCGCGAGCGGATCCTGGCGGCGGTTCCATCTGGATTGCGCTTCGATCCACTGATGGCGCTGTATCTCACCGATGCCACGATACCGGCGGAGATTGCCCGGGCCAAGGCGAGCGGGTTCGTGCATGCGCTCAAGTACTACCCGGCGGGCGCGACGACGAACTCCGAGAATGGGGTGACGGATCTGAAGCGAATCACTTCGGTTCTCGCTGCGATGGAAAAGCATGACGTGCCCTTGCTGCTGCACGGCGAGGTCACCGATTCGCAGATCGACATCTTCGACCGCGAGGCGGTGTTCATCGAGCGCCATCTGGCGTGGCTGGTGCGGGAATTTCCCGGCCTGCGCATGGTGCTGGAGCACATCACCACCCGCGCGGGTGCGCAATTCGTGACCGACGCGCCAGGAAACGTCGCGGCGACGATCACCGCGCATCATCTTCTGCTCAACCGCAATGCCTTGTTCGCAGGAGGCTTGCGTCCGCACGTTTACTGCCTGCCTGTGCTCAAGCGGGAGCACCACCGACAGTCGCTATTGGCGGCAGCCACGGGCGGCAATCCGAAATTCTTCCTTGGCACCGACAGCGCACCGCATCCGCAGCACGCCAAGGAGTCGGATTGCGGCTGTGCCGGTATCTACACCGCGCACGCTGCGATAGAACTTTATGCCGAGGCGTTCGAGCAAGCCGATGCACTGGATGGTCTGGAAGCGTTCGCCAGCTTCCACGGGCCGGACTTCTATCGTTTGCCCCGGAATACCGACACGCTCGTGCTGGAGCGCCGGGACTGGACGGTTCCAAAGCAGATCGGATCTGGGCATGAAGCCATCGTTCCGTTCCGGGCTGACCAATCTGTGGCATGGCATCTAGCAGACGTGCAGGCCGCTTGAGCGGCCGCGCGCTTTGCCAGAACTACGACGTCGCGGAGCCCACCAGCAATTCACCGAGCAGCAGATTGGAAAAGCGACGGTTCTGTACGATCGCGTAGAAGCTTCCAGTGACGCCCGCAAAACGGCAATGCTCGACCAGCACCCCGGACTCCTGTTCGTCGCGTACGACAATCGATGGGACGAGGGTCACCCCGTCCAGCTCCCTTGCCAGCAGGCGCAGCATCGCCTTGTCGTCGACTTCGGCGGGATGGAAGACGAATCCGTTTGGGTATTTCGATGGTTCTTCCGAGACTGTTCGGGCCGCAGTGCTGGGACCTCGCACTCTTCAGCCGAAGAATTGTTCGGAAGCCTGTACCGGGGCTCGGACGCGGACTCTGTCACTTGCCATGGAATTGACACGCAGCGCGCTCACAAGCCCTGCTGACAGCGTCAATATGGCTCCGGTCAAGCCTCCCCAACCCGAGCGGAACGCCAGTGGCACCAAATCACGGCGCGCCGCGCCGCGCCTGACACGATACAAGCTCATGTTTTTAATGGCGGAAGCGGTGGGATTCGAACCCACGAACGGTTTCCCGTTGCCGGTTTTCAAGACCGGTGCCTTCAACCGCTCGGCCACGCTTCCGCATTGAATCAAAGACCCTCGCCTTGAACTGCTGGACCACTTGTCGGCGTGATGCGAACTTGGGTCCAGATCCGCTTCGACAGCAGGCTTAGTTTAAGGAGGCTGGCGTCTGGTTGCACCTGTTGACTTGCGCGCTGTGCGTAGGCCGACTAGGCTGCCCGCGGGATAGCTGAACAGAGGCGACAAGGATGACGATTCGCGTTTTCGTGGTCGATGACCACGCGTTGGTGCGTGCAGGGATGCGCATGATTCTGTCAGGGGAAACCGACATCGAAGTCGTCGGTGAGGCGGAGTGCGGGGAAGATGCCCTGCCGCAGATTCGCAAACTCAAACCCGATGTGGTGCTGTGCGATCTGCATCTTCCGGGCGTCAGTGGCCTGGAATTGACAGAACGCATCCTCAAGGGCGATCACGGCACTCGCGTCATCGTGGTCTCGGTGATGGAAGACGGCCCGATGCCCAAGCGACTCCTGGAAATCGGGGCGTCGGGGTACGTCGGCAAAGGTGGCGATGCCAGCGAATTGTTGCGCGCGGTGCGTGAGGTTTCGCGTGGCAAGCGTTTCCTGGCCAATAGCGTCGCACAGAATCTTGCGTTGTACGGCATTGACGGCGAGGGATCGCCGTTCGACACGCTCTCTCCCCGCGAGCTGGAGGTCGCGATGCTCCTGACACAGGGCTTTCGGCAGGAAGATATTGCCCGGCGCCTGAGCCTGAGCGCCAAGACGGTCAACACGCACAAGACGCGCCTGTTCGAAAAGCTCAGCATCAACGACAACATCGCCTTGGCCCGGTTGGCGGGTCAATACGGGATTGCAAATCCGGCACACGCCTTGTAGGCATCGCGAGTCGATCGATCCAGACAACTTCCGGACAGCTTCAGCCT
Source organism: Lysobacterales bacterium (assembly GCA_038236935.1). Classification (GTDB taxonomy): domain Bacteria; phylum Pseudomonadota; class Gammaproteobacteria; order Xanthomonadales; family Xanthomonadaceae; genus Cognatiluteimonas. Next base: position 21,923 of record JBBRZH010000004.1, read on the forward strand.
GTCCGGAAGTCGAAAGCTTTCGCTGCGATCAAGCGTTGGGTTCGCTTTCTTCCTGCGCCGTCAGGCGCTCGTCGACGTGCTGCGCAATCGCATCGGCGGCGGCGGATGCGGGCTCTGCTGGCGAGGCACTGATCGCCACGCCATCGAACAATCCTGGAGCCATGGTGGTGTCTTGCCCGAGGCTGAGGTCAGCCACACCGACTGCACTTGTTCCGTTGGCAGCCAGGATTGAGGGCTCCAGGGCAACGGGTGTGCTTACAGGTTCTGACGACTCAATCCGTGGCGCGTTCATATCGTCACGCGGCGGAAGTCGCGAAAGGGTGTCGGCGACCAACGGCATTTCGATGGCAGCTGGCGCCTTCGGAGCAGGTGCGTAGGAGGGAATGCCCCCAGATGCTGCTGCAGCGCTCACCGAATGGTCGGCCGCGACAGGAATTGCAGTCGATCCGGCAGTCCCTTCCATGACGCCATCGCTAACAGGTGCAAGTGTCACAGGATTCCTGGCGACAGCCGGACTGATAGCCGCCGGCTCGTCGTCATCGAAATCGAACTCGGGTTGTGATCGCTGTGCTGGGATGATATCGCCAGTCGACATCTCGTCATGCTCACCACCAGCTTCGACGTTCGCGCCATCGGCCCCACCACGACGCCGACGGCGACCGCCGCGACGGCCACGTCGGCGACGGCTGTTACCGTCAGTGGCAGATTCCTGCCCGGCGACTGTCTCACCATCCCCACGTTCGGCGGCAATTGAAGCCCCCAATGGCTGGTCGGCATCCGGTGCACTCGGATGGGTGATGTCTTGTGCCGCCGTCAGGGCAGGACTGGTCGTTTTTGCATCCTCTACCAAAGCTACCGGTACATGGTTTTCTACCGCAGCTGGCTCGTTGCGGGGTGGACGCGGCGTTCGAGGCTGGCCGGGCTGCCGGTTGTCTTCCTGGCCCTTGGTGTTTGGCTTTGGCTGCGTCTGTTTCTGCTGCTTTGGCGCCGCCTCGTTGCGCGCTTTGCTGTCCTGGGACTTGTTGTCCTGGGTCGATCGGTCGTCCTGGGTTTTGTTGTCCTGGAGCTTGGCGGATGCAGGCTGTGGACGATTGCCTCGCGGCTCATCGCGACGCTGGCCATCACGCAACGGCTTGCGCCCATCACGGCGCTGCCCACCGCGATCATTTCCGTTGCGGTCATTTCCGTTGCGATCGGGGCGCTCGCCACGACCGCGGTTGTCCTGCGGACGCGGTGCCGCGGGGGCTGCAATGGATGCAGGCTGCGTGCCACGGAAAAAGCGCAGGATGCGATCGACCATTCCGATCGAATGTGTCGGTGCCACGGTGACAGGCGCAGTCTCCGGTGCACGAACGGGCATCGGAATGTCGTCGCGAGCCTCACGGATCGGTGCCGGTTGCGACGGCCTGACGTTGGTCACCGCCGGCATCGTGGGGACGTTGAGGTTGGCCTTGGTCAGCGCGATCGTCGCCAGTTTGCGAGGCGTGCCACGCTGGTAGCTCGGGCGTGTAGATTCCTCGCCCATTTCGTTTTCGCGCAGGCGGGTGACTTCGTAATGCGGTGTCTCCAGCTGGTTGTCGGCAACGATGACGATCGGCGCACCGTGGCGCTGTTCGATCTCGCTCAATGCGCGGCGCTTCTCGTTGAGCAGGTAATTGGCGATCTCAACCGGGACCTGTACCAGCACCTGCCCGGTGTTTTCCTTCATTGCGTGTTCTTCGGCAACGCGCAGGATCGACAGCGACAGCGACTCGATGCTGCGCATGCGGCCATGGCCTTCGCAACGCGGACAGATCAGCTGGCTGGATTCGCCGAGCGATGCCCGCAACCGCTGGCGCGACATTTCCATCAGGCCAAACTTCGAAATGCGGCCGAGTTGAACGCGTGCGCGATCGAACTTCAATGCGTTCTGCAGCTTGTTCTCGACATCGCGCTGGTGTTTGCTCGAAGACATGTCGATGAAGTCGATCACGACCAGCCCGCCGAGGTCGCGCAGGCGCATTTGCCGAGCGACTTCCTCTGCGGCTTCCAGGTTCGTGTTGAACGCGGTTTCCTCGATGTCGCCGCCTTTGGTGGCGCGCGCCGAGTTGACGTCGATCGCGGTGAGCGCTTCGGTCTGGTCGATGACCAGTGCGCCGCCGGACGGAAGGCGCACGTTACGCTCGTAGGCGCCTTCGATCTGCGATTCGATCTGGAAGCGGTTGAACAGCGGGGTGTCGTCGGTGTAATGCTTGAGCTTGCGCAGGTTGTGCGGCATCACCTGCTGCACGAATTCATGCGCTTCTTCGTACATCTCGGGTGTGTCGACCAGGATTTCGCCGATATCGGGCCGCATGTAGTCACGCAGGGCACGGATGATCAACCGTGATTCCTGGTAGATGAGGAATGGCGCCGGTTTGGTCAGCGCGGCCTCGGCAATGGCCTTCCACACGCTCAGCAGGTAGTCCAGATCCCACTGAAGCTCTTCTGCATCGCGACCGACGCCGGCGGTGCGGATGATCACGCCCATGTCGTCGGGAATGGCGAGGCGATCCATCGCTTCCTTCAGCGCCGCGCGGTCATCGCCTTCGATCCGGCGCGAGACGCCACCGGCGGTCGGCGAATTCGGCATGAGCACCATGTAGCGGCCGGCGAGCGAAATGAACGTGGTCAGCGCCGCGCCCTTGGTGCCGCGCTCGTCCTTGTCGATCTGCACGACCACTTCCTGGCCTTCGCGCAGGAGTTCCCGGATGGTCGCCTTGTTGGGGTCGACGCCAGCCTGGAAATAGTCGCGCGAAATTTCCTTCATTGGCAGGAAGCCGTGGCGCTCGCCGCCATATTCGACGAAAGCGGCTTCCAGTGAAGGCTCAAGCCGGGTGATCCGGCCCTTGTAGATGTTGGACTTCTTCTGTTCTTTCGACGGTTGCTCGATGTCGATGTCGTAAAGGGTCTGGCCGTCCACGGTCGCGACGCGCAGTTCTTCTGCCTGCGTCGCATTGATCAGCATGCGTTTCATTGTTGCGTCCTCACGCGCTTCTCTCTCTGGACACAGCGTCTAGAGCAGGCACGCGACGACGCCGGGGGCGTTCGCCTCTGGATACCGCAAGTAGTACGGCCGCGGGGATCGCGTCCTTCCACAACTGGCAACAGCCAACTGCGCGCGCCGGTACTGCTTCAAGTGTTCCAGCGCTTCGACACCACGGCGGGCCGCGGGAGCGCTTGTCTCGTTTAAGTGTTACCGGGCCGGCGTCGCACTCGCCCTGAGCGATTACTCAGGAGCCGGTGCAACGCACGGGTCATGTTCAGCGCCGATGTCGAAACATCGGGCGATCGCCAGGCTTGCCCAACAGCCGCTAACATGGCCACTTCAACGCTCTCATGAGCTTGCCCTTTTGGGGCGGCGGCCGCGCACTATCGGAACCCGCACGGGAGCCTGGCTTCTGGCCGGCTGACAACTCCCTGCGAAATCAAACCCTTACCTCGCCCGGCGAGTGTAACAGATCAGGCCTTCGGATGACCCATTCAGACTCCAGCACCCCAGATGATGACCGGCCGGTCGCCGCAGAACGGAAAGACGCAAGGACGGTCAAGATCGCCGAGGATCGCGACGGGCAGCGGATCGACAACTTCCTGCTGGGCTACCTCAAGGGTGCGCCACGCAGCCTGATCTACAAGCTGCTGCGCTCAGGGCAGGTGCGGGTCAATGGGGGCCGGGTCAAGGCCGAGCGCAAGCTGGAGGAGGGTGATCTGATCCGCATCCCGCCGGTGCGGCTGGAGGAGGCGGCCGACAAAGGCGTACCGGCCAAGGGGCTGCTGGACGCTGTCCAGGCCAGCATTGTCTTCGAGGATGCGCGCCTGTTGGCCATCAACAAGCCGGCCGGCGTCGCCAGTCATGGTGGCAGCGGGATTTCCTTTGGAGCGATCGAGACCCTCCGCGCGTTGCGCCCGAAGGAATCCCTGGAGCTGGTCCACCGCCTCGACCGCGATACCTCTGGGCTATTGCTGATCGCCCGCAAGCGCTCGGCGCTGACCGAATTGCAAGCCTTGATGCGGGAGGACGCTGGGCGTTCGGGCGGAATCCGAAAGCGCTATCTGGCCCTGCTGGCTGGACGCATGCCAGACGGGGTGATGTCGGTCGATGCTCCGCTGCATGTCGGTCTGCGCCAGGGTGGCGAGCGTCATGTACAGGTGAATCCGCAAGGCAAGGCGTCGCTCAGCCACTTCAAGGTGCTGGAGCGCCGTGGTGGGCAGTCCTATTGCGAAGTACGCATCGAGACCGGCCGCACCCACCAGATACGCGTGCATGCCCAGCACATCGGGCACCCGATTGCGGGGGATGACAAATATGGCGATGAGGCCGTCAACAAGCGGTTGCGCGAGCAAGTTGGCCTGAAGCGCATGTTCCTGCATGCCTCGACGCTGGAATTCGCGCTCGACAGCGGCAAGACGCCTTATTTACTGAATGCCCCACTGGCTGGCGAACTGATCGACGTGCTGGATCGGCTGGCGTGATTGTTGTGTTGGGTCATTCAACCAGTGCATCGGCCTTCGCCGCGCAGATGAAGTCGTTTTCGCTTAATCCGCCGACGTCGTGCGTTGAATAGCGCACCACGCAGCGATCGTAATGCACGCCCAGGTCAGGGTGGTGGTCTTCCTGGTTGGCCATGAAGGCCAGCGCGTTCACGAACGCGATGGTGCGGTAGTAGTCCTTGAAGGCGAAACTTTTCGAGAGTGCGTGTCCGCCTTCGATCCGTTCCCAACCCGGGATGTCGGGCAGCAGTTCGCGAATGCGGGCTTCGGGGAGCCGGTGTTCGTTGCCCTTGCGCGGAATGCAGTGGGCTTTGGCGAGCGGGACGAGGTCATTCATGTCGCAGGTCTCCTGAGGGCGCAGCGGGTTGACGCGGGCAGATCGAATCGACTCGTTGAAGCGGCATTCGTATCGACACTCTGAATGCAATTCGGCAATGGAAGGGGACGACGTAGCGCGGGGCGCATGGGTCGCTAGAATAGCGGGATGATCCAGATCTCCGAATCCGCGCAGCGTCATTTCCATAAATTGATCGAGCGCGAGGACCTGCCTGGCATGGGCGTGCGCCTGACGGCCATGCAGCCGGGCACGCCCACGGCGGACGTCCGGCTGGAGTTCGCCGAGCCGGCCGACCTCCAGGGCGATGAATGGGCGGTGGATTGCGAGGGTTTCACGTTGTGGGTCGACGCCGGCAGCGTGAAATATCTCGATAACGCCGAGATCGACTACACGCAGCAGGCGACCGGCGGACAACTGCAGATCCGCGCGCCGAAGATCAAGGGAACGGCGCCGCAGGACTCGGCGTCGCTGGTCGAACGCGTGAACTGGATCGTTGAGCAGGAAATCAATCCACAACTGGCCCAGCATCGCGGGCACGTCGCGGTGCAGGAAGTCACCGGCGACGGAGTCGTCGTGCTGCGTTTCGGTGGCGGCTGCCAAGGGTGCGGAATGGCTGACGTGACCCTGAAACAGGGCATCGAGAAGACCCTGCTGACCAAGGTTGTGGGTGTGACCGCAGTGCGCGACGCGACCGATCACGACACCGGTCAGGCGCCTTACATGCCGCGCGACGCGGCGTAATCGGCTGCGATCCGCAGCCCGGCGAGCGACGGATGTTCTCCGCTGCCGACCTGATCCAGGCGCTGCACAAGCGCGGACGCAAAAGCCTGCGGCCGGAACCTGCGCCCGGTGAATTTCCAGAGGGCTGGGCCAGGTGGTTCGCCATGATGGGCGAACGCATTGGCGCGGTCACCGGTGCGACCGCCGACGCCATCATTGCGATCTTCCTGCAGCGCGAGCTGACCCAGCCACCGCGCCGCGCCGGCGAACTCAATCGATGGCAGGCCTTTGCCACGTTGTGGCGGCAGCAATGGCAGCCGTCCGAGGATGAAGACCGCCGCACCCGGCTGATCGCGATCGTGATCACCATCTTCATCCATGTCGTTTTGCTGGCGATCCTGATCTGGCTGGCCTATGTGCGTTTCACCCAAGCCCCATCACCACAGGGCGAGGAAGTCGTCCAGGTGGAATACGTCGGCCAGGGGACACCAGAAGATCAGGGCGGAGGGCCGCCATCCACGCCTGCCGTCGCCAGTCGTGCCGCTGCGGTTGCGCACGTTCAGGCACCTGGGCAGCCACCTGCAGCAGCTTCGCGTCCAACGCCTGCAACTGCCTCTGCATCACCGCCGGCATCAGCGGTGCCTGTCGTCGAACAACCATTGCAGGTGACGCAGAAAGCCATCCCCGATACGACGTTCGTGTTGCCCCCACCAACACCAGCGCGCGTGGAAATTCCGCAGGCCCAGCTGACGGTTCCGTCATTGCAGGTGCCGACGCGCGATGTGCAATTGATCGAACGTCCGCCGCCGGTGCGTGCCATCCAGCCGGAATTGCCGGCGGCTTCGATCAGGGCGCCCGAGCTCAAGACGCAGCCAGTGCCCATCGCGGTTGTCACCCCGGCGCCTGCCGTCCGGCCCACGCCGATTGAGCCATCGCCACCAGCCTCGCCGGTTGTCGTGCAGCCCAATGCGACATCTGCGCTTGTGCAGCAAATGCCCGCACCTTCTGCGACGGCATCATCGACTTCCGCATCACCCGTCGCCAAGAGCAGCACGCAGACCCCGGTCGGTGTTGCCGCGCAGCCATCGGGAACGCCTGCCCCCCAGAGCGGGACACAAGCGGCAGCGATAGCGTCAGGTCATGGTCCGGTAACATCCTCGAAACCCGGGGCATTTCCAACCCCGAAGCGTGGCGACGACTGGGGCGTTTCGACACGCAATCGTCCGGGCGCCAATGCAGGAAAGTCCGGTTTGTTCAACGCCGATGGAAGCCCGAACCTGGCGCCGGGTACCGCGCAGGCAGGCGGCGGATTCCCGCCGGGCAGCGATCACTGGTCGCATGACCAGTTCGATCACGCTGGCACGTGGTTGAAGCGTCCGCCCAATGGCTACACGCCGACGCGGTTCGACAGGGTTTGGCTACCTAACGAAACCCTGCTCGAACAGTGGGTGCGCCAGAACATCCGCCAGGTCTCGATTCCGATCCCGGGAACGACGAAGAAACTGAAATGCGTGGTCTCGTTGCTGCAACTGGGCGGTGGCTGCAGCATCAGCGATCCCAACCTCAACGACCAGGAGGCCGAGGCGCGACCACCCCCGGACATCCCGTTCAAGCGGGAGTTGCAGGAAGATCAGAAGAGCCTGGAGAAGTCGCCGAATCCGAATTGATTTCGCGACGGCTTGCTATTCCAACCCGTGCAGATCACGCAACTGCGTCGTCTGCGAACCAAAGTACGCAGCCGCATCGGCGATCTGCTGATCGGTCAGATTCTTCGCCTGGCTGCCCATCAGGTTGGTCGTCGCGGTGCCGCTGCGATCGCCGTCGCGATACATCTGCAGGGAATGCGCGATGTAGTCGTGGTATTGGCCGCCGAGCTTGGGGTAGGTCGGATCGATCGGGGCATTTCCAGCCGCGCCATGGCAGTCAACGCAGGCCTGGCCAGTCTCGACATTCTTGGTGGTCGCCAGCTTCTGTCCGTCAACAGCGTGCCCAGGTGGCAGGCCTGCAGAAGATGCCGAGTGTCCTTCGCTACGGTCCGCGGAGGAATGCCCGGCCGGGGTTTCTCCGGAAGGCGTGCAGCCTGCCAGGGCAAGTCCGGCGGCAAGCGTGGCGATGGCCAGCGGGAAGAAGCGCAAGCGGAGGTACGTCTTCGTCATAGGGATGCTCATGGAGTCCTGCTCACTTCAGGCCGGAAACGAAGGCCGCGATGTCTGCGATGTCCTGCGCGGAAAAGCTCTGCGCCTGGGCCTGCATCGTCGGGTGCTTGCGCTTGCCTTGCTGGTATTCGGTCAATGCGTTGATCAGGTATTGCGGCGACTGGCCCCCGATCTTTGGCACGTGAAAGTTCGGGTAGGCATTCCTGTAGCCGGTGACGCCGTGGCAACCCTGGCAGGTGTAAGTGAGCTGCTGCCCGCGCTTCGCGTCGCCAATGAGGGTGGGATCTGAAACGGATGCTGAGGTGGGAGATGCCGTAGTGACGGCTGCCGGTGGTGCAGGTGCAGGTGCCGGCGACGGGGTGGGCGCTTGGGCCAGCGCATTGGCGGCGGTCAAGGTCAGGCAGGAGGCGAGCAACAACGGTCGGATCATGGGGTAGTCCGCGGTCGGAAGCGAAAATGCACGGGATGGATGTAGACATCGCAGCGCACAATGCGCACGCGTGCGATGGCAAGCGCAGCAGTATAGCGATGACACCCGCGCAACCCAATCGCAAATGACTTTGCCTGCTGGGCAAATATCCGCAAGCACATGACATTCCGCACCATGACCTATGGCGGATTGCCGCTCCCTGGCGGGTGATATACCTTCATACCACACCAAATAGCAGGCCTGCACGATGCGCGTTCCACCCTTGTTTTCTAGTGCTGGACGAAGGCCGGTGCCGGCTGCGTCCCTCCTGTTCCTGCTGCTGCTTGCTGTCGTCATGGTGCTTGGAGGCTGCAAGCGGGGTGGTGGCGACGCGCAGGCTAAAGACGAAGCCAAGGGCCCGGAAGCCGTACCGGTGGAAGTGGCACCGGTCACTCATCGGCCCATTGCCGCCAGCTACAGCGGCACCGCGCCGCTGGAAGCGCGCGGTGAATCGCAGGTCGTCGCCAAGACCTCAGGAGTTGCCTTGCGTGTCATGGCCGAAGAAGGCCAGCACGTCGGCGCGGGGCAAGTGCTGGTGCGCCTGGATTCGGCGCGCGCCGCATTGCAGGCCGCGCAGACGGCTTCGCAGATGCGCAAGCTGGAAAGCAACTACGCGCGATCGCGCCAGCTGGCCGACCAGAAGCTCATCAGCGCCAACGACATCGACCAGATCAAGTACGACCTGGAAAACGCACGCGCCGCCAACCGCTTGGCCAATCTCGAACTCTCCTACGCCAATGTCACCGCGCCGATCTCCGGCGTGATCGCTCAGCGCTCGATCAAGCCAGGCAACTTCGTGCAGATCAACACGCCGATCTTCCGCATCGTCGATATCTCCCGTCTTGAAGCAACACTCAACGTGCCCGAACGCGAACTCGAAACCCTCAAGCCGGGTTTGCCGGTCACGTTGCAGGTCGATGCGCTGCCCGGCAAGACGTTCAGCGGCACTGTTGATCGCGTGTCGCCCGTGGTGGATTCAGGCAGCGGCACGTTCCGCGTGATCTGCGCATTCCAGGGTAGCCAGCTGGATTCGGGCACGCTGCAACCAGGCATGTTCGGACGCATGCAGATCGACTACGACAAGCGCGCCGACGCGTTGGTGATTCCACGAGCGGCACTGCTCGATGATGAAGGGGACCCGGCGGTATTCGCCGTACGCAGCGGCAAAGCCGTTCGCGTACCGGTCAAGCTCGGTTACCTGGATGGCGCATGGGCCGAAGTGCGCAATGGGCTGAAGTCGGGTGACCAGGTTGTCATCGCCGGCAAGGCGGCGTTGCGTGACGGCAGCCTGGTGCAGGTGCTCGGTGCAGCGTCCGCCAAGGTACAAGCCATGAGCGTGACACCGCCTTCGAACACCAAACACTAAACGCAGGACGCCGACGTGACCCAACTCCCCAGGACGTCCTTCAGCGTCGTCGAATTCGCCACGCGCCGACGGGTGACGGTGGCGATGATGACGATCACGCTTGTGCTGTTCGGTGTCATCGCGCTGCTGGGCCTCAAGGTCAACCTGCTGCCGGACCTGAGTTATCCGACGTTGACCGTGCGCACGGAATACACCGGCGCCGCACCCACGGAAGTCGAAACCCTGATCAGCCAGCCGGTCGAAGAAGCCGTCGGCGTGGTGAAGGGATTGCGCAAGCTCAAATCCGTGTCGCGCACCGGACAAAGCGATGTCGTGCTGGAGTTCGCATGGGGCACCAACATGGACCAGGCGAGCCTGGAGGTGCGCGACAAGATGGAAGTCGTGCAGCTGCCACTGGAAGCCAAGCCGCCGGTGCTGTTGCGCTTCAATCCTTCGACACAACCCATCCTGCGGCTTGCGCTGACGGCAAAACAGGCAAACCCCGATCCTGACGAGTCGCTGCGTGCACTGACGACGTTGCGGCGCTATGCCGACGACGACCTCAAGAAGAAACTCGAACCCGTCGCAGGCGTGGCTGCGGTCAAGGTGGGTGGTGGTCTTGAAGACGAAATCCAGGTCGACATCGACCAGCAGAAACTTGCACAACTCAACCTGCCGATCGAGACCGTCGTCGCACGGTTGAAGTCCGAAAACATCAACGTGTCCGGTGGCCGACTCGAAGAAGGCACCCAGCGCTACCTGGTGCGTACCGTTAACCAGTTCGCCAGCGTCGCGGAGATCGGCAACATGCTGGTCACCACGCAGGGCGCCGGTGGAGGTGCAGCAGCGAGTGCGGCCGAACAGATGGCGCGCGTCGCGGCGGCCACTGGCGACGCCAGTGCGATGGCGGCGGCCGCGTCGGTGCAGAGCGCCTCGTCGTCTTCGCAGGGCGCGGTTGCCAACGGCATGCCGATCCGCCTGAAGGACATCGCGCAGGTGCGCCAGGGCCACAAGGAGCGCGAGGCGATCATCCGTTTGAACGGCCATGAAGCGGTCGAGCTCGCGGTCTACAAGGAAGGCGATGCCAACACGGTCGCCACTGCAGATGCGATCCAGAAACGGCTGACCGAAATCAAGGACCAGATCCCGCCGGACGTGGAAGTCACCACGATCGACGACCAGTCGCAGTTCATCCGAAATGCGATCCGCGACGTCAAGATCGATGCCGTCATCGGCGGGCTGCTCGCGATCCTGATCATCTTCCTGTTCCTGCGCGATGGCTGGAGCACGTTCGTGGTTGGGTTGTCGCTGCCGGTTTCGATCATTGCGACGTTCTTCTTCATGGGCCGTTTTGGCTTGAGCCTCAACGTGATGTCGCTCGGTGGACTGGCGCTGGCAACGGGCCTTGTCGTGGACGATTCCATCGTGGTGCTCGAATCGATCGCCAAGGCACGCGAACGCGGCCTGGGCATCCTCGATGCCGCCATCGTCGGCACGGGCGAAGTGAGCATGGCGGTCGTGGCCTCCACGCTGACCACGATTGCGGTGTTCCTGCCGCTGGTGTTCGTGCAGGGCATCGCGGGGCAGTTGTTCCGCGACCAGGCATTGACGGTCGCACTTGCGATCGCGATTTCGCTGGTCGTGGCGATGACGCTCATCCCGATGCTGAGTTCACTGAAGGGCCGCCCGCCGCTGGCGTTCCCGGAAGAAGTACCACATCCGAAATGGCAGCCGACCTCGCGATTGCAGAAACCGATCGCAGCGGTTGAACACGGCATCGGTGCAGGTGCGCGTGGGGGATTCTTCGGCATCAGCTGGGTGATCGTGCGCCTCTGGCGCGGGCTCGTATTCGTGGTCGGGCCAGTGATGCGCACGGCCAGCGACCTGGCGATGGTGCCTTATGGGCGCGCGGAACGCAGCTACCTCAGACTGCTGCCGGCTGCACTCAACCGGCGCGCAGTGGTGTTGGGCGCCGCGGCTACCGCATTTGTGCTGACGCTGCTGCTGGTGCCATTGCTTGGTGCGGACCTGATCCCACAGTTGGCGCAGGATCGCTTCGACATGACCGTGAAGTTGCCGCCCGGCACGCCGCTGCGAGATACCGATGCGCTGGTGCGCGACATGCAGCAGCAACACGCAAAGGACGAAGGTATCCGCGTGCTGTATGGCGTCAGCGGTAGCGGCACCAGGCTGGATGCCAACCCGACGGAGAGCGGCGAGAACATCGGCAAACTCAGCGTGGTGATGGCCAATGGCGGCAGCAAGCAGGTCGAAGCCCGCGAGACGGAAAGCCTGCGCCAGACCATGAAAGCGTATCCCAACGCGCAGGTTGACTTCAGCCGTCCGGAGCTTTTCAGCTTCTCCACGCCATTGGAGATCGAGATCAGTGGCGAAGACATGCCGTCCATCGAGCGCGCTGGTCGCCAGTTGGCCGCGATGTTACGTAAGAGCCGCCATTATGCCGACGTCAAATCGACTGTCGAGCAGGGCTTCCCGGAAATCCAGATCCGGTTCGACCAGGAGCGTGCCGGCGCGCTTGGCATGACCACGCGCCAGATCGCCGACGTGGTGGTCAGCAAGGTCCGTGGAGACGTCGCCACGCGATACAGCTTCCGTGATCGCAAGATCGATGTGCTGGTGCGTGCCCAGCAATCCGATCGCGCATCACTCGACAGCATCCGCCACCTGATCGTCAATCCCGGCAACGGCCGCCCGGTGACCCTGGACTCTGTGGCAGACGTGGTGTCGACCTCCGGGCCGAGTGAAATCCATCGCGCTGACCAGGTGCGCGTGGCGATCGTATCGGCGAACCTGCGCGATATTGATCTCGGTGGCGCCGTGCAGGAGGTGCGCGACATGGTGGCCGCGCAACCGCTGGGTGCCGACATCGGCATGCATATTGGCGGCCAGGGAGAGGAATTGTCCGACTCGGTGAAGTCGTTGCTGTTTGCCTTTGGGTTGGCGATCTTCCTCGTGTATCTGGTGATGGCCTCGCAGTTCGAATCATTGCTGCATCCGTTCGTGATTCTATTCACCATCCCCCTCGCCCTGGTTGGCGCGGTGCTGGCGCTGTTCCTGACGCGCTCGTCAGTGTCCGCAGTCGTGTTCATTGGCCTGATTCTGCTGGTGGGGCTGGTGGTCAAGAACGCGATCATCCTGATCGACAAGGTGAACCAGTTGCGCGAACAAGGCGTCGCCAAGCGCGACGCACTGGTGGAAGGCGCGCGTTCCCGCCTGCGGCCGATCGCAATGACGACCTTATGCACGTTGTTCGGTTTCCTTCCGCTTGCAATCGCAACGGGGGAAGGCGCGGAAGTGCGTTCGCCAATGGCGATCACGGTGATTGGCGGCCTGCTGGTATCTACCTTGCTGACGCTGATCGTGATCCCGGTCGTGTACGACCTTCTGGACAAGCGTCCGGATGAGTACTACCGCGAGCGCGGGCTCCGTACCCGGCGTGACAATGTTGCGGTGGAAGCCGGGATCAGCAGCGATCGGGCGCCAATCAACGAGGCCGATCCGGCATGAGCATTGCCGAGTTCAGCATCAAGCGCCCGGTCACCACGGTGATGTTTTTCGTGTCGCTGTTCGTGATCGGGCTGATTGCAGCAGTGCGATTACCGCTGGAGGCATTTCCTTCAGTGACACCGCCCTTGATCGTCGTGCAACTGCCTTACACCGGTTCCACGCCCGAAGAGGTCGAGCGCACCGTGTTGCGGCCCGTGGAGGAGGCAATGTCGACCATGTCCGGGATCAAGCGGACGGAAGGCACCGCACGGGCGAACGGCGCTGAATTCCTGGTGTTTTTTACCGACTGGAGCCGCAACGTCGCCATCGCTGCGTCTGATGCCCGCCAGCGTATCGACGCCATCCGCGATCAGTTGCCGGCAGAACTCCAGCGCTACACCGTGCAGAAAATCGATACAGGTGATCAACCTGTATTGCGCGTACGACTCGCCAGCGACACCCAGAACCTGACCGGCGCCTACGACCTGATTGATCGACAGTTCAAGCGCAGGATTGAACGCCTGCCGGGCGTGGCGAAGGTGGAAGTCTCCGGCGCGCCACCCAATGAAGTGGAGATCGCGATCTCGCCCGACCGGTTGAGCGCGCACAACATCAGCCTCAATGACCTGACCAAGACTCTGCAAGCGGTGAATTTCTCGCTGTCGGCCGGAGTTCTTGACGATGGCGGTCGCCGCCTGCGCGTACAGCCGGTGGGTGAGCTGACCGATTTGTCCCAGTTGACCGACCTGGTCATCGGCAGCACCGGTGTGCGCCTTGGCGATATCGCCGATGTTCGATTGAAGCCCGCACGCATGGACTACGGACGCAGGCTCGATGGCCGGCCCGCCGTCGGGTTGGATATCTTCAAGGAGCGCGATGCCAACCTGGTCGATGTGTCGCGTAATGCCCTGAAGGAAGTCGAAGCGATCCGTAAAGAGCCTGCGATGAGCGGCATCCAGGTCAAGATCATCGACAACCAGGGTGACAACGTCACCTCATCTTTGACGAGCCTGGCCGAAGCCGGTGGCATTGGCCTGTTGCTGTCGATAGCCGTGCTGTATTTTTTCCTGCGGCATTGGCCGTCGACGCTGATGGTGACGCTGGCGATTCCCATCTGTTTCGTGATGACGCTGGGCTTCATGTATTTCGCCGGCATCACGCTCAATATCCTGTCGATGATGGGTTTGCTGCTGGCGGTGGGCATGCTGGTGGACAACGCCGTGGTCGTGGTCGAAAGCATCTACCAGGAACGTGAAAAGAATCCCGGCCAACCACGGCTGGCATCGATCCTGGGGACACGGCATGTCGCGATCGCGTTGTCGGCCGGAACCTTGTGCCACTGCATCGTGTTCGTGCCTAACCTTTTTGGCGAGCGAAACTTCCTGGCGATCTACCTGTCGCAGATCGCGATCACGATTTCGGTGTCCCTGCTGGCGTCGTGGCTGGTTGCGGTCAGCCTCATCCCGATGATTTCCGCGCGCCTGAAAACACCGCCAACAGTGGGCCTAAAGAATGCATCGAATGGCTTGATTCCGCGCCTGCAGCGACGCTACGCGAAATTGCTGCGCTGGACGCTGGAACATCGCGGCAAGTCAGTGATGGGCATCGTGTTGATCATCGCCGTCAGTATCGTGCCAATGGTATTGACCAAGAAGAACATGTTCGGCGGCGGAGGCGGCGAACAGGCGCGCGTGGATTACCAGTGGAAGGGCAGCTACACCAAGGAACAGATGTCCGATGAGGTTCTTCGCGTCGAGAATTTCCTGGAGGCCAATCGCAGGCAGTTCCATATCAAGCAGGTGTACTCGTACTACAGCGAGCAGGGCGATGCGAGCACCGTGGTCACTTTCGACAGCAAGGACGCAAAAGTGACCAAACCCCTCAGTGACCAGATCAGCAAGGCACTGCCAAAATCCGCGCGCGCCACGTTCACGCTGGGTGATGACGGCGACAACGGCGGGCCGGGACAGAAAGTACAGGTGCAGCTGATCGGCGACTCAACCCAGACGCTGGAGGATCTCTCCAACGACATCATCCCGATCCTGTCGCGCAGCAAGAAGTTACGTGACGTGCGCCTGGACGCGGGCGATCGCAATAGCGAACTGAACGTACACGTGGACCGCGAACGCGCGGCGGCGTTCGGATTCAGTGCCGAGGACGTGTCGCGCTTCGTTGGTCTTGCGTTGCGCGGCGCACCGCTGCGCGAATTCCGTCGCGGCGAAACCGAAGTCCCGGTTTGGGTGCGATTCGCCGGAGCCGAACACTACGGCGTGCAGGACATGGCTTCGTTCACGGTGCGCGCTCCCGATGGTCGGACCGTGCCGCTGTTGAGCATGGTCGACGTCAAGGTCGTGCCAGCAGCAAGCGAGATCAAGCGCGTCAACCGGCAGACCGCGTTGAGCATCGTGGCCAAATTGCCGGATAAAGTCACGATGCCGGAAGCGAAAAAGGCGATGGAAGATACACTGAAGTCCATCGCCTTCCCGGCCGGGTACACCTATTCCTTCGAGGGCAGTGCGTTCGGTGACGATGCGGAAGCCAGCGCGCAGATGATGTTCAACCTGATGATCGCACTGGTGATGATCTACATCGTGATGTCGGCGGTGTTCGAGTCATTGTTGTTCCCCGCAGCGATCATGAGCGGCGTGTTGTTCTCCGTGTTCGGGGTGTTCTGGCTGTTCTGGTTGACCGGTACGGAGTTCAACATCATGGCCTTCATCGGCATCCTCGTGTTGATGGGCGTGGTGGTGAACAACGGCATCGTGATGATCGAGCACATCAACAACTTGCGCAGGCGCGGCATGTCGCGGACCGATGCGCTGGTGGAAGGCAGCCGCGAGCGGCTACGCCCGATCATGATGACGATGGGCACGGCGATCCTGGCGATGGTTCCGATTGCGTTGTCGACCAGCCAGTCGGGCAACAACGTGCCCGCCTACTATCCGATGGCGCGCGCGATTGCCGGGGGACTCGCGTTCTCGACGATCGTCAGCCTGCTGTTCCTGCCGACGATCTACGCGATCCTCGACGACCTGCGCAATGGCACCTCGCGCGTGATCGCACGGGCTCGAGTGCGCAGGGGTGAGGCGGGGCTTACGACGACACCGACCGGCCCGATCATCATTGAATGATCGGTTGGGGTTTACTCAGCTGAGTACCTTGCTCAGGATCCGCGCCCCGCCGATCCAGACACCGATCGCGGTCCCGAGGTTGGTCAGCATGAAATTGACCAGCACGCGCGCCACGCGATTGCGATACCAGCCGCGCAGCGATTGCACGTCGTCCCGCAGGTCGAGGAAATCGCCGTAAACGGGCTTGCGGATCCACGCTTCGACCAGTGCGCTGAAGGTGCCAGCAGGAACGCCGGGGTGAAAAGGTTTCAGCGGTGCGGCGACAAAGGCGGTGATGATGCTCAACGGATGCCCTCCGGCCAGCAGGCAGCCCAGCGCGCCCAGGCCACCAGTGAACATCACCCATTGCAGGATCAGCGACGCGCCGAGATTGAAGCCTCCATGCCAGAAGCCGTAGGCAAAGCTGCCGACGATGAGCGTCGTGATGGCCAGGGTGAACCACGGAACCGATGATTTCTTCGGGACGGATTCGAGCTCTTCGCGCACGGCTTCCGGTGCATCGGTGTCCTCGCGCAGATGTCGTGAAAGACCCTGGAGGTGGCCGGCGCCGATGACGACCAGCACATGGCCGGGGGTCGCTGATTCGCGTAATCGCGCTGCCATGTAGCGGTCGCGCTCGGCGATGATGGTGTCGTACAACTCGGGAGTCTGGCTTGCGAACTCGCCAAAGGCCGACTCGAGCATGTCGCCTTCCTTGAGTTTTTCGATGTCCGCTTCTCCGACTTCCTCGTTGGCGACCATGCCGGCCAGCAGGCCCGCGCTGATCTTTGCGCGCCCCCACCATCCAAGCCTGCGCATCGCACGGCGGAACGTCAGGCCCACGTCGCGATCGATCAGGTGCAACGGTAAATCCATTGCCTTGGCTTCAAGGGCGGCCACTTTCAATTCCGCGCCCGGCTCGATCCCGAGTTTTTCTGCCAGCCGCCGCTGGTAACCGGCCAGTGCCAGGTTGGCCGCGAACAGCGCGGTCTTGCCTTCGCGCAGTACCTTGATCAGGTCGAGCTTGGCGAGCGCATCGGGATCGGTGAGCGCCTGCAGGCGCTGGGGATCGAGCTCGACCGCGATCTGGTCGAAGCCACCGCTGGCGATCGCCGCGCGTACGGCATCGACGCTGGCCTTCGAGACATGCGCGGTGCCCAGCAGCGTATAGCGAATGCCATCGCGCTCGACGATGGCGGTCGGCTGGCCTGCGAATGGATCCATGGGGGTAGCAATGTCAGGAGTGTCGATCATCAGTCTTCGCAATGCGGAGTGGTTGACGCGAAGCAATGGCCAACGCGGTCGCGCAGCATAGTGGGTCGGGTGGACACGCACATCGAGGCACGGCGATGGTTCAGTCGCGATATCGTTTCAGCAGGTCGCCATAGGCGTCGATCCGGCGATCGCGCAGGAACGGCCAGATGCGGCGCACGTGTTCACTGCGGTGCAGGTCCACTTCAGCCATCAAGATTTCAGGCGAGTCGGCGGAAGCCTCGGCCAGGAACTCACCTTGCGGCCCGAGCACGTGGCTGGACCCCCAGAATTCGATTCCGGAAGCTCCAATTGGCGAAGGCTCGAAGCCGACGCGATTGCAGCTGAGCACGGGCAGGCCATTGGCGACGGCGTGGCCCCGGTGGCTCAGGATCCAGGCATTGCGCTGGCGGTCTTTCTCCGCCTGGTCGTCGGCGGGATCCCAGCCGATCGCGGTCGGATAGAGCAGCAGGTCGGCGCCGGCCAGCGCCATCAAGCGCGCAGCTTCTGGGTACCACTGGTCCCAGCACACCAACACGCCGAGCCGCCCGACCGAGGTGTCGATGGGCTGGAAACCCAGGTCGCCGGGAGTGAAATAGAACTTTTCGTTGAAGCCGGGATCGTCGGGGATATGCATCTTGCGGTACTTGCCGGCGATCGATCCGTCCGCTTCGAAGACCACCGCGGTGTTGTGGTACAGGCCAGCGCCACGGCGTTCGAACAGAGAGCTGACAAGGACCACGCCATGCGTTTTCGCCAGCTTGCCCAGGCGTTCGGTGCTTGGGCCGGGGATAGGCTCAGCCAGGTCGAATTCACTGACCGACTGGTGCTGGCAGAAATACGCGCCGTTGTGCAGCTCCTGCAACAGGATCAGTTTGGCTCCGCGTCGCGCGGATTCGGCAACGCGCTGTTCGATGACGGCAAGATTGACCTCGGCGTCGCCTTGGTTGCGCTCCTGGATCAGCGCGACGGACAAGTTTGTCGTTGTGGTCATGGTGTGAGCCGGACTCGTTGGTGGACTGCGGCGGTAATGAGCGTAGCGGACGACGCAAGCGAAGTCGAAGAAGGTTGAGCGATCGACGTGATGAGGTCGCCTATTGCACTACACAACCTACGAAAGCAGATCAGGCGACGTTCCCAAGCAAGCTTTTAGCCGCGGCATGCGCTTCCTTGCCCACTTCCACGCCCCCCAGCATGCGCGCCAGTTCTTCCTCGCGGTGCGTTTGATCCAGAAGTTGCACCGCGCTCTGGGTCATGCCTGATCGCTCGGCCTTGCTGACGCGATAATGCGCGTGACCCTGCGCTGCGACCTGCGGGAGATGGGTCACGCACAACACTTGCCGGGTGCTTCCGAGCGCGCGTAATTTCTGTCCAACGATGTCGGCGACCGCGCCTCCGATGCCGGAATCGACTTCATCGAACACCATCGTCGGCACCGAATCCAGGCCCAGCGCAGCAACTTCGATCGCCAGCGAAATCCGCGACAGTTCCCCGCCGGATGCGACTTTACGCAGCGGCCTGGCAGGTTGGCCAAGGTTGGCAGCGACCAGGAATTCCGCCCGTTCTGCGCCCTGCGGATCCGGACGCAAGCCATCATTGCGCTCGAGCGACACCTCGAAGTGGCCGCCACCCATGCCCAGTTCGGTGATCAATGCGGTGGTCGATCGCGATAGCTTGATGCCAGCGGCGTGCCTGCACGTCCCAAGCGCATCGGCTGCAGCGCGCCATGTGGATGTTGCCGCTTCGATCTCGCCGTCGAGCACGCGCACCCGCTCCCCGGCGCCACGCAGTGCATCCAGTTCTGCCACGAATGCATCGCGCCGTTCAGCGAGCGTTTCCGGCAGGACGCGATGTTTGCGCGCCAGATCGTGCAGCCGTGCGAGGCGCCGATCAAGGGCGTCGAACGCGGTGGGATCGGCATCCAGATCGGACCGGACCTGCTCCAGAAGCACCAATGCCTCGTCTAGCTGGATCGCCGCCGAGTCGAGCATTGCGTCGACCTCGCCAAGCCGGGGCTCATGTTCAAGCTGGCGCACAAGCTCGGCGCGCACGGATTGCAGTTGCCGCGACAGCGACTGGCCGTCATCGCCGCCGAGCTTTGCCAGCGTGTTGTCGCAGGCGGTAATCAACGCCGCCGAATGCGCCTGGCGCCGATGCGCGGCAACGAGTTCAGCAATCGATTCGGGTTCCAGTGGCTCGCGTTGCAATTCGCCCAGCTGGTGTTCGAGCCAGCCGATGCGTTCGGACACGTCGCCTTGCCCTGAGAGCAGATCGCGTTCGCGTAGCAGCAAGGCCCACGCGGCTGCGGCGGCGTGGACGGCATCAAGCTCCGCCACGTGCCCGCCGAATGCGTCCAGCAGTGCAAGCTGGCTTCTCCGGGACAGCAGCGCCTGGTGTTCATGCTGGCCATGGATTTCGACCAGGAGTTCGGCCAGTGCGCCCAGTTGGGCGACGGTCGCTGGTCGTCCATTGATCCATGCGCGCGAGCCGCCATCGGCCCGGAGATTGCGGCGCAACTGGCATTCCTGCTCGTCGGAGAGGCCGTTGTCGAATTCCTCCCCGCGCAGCCAAGACAGTGCAGCAGGCGCATCGCGCAGGTCGAACATCGCGACCAGCTCCGCGCGATCCGCGCCATGCCGCACCATGCCGCTGTCGGCACGCTGGCCGGACAGGAAACCCAGCGCATCGACCAGCAACGACTTGCCGGCGCCGGTTTCCCCGGAAATCACGGTCAGGCCGGCGCCGAATTCCAGTTCCGCCGCTGCGACGACGGCGAAATCCTTGATGGCCAGATGGGTAATCATCGCAATAGCGTAAGAGATTGGCTCGCATGGCGCAGCGGCGCTTGCGCCAACGCGCGGTCGGGCTTATATCCAATCCATGAGCCGCGCCTTCATTGACGACAAGCCGCTGGACCCGCGTGCGCGACAACTGTTGCGCACGCTGATCGGGCGCCACATCCACGACGGAGAGCCGGTGGGTTCCCAGACGCTGGCGCGTCACGCAGGGCTGGACGTCAGTCCCGCGACCATCCGCAATATCCTGGCCGACCTCGAAGAGGCAGGGTTGCTCAGCTCGCCCCACACCTCGGCCGGACGAGTCCCCACCCCACAGGGCTACCGGGTGTTCGTCGATTCCCTGCTGCAATTGCGCCCGCTGCCCGAGGCCGAACTCGTAAGGCTGCGGCATGAATTGCCCGCGGGATCGGGTACCCAGTCGCTGCTGGGCAATGCGTCGGAGTTGCTGTCGGCGATGAGCCATTTCGTCGGCGTGGTGAGCGTGCCACGGCGCGAGCAGTTCGCGTTCCGCCATATCGATTTCGTGCCGCTGGACGCCCAGCGGGTGCTGGCGATCCTGGTGTTCGCCGACAATGACGTGCAGAACCGCATCATCCAGACCCGGCGAGCCTATGACGCCGGCGAACTGGAGCGCGTCGCCAATTACCTCAACCACAATTTCGCCGGATGTCCATTGAGCGACATCCGCAGCGCACTGGTGCGAGAACTCAAGGCGGCGCGAAGCGAAATGGAAACGCTGCTCGCCCATACCGTCGAACTGGCCGAGCAGGCGATGGCGGGCGTCGGTGAAAGCGCCCATAGCGAGGGCATGCTGCTGGCCGGGCAGACCCGGCTGATGGGCGTGCAGGACCTGTCCGACCTGGACCGGCTGCGCGAGTTGTTCGAGGCATTTGCGCGCAAGCGCGAGATCCTGCAGCTCCTTGAACGCACCCTGCGTGCCCCGGGCATGCGGATTTTCATCGGTGAGGAAACCGGCATTGCTCCCTTGGAAGGCATGTCGCTCATCACCGCGCCATATCGGTCGGGGGGCGCTGCCGGCGGCCAGGTACTGGGCGTGCTGGGAGTGATCGGACCGACGCGGATGGCCTATGAGCGGGTGATTCCGGTCGTGCAGGCAGCTGCCGACATCCTGGGGGCCGCCCTCGACGCACCTTGATGCGGCTGCAGGGCCAGGGATCGTCGGGGGTATCCAGAAGGCGCGGTCGTCTGCCTTGAAACGCTCGCGACCGACCTTATAACGGTCATTCAGGTGCGTAACGCGCGCGCCCCATGACGGATCTTGGCAGCATGACCATTGAACCAACGCAGGACGCCGACTTGGCCCAACCGGCCTTCGCGCCCGAAGGCGAGGAGACTTCCCCCTTCGATCAGATCGAAGCCCTAAAGGGCGAACTGGAGCAACTGCGCGCCGAATCCCTGCGCGAGCAGGCGGATCTGGACAACCAGCGCAAGCGCCTGGCGCGTGATATCGACATGGCACGCAAGTTCGCCAACGAGCGTCTGCTGAGCGAGCTGCTGCCGCTGTTCGACAGCCTGGAGGCGGGCCTGCTGATCGCACCGCAGGCGGATCCGTTGCGCGAGGGGATGGAACTTACCCTCCGCCAGCTCCATCGGATCGCCGAGAACAATGGTCTGGTCGAAGTCGCGCCAGCATCGGGCGACAGCTTCGATCCCGAGCGTCACCAGGCGATGAGCATGGTCGACGCTGAAGGCGTTCCGCCGGGCGCGGTCGCCCAGCTGTTCCAGAAAGGTTACCTGCTGAACGAACGCCTGCTGCGACCGGCGCTCGTCGTGGTCGCCAGGCAAGACTGAATGCTTGTCCTCCCTTGAAGGGGAAGGCTTGAGCCCCAGATAACGGGTATCGGCGATCCGTCGCCAACCATTTCAGACATTCCAGAGGACACAACACCATGGCCAAGATCATCGGTATCGACCTGGGCACGACCAATTCGTGCGTTGCGATCATGGAAGGCGGCAAGCCGCGCGTGATCGAAAATTCCGAGGGCGACCGCACCACTCCCTCGGTCGTGGCTTACTCCAAGGATGGCGAAGTCCTGGTCGGAGCGTCGGCCAAGCGTCAGGCGGTCACCAACCCGAAGAACACCTTCTACGCCGTCAAGCGATTGATCGGGCGCAAGTTCGGCGATGCCGAAGTCAAGAAGGATCTCGACCTGGTGCCATACGCGATCACCGATCACGACAATGGCGACGCGTGGGTCGCAACCAGCGATGGCAAGAAACTGTCGCCGCAGGAAGTCTCCGCGCGCATCCTGGAAAAAATGAAGAAGACCGCCGAGGCCTATCTCGGCGAAACCGTCACGGAAGCCGTCATCACCGTGCCGGCGTACTTCAACGATTCGCAGCGCCAGGCCACCAAGGATGCCGGCAAGATCGCGGGCCTGGACGTGACGCGCATCATCAACGAGCCCACTGCCGCGGCGTTGGCCTACGGCATGGACAAGAAGGGCGGCGACCGCAAGATCGCGGTCTACGACCTGGGTGGCGGCACGTTCGACGTGTCCATCATCGAGATCGCATCGGTCGACAGCGACATGCAGGTCGAAGTACTCGCGACCAATGGCGATACGTTCCTGGGTGGCGAAGACTTCGACAAGCGCGTCATCGATTTCCTCGTCGAGGAATTCCAGAAAGAGTCCGGCATCGACCTGCGCAAGGACCACCTCGCGTTGCAGCGCCTGAAGGATGCCGCCGAGCGCGCCAAGATCGAGCTGTCGTCGGCGCAACAGACCGAGGTCAACCTGCCGTACGTCACCGCTGATGCTTCCGGCCCGAAGCACCTGAACATCAAGCTGACGCGCGCAAAGCTGGAGGCGCTGGTCGACGACCTGATCAAGAAGACGATCGAGCCCTGCCGCATCGCGATGAAGGATGCCGGCGTCAGCCCCGGGGACATTGGCGAAGTCATCCTCGTCGGTGGCCAGACGCGCATGCCCAAGGTACAGCAGGCCGTCGCCGAATTCTTCGGCAAGGAGCCACGCAAGGACGTCAATCCGGATGAAGCCGTTGCCGTGGGCGCTGCGATCCAGGGTGGCGTGCTGCAGGGCGACGTCAAGGACGTGCTGTTGCTCGACGTGACGCCGTTGTCGCTCGGCATCGAGACGCTGGGTGGCGTGTTCACCAAGATCATCGAGAAGAACACCACCGTCCCGACCAAGGCCGCGCAGACGTTCTCCACTGCCGACGACAACCAGAGCGCGGTCACCGTGCATGTGCTGCAGGGCGAGCGCGAGCAGGCCCGCTATAACAAGTCGCTGGCGAAGTTCGACCTGACCGGGATCGAGCCCGCACCGCGCGGAATGCCGCAGGTCGAGGTTGCCTTCGACATCGACGCCAACGGCATCCTGCATGTGTCGGCCAAGGACAAGAAGACCGGCAAGGAACAGAAAGTCGAGATCAAGGCCGGCTCGGGCCTGTCGGACGACGAGATCCAGCGCATGGTGCAGGACGCCGAATCGCATCGCGAGGAGGACAAGAAGTTCCACGAGCTTGTTCAGGCACGCAACCATGCCGATGCACTGATCCATACGACCCGCAGTGCCATCAAGGACAGTGGCGACAAGGTCGGCGGCGAATTGATTGGACGCGCGGAAGGCGCGATCGCCGAACTCGAAACTGCGATGAAGGGCGACGACAAGGGCCAGATCGAGGCCAAGTCGAAGGGCCTGGAAGAGGCAAGCCAGGCGCTGTTCGCGGCGGCATCGGCGGCACAGCAGCCGGAGTCGGAATCAGCCGGCGCCCAGGGTGCGCCTCGCAACGAGGATGTTGTGGATGCGGAGTTCACCGAGGTCAACGACGACGGCAAACAAGCCTGACCTTTTGAAGGAGTTGTTGATGCGGTGAGGCAAGACGGGCGTCCTTCAAGGGCGCCCGTTGCTGTGGGGGAGCGACACAATGATCCAGGCGCTGGAAAAATGAGAAGCCAAGCATGAGCAAGCGGGACTACTACGAAACCCTGGGTGTGGCCCGCAATGCGTCCGACGACGAATTGAAGAAGGCCTATCGCCGCAGTGCCATGAAGCATCATCCGGACCGCAACCCGGACGATGCCGAAGCGCTGGCGGCGTTCAAGGAATGCAAGGAGGCCTACGAAGTCCTCTCCGATGCCTCCAAGCGACGCATGTACGACCAGCACGGACACACTGCGTTCGAACATGGCATGGGCGGCAACTCGGGGCCGGGCGCAGGCTTCGGTGATGTGGGGGATATCTTCGGAGATATCTTCGGCAATATTTTCGGTGGCGGCGCTCCTGGACGCGGCGCGCGCCGTGGAGCCGACATCGGTTACGTGATGGAACTCGATCTGGAAGACGCTGTCGCGGGTGTCGAAAAGCGCATCGAGATCCCGACCCTGGCGCCATGCGCGCCATGCTCCTCGACGGGATCGGAGGATGGCAAGGTTGACACTTGTGCCACCTGCCACGGGCGTGGGCAGGTTCGCATGCAGCGCGGTATTTTCACCATGCAGCAGCCGTGTCCGCATTGCGGGGGTCGCGGCCAGACCATCGCCAATCCATGCAAGGTCTGCCATGGCGCAGGGCGTGTTGAAGAGGAAAAGATCCTCTCGGTGAAAATTCCATCGGGCGTCGACAACGGCGACCGGATCCGGCTGGCGGGCGAGGGCGAAGCAGGCCCGGCGGGAACGCCACCGGGTGATCTGTATGTTGAAGTCCGGGTGCGCGCGCATGCCATCTTCGAGCGCGATGGCGATGACCTGCATTGCGATGTCCCGATCCGCATCTCGCAGGCCGCGCTTGGCGACACCGCGCGTGTGCCGACGCTGGCAGGCGAAACGGAAATCCGGATTCCCGCCGAAACCCAGACCGGCAAGGTGTTCCGCCTGCGTGACAAGGGCGTCAAGTCGGTGCGTAGTCGCAAGCCTGGCGACCTCTACTGCAAGGTGGTGGTCGAAACCCCGGTCAACCTCACTGCCGAACAACGCGCCTTGCTGGAGCAGTTCGAGGCGACTTTCGTCGGTGCGGACAGCGCGCGCAAGCATTCACCGCGCTCAAGCACCTTCATCGATGGCGTCAAGGGATTCTGGGATCGCATGGTGTCGTAAGCGATTTGGCCGCGTCTTGCTTGGTCAAGCGCCGCCGGGATATTGCTCGACTTGTTGAGGGCGGCATTTACCCGTTAGCCTGCGTGGATGAACACAGGCGATTTACCTGCCGACAGAGAGCCGATCACGGTATTGATCCATGGCGCATCCGGACGCATGGGACAGGCGTTGTTGCGGCTGGCGGCCGAAGACGACTCCATCCGTATCGTGGCTGCGGTGTCACAGGCTGTCGGCCAGCGCGTTGTCGACGGCATCCCGCAATTCAGCGCCAGCGAGCTGGAAAACGTGCCAGCGTTCGACGTTGCCATCGATTTCAGCATGCCGACGGCGTTCGCAAACATCCTGGCGCTGTGTGTTGATCGCGGGGTGCCACTGGTCTGCGGCACCACGGGCTTGGACGACACGCAGAAATCCGCGCTCGCCGACGCATCGACCCGCATCGCGACGTTGTGGTCGTCCAATTTCAGCCTCGGTGTAGCTGTACTGACCGCCCTGGCTGAAAGCGCAGCGCTGGCACTGCCGGGTTGGGATTGCGACATCGTCGAGGTCCATCACAAAAACAAGCTGGATGCCCCGTCCGGCACGGCGCTGTCGCTGGGCCTTGCCGTCGAACAGGTCGGAGCCACGCCGCGCTACGCGTCGTTGCGCGCTGGAGACGTCATCGGCGAGCACACGGTCCAGTTCACAACGGCAGGCGAGCGCATCGAGTTGATCCATCGCGCCAGCAACCGCGATATTTTCGCCCGCGGTGCGCTGCATGCGGCGGTGCGTCTGGTCGGTCGCTCGCCCGGTGTCTATCGATTGGCCGATCTCATCGGCTGACAGCCTGCTGCTGTGCATCCCGCTGGCGGCATCCTGCTGGCATCTGGGGCTCGTCGCCGGTAGAATTCCCGCTCGCCCTGATTCCCCAATCTGGCACCTTCCCGCCAGCACGGACCCGGTCCCCACCGCGTCCGGGCTTCGCTGCAACCCGCGCGCAAGCGGGTGCTGCCGGGAGGGATCACCCAAGCCAAGGCGACGACCGTGACCCAACCCGCAATCCTTGCACTCGAAGACGGCACCGTATTCGAGGGCGATTCCGTCGGGGCGCCCGGCCTGAGCGTCGGCGAGGTGGTGTTCAACACCGCGATGACCGGCTACCAGGAGATCCTCACCGATCCCTCGTATGCGCGGCAGATCGTGACGCTCACCTATCCCCACATCGGCAACACCGGCTGCAATGATGCCGATGACGAATCTCCGCGCGCCTGGGCCGCGGGCCTGATCGTGCGCGACGTGCCGCGCCGACCTTCCAGTTGGCGCAGCCAGATCGGCCTTCCACAATGGCTGCAGCAACGCGGAGTGGTGGCGATCAGCGGAATTGACACGCGCAAGCTGACACGCCTGCTGCGCGATCGTGGCGCGCAGAGTGGCGCATTGATGGCGGGCGATGACATCGATGTCGACGTTGCCATCGAAGCGGCCCGAAAATTTCCAGGCCTCAAAGGCATGGACCTGGCGAAGGACGTCAGCACGCGCGCAGCGTACCCATGGCGCGAAGGCCAACTCGACCTGGACAGCAACAGCTTTGCGCACGCGCCATCGAAATATCGTGTGGTCGCCTATGACTTTGGCACCAAGACCAACATCCTGCGGATGCTGGCCGAGCGCGGCTGCGATGTGACCGTCGTCCCCGCACAAACCTCGGCAGCTGACGCGCTGGCGATGAAGCCCGATGGCATCTTCCTCTCGAACGGACCCGGCGATCCGGAACCCTGTGACTACGCCATCACCGCGATCCAGGAATTCATCGCGAAGAAAATCCCGACTTACGGCATCTGCCTGGGCCACCAGTTGCTGGGGCTTGCGATCGGGGCGAAGACGTTGAAGATGAAGTTCGGTCACCACGGTGCCAATCATCCCGTGATCGACCTGGACACGGGACGCGTGCTGATCACTTCGCAGAACCACGGCTTCGCGGTCGATGAGGCCACGCTGCCAGCCAACGTGCGCACCACCCATCGCTCATTGTTTGACGGCAGCAACCAGGGCATTGCATTGACCGACGCGCCCGCGTTCTCGTTCCAGGGCCATCCGGAAGCGAGCCCGGGGCCGCGCGACGTGAGTTATCTGTTTGATCGATTCATCGAAAGCATGGCCACCGCATCGATGGAGGCACGCTGACATGCCAAAGCGCACCGACATCAAGACCGTCCTGATCATCGGCGCGGGTCCGATTGTCATCGGCCAGGCGTGTGAATTCGATTACTCCGGCGCGCAGGCCTGCAAGGCATTGCGCGAGGAGGGCTATCGCGTGGTGCTGGTCAACAGCAATCCCGCCACGATCATGACCGACCCGGACATGGCCGACGCGGTCTACATCGAGCCCATCAACTGGAAGACGGTCGAAAAGATCATCGCGAAGGAGAAACCTGACGCGCTGTTGCCGACGATGGGGGGCCAGACTGCCCTGAATTGCGCGCTGGATCTTGCCGACCACGGCGTGCTCGAACAGTACGGCGTGGAGTTGATCGGTGCATCGCGCGAAGCGATCCGCATGGCCGAGGATCGCGAACTCTTCCGCGTGGCGATGGCCGAGATCGGTCTTGATTGCCCAAAGGCGGCAGTGGCGCGCTCGCTTGAGCAGGCGCTGCAGATCCAGGCCACGGTCGGCTATCCGACCATCATCCGTCCAAGCTTCACCCTGGGCGGTAGCGGTGGCGGCATCGCCTACAACCGCGAGGAGCTTCTGGACATCGTCACCCGCGGGCTCGAACTGTCACCGACCGGCGAAGTGCTGGTCGAGGAATCCGTGCTGGGCTGGAAGGAATTCGAGATGGAAGTCGTCCGCGACACCGCGGACAACTGCATCATCGTCTGCTCGATCGAGAACCTGGATCCGATGGGCGTACACACCGGCGACTCGATCACGGTGGCCCCTGCGCAGACCCTCACCGACAAGGAATACCAGCGCCTGCGCGACGCCTCGATCGCGGTGCTGCGCAAGATCGGCGTCGACACTGGTGGCAGCAACGTGCAGTTCGGCATCAATGCGCAGACCGGGCGCGTCGTCGTGATCGAGATGAATCCGCGGGTGTCCCGCTCGTCGGCACTGGCATCCAAGGCGACCGGGTTTCCAATCGCGAAGGTGGCCGCCAAGCTCGCTGTCGGTTACACGCTGGATGAGTTGAAGAATGAAATCACAGGTGGCCTGACGCCTGCATCGTTCGAGCCAAGCATCGATTACGTCGTCACCAAGATTCCGCGATTCGCCTTCGAGAAGTTTCCTGCCGCCGATGCGCGACTGACCACGCAGATGAAGTCGGTCGGCGAAGTCATGGCGATCGGGCGCACGTTCCAGGAGTCGTTGCAGAAGGCGCTGCGTAGCCTGGAGATCGGCAAGGTCGGGCTTGACCCGACCGGCCTCGACCTGGCCGATGAAAATGACCTCGCGGCATTGCGCCGTGAAGTCAAGGAAGCGGGTCCCGAGCGCGTGTTCTTCCTCGGTGACGCGTTCCGCGCCGGCATGAGCGTCGAGGCGGTGCATGCACTTTCATTCGTCGATCCGTGGTTCCTCGACCAGATCGAAGAACTGGTCACGATTGAAGCCGAGGTCGCAGCGGCCGGTCTTGATGCGCTGGATGCGCGTCGACTCCGCCGTTTGAAGCGCAAGGGTTTCTCCGATGCACGGCTGGCGCAACTGACGGGCACGAGTGAATCCGCGCTGCGCGCACTGCGCAAGGCATTCGGCGTGCGCCCTGTCTACAAACGCGTTGATTCGTGTGCTGCTGAATTCGCAACGACGACCGCGTACCTGTATTCGACCTACGAGGACGAATGCGAGGCCCAGCCGACCAGTCGCGACAAGATCATGGTGCTCGGCGGTGGCCCGAACCGCATTGGCCAGGGCATCGAGTTCGACTACTGCTGCGTTCACGCCGCGCTCGCGCTACGCGAGGATGGCTATGAAACGATCATGGTCAACTGCAACCCCGAAACCGTGTCGACCGACTACGACACCTCCGACCGTCTGTACTTCGAGCCGCTGACGCTGGAAGACGTGCTTGAAATCGTCGAGATCGAGCAGCCCAAGGGCGTCATCGTCCAATACGGGGGGCAGACGCCGCTGAAACTTGCGCTCGCGCTGGAAGCCAACGGCGTGCCGATCATCGGTACCTCGCCCGAATCGATCGACCTTGCCGAAGACCGCGAGCGTTTCCAGCAATTGGTGCAGACACTCGGTCTTGCACAACCGGCAAACCGCACCGCACGCAGTGCCGAGGAGGCCGTCGCGCTGGCTCGCCAGATCGGCTATCCCCTGGTGGTGCGACCAAGTTACGTCCTTGGTGGTCGTGCGATGGAAGTCGTGCATTCCGATGCCGACCTGTCCCGCTATATGCGCGATGCCGTGAAAGTATCGAATGATTCGCCAGTGCTGCTTGATCGGTTCCTCGACAACGCTGTGGAAGTCGACATCGACCTCATTGCCGACAAGTCGGGCAACGTGCTGATCGGCGGTGTCATGGAGCACATCGAGGAAGCCGGGGTTCATTCGGGTGATTCGTCGTGCTCGCTGCCGCCGTATTCGCTGTCGCCAAAGACGCAAGCCGAATTGCGTGTGCAGGTGATCGCACTGGCCAAGGCGTTGAATGTCATCGGCCTGATGAACACGCAATTCGCAGTACAGCCCGACGACAATGGCGACGACAAGATCTTCCTGCTGGAAGTGAACCCGCGCGCTTCACGCACGGTGCCGTTCGTCTCAAAGGCGACTGGTCGCCCGCTGGCGAAAATCGCCGCGCGTTGCATGGCCGGCATGACGTTGGTCGAGCAGGGCATGACCGAGGAAATCATTCCCGACTATTTCTCGGTCAAGGAAGCGATCTTCCCGTTCGCGAAGTTCCAGGGCGTCGATCCGATCCTCGGCCCGGAGATGCGCTCTACCGGGGAAGTGATGGGCGTTGGTCGCAGTTTTGGCGCAGCATTCGCGCGCGCCGAGGAAGCCGCCAGCATCAAGGCGCCCGGCATGGGCAAGGCCTTCATCTCGGTGCGCGATCCGGACAAGGTGCGGGTGGTTCCGGTGGCGCATGACCTCGTCCGCCGTGGCTATACGCTGGTGGCGACGCGAGGTACTGCTGATTTCCTGCGGGGGCAGGGGCTGGCGTGCGAACAGATCAACAAGGTGATCGAGGGCCGGCCACATGTGGTCGACCTGATCAAGAATGGCGAGATTGCCTACATCGTCAATACCACCGAAGGCCGACAGGCAATCGCCGATTCGTTCTCGATCCGTCGCGAGGCGTTGCAACAACGCCTCACGTACTCGACCACGATTGCCGGGGCCAAGGCGCTGCTGCATTCGCTGGACTACCGTGACAGCGGTCCGGTCTGGTCGCTGCAGGAACTGCACAAGGAGCTGGCAAAAAAATGAGAGCGCCACTGACAGTCAAGGGTGCGCAGCGCCTGCGAGCAGAACTTGAAGAATTGAAATCCGTGAAGCGCCCGACCGTGATCGCTGCGATTGCAGAGGCACGTGCACATGGTGACCTGAAGGAAAACGCGGAATACCATGCTGCCCGCGACCAGCAGAGTTTCATCGAGGGGCGCATCAAACAGCTGGAATCCGAACTGTCGAATGCGCAGCTGATCGATGTTGCGACATTGAATGTCGGATCGAAAGTCGTGTTTGGAGCTACCGTCGATCTGGTCGACATGCAAACCGACGAACAGACCACATACCAGGTCGTTGGCGATCTGGAGGCCGACATCAAGCAGGGATTGATCGCGATTTCATCACCAATCGCCCGCGCACTGATCGGCAAGCACGAGGGTGACGCCATTACGATCGATGCGCCTGCAGGCCAACGCGAGTACGAGATTATCGGCGTCCGCTACGAGTCTTGAGTTCAAGGCTCATGGCAAGCGTCACATTCCTGCTACCGCCGCAGGCCCAGCTTGCGGGCAGATTGTCGCCACCGTTGGCAGTGATGCTGGGGCGGTCCGACGTGATTCCAGCGACAGACTCCGGCGAGCGTTCGCAGTTGCTTCGCTACTTCGATCTGCAACCGCATGGCTGGCCGGTCGCGGCGCTCACTCGCCAGTCCGATGTCGGTGATGCTGCCCAATCAGCGTGGTTGCGCGCGGACCCTGCATGGATTCGCCCCGATATCAATGGCGCACGTCTTTTTGCGTGTGGTGAAGCACTGCAGCTGACGCAGGCAGATGTCGACGCTGTGTTGCCAGCAGTGCAAGAATTGTTTGGGGATGCGGGTTTTCTGATCGATGCACCAGTGCCATCGCGTTGGTATGTCCGTCTTCCACATGACACCACACTACCCGAATTTGCAGAGCCTACCGATGCGCTCGGCGCCGAACTGTTCGATTACCTGCCCCGGCAGGATGACACTAGGCGCTGGAGTACGCTCCTCAGCGAAGTACAGGTGGTCCTGCACAATCATCCGTGGAGTGCGCGCCGCAAGGCAGCTGGAAAACCACCGCTGAATTCGTTGTGGTTCTGGGGTGGCGGCGTGCTACCCGAGCATGTCAGTGCCAAGGTCCATGCCGTGGAAACCAGCGACAGCCTGCTGCGTGCCCTGGCGATGGCATCTTCGACAAAAGTGACGGTGCTGCCTGCGGCATGGGTTGCGCCGCAGTGCGACACCCTGGTCGATCTGCGAGCCGTGCGCGACCTGGA
Source organism: Lysobacterales bacterium (assembly GCA_038236935.1). GTDB lineage: Bacteria > Pseudomonadota > Gammaproteobacteria > Xanthomonadales > Xanthomonadaceae > Cognatiluteimonas. Next base: position 53,878 of record JBBRZH010000004.1, read on the forward strand.
AATGCTCATGCAGGACTGGCTGCTGCCGGCGACTGTCGCACTTCGCCGCCGCGTCGTGCAGCAGGTTCAACTCGACTTTTCAGACGGCAGCGGCTATCGATTGGCGCGCCAGCACAGCTGGCGTTTCTTTCGCAAACCGCTTGCAAGTCTTCGCAATCCAACCATCCTGATGCAGGATTCGGAGCCCAGTTGAGCGGAGCCAAGACCATCCGGCGTCGCGCTTGTTCCAACTTCGGTGAGTGGCCTGCGCACGTTCCATTGCTGCTGCAGCGCATCCATGCGATGCGTGGCGCATGCACTATCGACCAGGCCCAACCGCGGCTTGCGCACCTGCTGCCTCCCGATTCACTCGGCGGGATCAGTGAAGCGACGGAATTGCTGATGGCTGCCATCGCTGGCGGCAGGCACATCGTGGTCGTCGGTGATTTCGATTGCGATGGCGCCACTGCTTGCGCGGTCGGCGTGCGTGGTTTACGCATGCTGGGGGCGCGACACGTGTCCTATGCCGTGCCCAACCGCATGGTGCATGGATACGGGTTATCGACGGGACTGGTTGATGACCTGGCCGTATTGCAACCGGAACTGCTGGTCACGGTCGACCATGGCATCGCCTGCCACGCAGGCATTGCAGCAGCCAAAGCGCGCGGATGGCAGGTGCTGGTCACCGACCATCACTTGCAAGGTCCGACACTTCCACCCGCCGATGCCATCGTCAACCCGAATCTTCGGGGTGACCTTTTCCCGAGCAAGATGCTTGCCGGCGTTGGCGTGGTTTTCTACGTGTTGCTTGCACTACGCCGAAAAATGCAGGACGCCGGCCATTTCGCGGACGGTCTGCCCGATCTGTCGACACTTCTGGATCTCGTCGCAGTGGGAACCGTCGCTGATCTCGTCCCGCTGGATGTCAACAACCGCGCACTAGTGGCCGCAGGATTGCGAAGGTTGCGCGCAGGGCAGGGGTGTCCTGGCCTGCAAGCGTTGGCTGAGGTTGCTGGCCGGGACATGCGCACATTGTCTGCAACCGATATCGGATTCGGCATCGCGCCAAGGATCAATGCCGCCGGACGGCTCGACGACATGGCGCTGGGTATCGAATGCCTGCTCAGCGATGACCTGGCGCAGGCGCGCGAAATCGCATCGTTGCTCAACCAGATCAATGGCGAGCGACGCGCCGTGCAACAGCAGATGACGGACGATGCCGATGCTGCGTTGGCGCGACTCACGATCGACGGGAACGATGTCCCCGATGTGCTGTGCCTGTTCGACGCGAACTGGCATCCGGGCGTCGTCGGCCTGGTGGCCTCCAAGCTCAAGGAGCGGCACCATCGCCCAGCGGTGGCGTTCGCGCCGTCGGAGCCTGGCAGCACGCAGTTGCGCGGTTCCGCGCGATCGATCCCGGGCCTGCATATCCGTGATGCGCTGGCCTTGATCGACAGCGCGCATCCCGGCCTGATCGATCGTTTCGGCGGTCATGCGATGGCGGCCGGATTGAGTCTGTCATTGGCTTTGTTGCCACGGTTCCAGGCGGCATTGCTTGAAGTCATGCAACAGCTGATCGACCCGGCCTTGCTACGCGCGGAGATCATCAGCGATGGTGAGTTGCAGGCGCAGGAATTCTCCCGCGCCAGCGCCGAGGCACTGCGCGACGGCGGGCCCTGGGGCCAGGGGTATCCGGAGCCGTTGTTCGATGGGGAATTCGAGGTGCTTTCCTGGCGCGTCGTTGGAGAGCGCCACCTCAAGCTCGAACTCGGACATGCGGGTCGGCGGTTGAATGCGATCGAGTTCGCAGGGTGGCAGGGCGCTCCGCCATCACCACGCTTGCGCGTGGCCTATCGATTGGAGCCGGACGATTACCGTGGTGGCGATGCCGTGCAACTGATCGTGGTGCACCGCGAATCCGTTTGAATTCGATCCGACTCATTTGGATGAAGCACGGTAACTGCTAGAATTCGTGGTCATTTGCAATTGATACTCGTGCCATGATCGAACTCAATCCCGTCCGCCACCGCATCGCCGACCTCACAGGCCGGCTGCACTCACTCCGGGGGTTTCTTTGACTACGACGCCAAGGTCGAGCGTCTGGAAGAAGTCAACCGCGAACTCGAGAATCCTGACGTCTGGAACGATTCCGGGCGTGCCCAGGCGCTGGGTCGGGAGCGCTCGTTGCTGGCCAAGACCGTCGACGGCATCCGCGAGTTGAACGAAGGATTGGTCGGTGCGAGTGAGTTGCTGGATCTGGTCGAGATGGAAGACGACCAGGCCACCGCCAATGCGATCACCGAGGACGTCGAGCGTTATGCGCGCGGCGTGGATCAGCTCGAATTCCAGCGCATGTTCGCCGGCAAGATGGATTCGCATTCGGCCTTCGTCGATATCCAGGCAGGCGCCGGTGGCACCGAGGCGCAGGATTGGGCGGAGATGCTGCTGCGCATGTACCTGCGATGGACCGAATCGCGCGGTTGGAAAACCGAATTGCTGGAAGTCAGTGGCGGCGATGTCGCCGGCATCAAGTCCGCGACATTCCGTGTCGAAGGCGATTACGCCTACGGATGGCTGAAGACTGAAATCGGAGTGCACCGGTTGGTGCGCAAATCGCCATTCGACTCCGACAACCGCCGGCATACCAGCTTCACCTCCGTGTTCGTGTCACCGGAAGTCGATGATGACATCGACATCGTGATCAATCCCGCAGACCTGCGCACCGACGTGTATCGCTCCTCCGGGGCAGGTGGCCAGCACGTCAACAAGACCGAGTCGGCCGTGCGCATCACCCATATACCGACGAATACCGTCGCAGCCTGCCAGACCGAACGCAGCCAGCATGCCAACCGCGACCGTGCGATGAAAATGCTGGCGGCAAAACTGTACGAACTCGAAGTGCAGAAGCGCAACGTCGAAAAGGACGCGTTGGAAGCGACCAAGTCCGACATCGGCTGGGGCAGCCAGATCCGCAACTACGTGCTCGACCAGTCGAGGATCAAGGACCTGCGCACCGGCATCGAGCGTACCGACACGCAGAAAGTGCTCGATGGCGACCTCGATGAGTTCATTGAGGGGAGCTTGAAGTCCGGGCTTGAGGCGGGATCCAAGCGTAGCGATGCTGCATAAATGACGAGCGAAGAAACCATGTCAGACGAAGCGCCCAACCCGCTCATAGACGAAAACCATCTCATCGCAGAACGCCGCGCAAAGCTCACGGCATTGCGCGGGCAGGGCATTGCATATCCCAACGATTTCCGCCGCACCGACCATGCGCAGGATCTGCAGGACATGTATGCCGACGCCGTGCAATGGACAGGCGAAGCATTGGAGGGTGAGGGCAGGCAAGTGGCACTCGCAGGTCGCCTGCTCGCCAAGAGGGTGATGGGCAAGGCCGCGTTCGCGCAGATCCAGGATGTTTCCGGCCGTATCCAGCTGTTCCTTCAGTCGGCGACGCTTGGTGAGCGCTACGACGCATTCAAGGGCTGGGATATCGGCGACATCGTCGGTGCGACAGGGACGTTGATGCGTACCAAAACCGGCGAATTGTCGGTTCGCGTGGATTCGCTGCGGTTGTTGACCAAATCATTGCGGCCGCTGCCTGACAAATGGCATGGCCTGAGCGATGTCGAGCAACGTTATCGCCAGCGCTATGTCGACTTGATCGTATCCCCTGACGTACGCGATGTTTTCGTCAAGCGTTCACGCATCATCACCGCGATGCGGAACTGGCTGGATGCCCGGCGCTTTCTCGAAGTCGAAACGCCGATGATGCATTACATCGCTGGGGGCGCAGTCGCCAAACCATTCACCACGCATCACAACGCACTGGATCTCGAACTGTTCCTTCGCGTCGCCCCGGAGCTTTACCTGAAGCGACTGGTCGTCGGCGGTTTCGAACGTGTTTACGAGATCAACCGGAACTTCCGCAATGAGGGAGTCAGCACGCGTCACAACCCTGAGTTCACCATGCTCGAACTCTACGAAGCGTACGCCACCTACGACGACGTCATGGATCTGACCGAGACGATGATCCGTGACGTTGCTCAGCAAGCGCTCGGCACTACCGCCGTCATGAGCGAAGGCAATGCAATCGATTTGGGGCGTCCATTCCGGCGCTGGAAAATGGAAGACGCGGTGCGTGAACTCAATCCGGAAATCACGACGGTCGATTGTCGAGACCGCGAGGCATTGGCGCGGCACTGCCGGCGCTTGCACATTCCAGTCAAGCCCAGCCATGGCTGGGGCAAGCTGCTGCTGGAGATTTTCGAGAAGACGGTCGAAAGCGGCTTGATCCAGCCCACCTTCATTACCCATTACCCGGTCGAGGTCTCACCGCTGGCGCGCGAATCGGACAGCGATCCAGGCATCACCGATCGGTTCGAACTGTTCGTTGGGGGCAGGGAGCTGGCAAACGGTTTCTCGGAGTTGAACGATCCCGAAGACCAGGCGGCGCGATTCCGCGCGCAGGTCCAGGCCAAGGCCGGGGGCGACGAGGAAGCCATGCACTACGACGAGGATTACATCCGGGCGCTGGAGGTGGGGTTGCCGCCGACTGGGGGGCTGGGCGTCGGCATCGACCGGCTGGTCATGCTGTTGACCGACTCGGCCTCGATCCGGGACGTCCTGTTGTTTCCCTATCTGCGGCCACTGCCAGCATCATGAGGCTGGGATTGGCCTGGGCATGCCAGACCAACAAGGGCATTCAGTGACGTGATCGGGCATGATCTGACATTGCACCATTGAAATCGCTGGCCGTCACGCAGGTCTTTGCGCGTATCCACATGCGAGGCAGGCAATCATGACATGGCACTTTTCTTGCTCGAAGTTTCCCTGCTTAGTCCTGGATAGGACGTCCCCCGGCTCGGTGAGGTATTCGCCATGGTCCAGCTTGCCCGTCTCGCCCCAGAGCAGTGGGACCACTCGGTGAACATCGTCATCGTCGATGACCAGACCTCCGCGCGTACGATGCTGCGGCACATCCTGGAAGACATCAGTGTCGAACTGCAGGTGCTGGATTTCAGCGAACCGCAGGCCGCCCTGGATTGGTGCGAAGACAATCGGCCTGATCTGTTGCTTCTCGACTACCGCATGCCCGGCATGGACGGCCTTGAGTTCGCCAGACGATTCCGGCGCCCATTGGTCCATCGCGACGTCCCCATCGTGCTGGTGACCGTGGTCGGTGATGAGCCGGTCCGGCAGGCCGCGCTCGATGCAGGCGTCATTGATTTCCTGGTCAAGCCGGTGCGTCCGCGAGAACTTCGGGCCCGGTGCCGCAACCTGTTGCAACTGCGCCAGCAATCCCAATCGGTGAAGCAGCGGGCGATGTCGCTGGAGCAGCGGCTGTTGTCGAGCATGCATGAGGTCGAAGAACGCGAACGCGAAACCCTGTCGCGGCTGGCACGCGCCATCGAGTATCGCGACGCTGGGACCAGCGCCTACCTTGAGCGGATGGCGCACATCGCGGGATTGGTCGCCGAGGAACTCGGCATGTTCGAGGATGAGGTTCGCCTGATCGAACTTGCGGCGCCCCTGCACGACATGGGCAAGATCGCGATTCCCGACGCGATCCTGATGAAACCCGGGCCGCTGGATGATTACGAAATCCAGACGATGCGCCGCCACCCGCAGATTGGCCATCACCTGCTCAGCGGCAGCCAGAACCGCTTCATCCAGATGGGGGCGGTCATCGCGTTGCGACACCACGAGCGCTACGACGGCAGCGGGTATCCGGATGGACTTGTCGGGGATGAAATTCCCATCGAAGCCCGCATCGTGGCCGTCGCCGATGTCGTCGATGCGTTGCTGTCGCCGCGTCCGTACAAACCCAGCTGGACGCTGGATGCCGCACTGGCCTACCTGGACGAGCAGAGCGGAATACTCTTCGATCCTCGTTGTGTCCCCCCATTGTTGCGCAACCGCGCCAAACTCGATGACATCTGCGCGCGGTTTTCGTCCATCTCCAAGCGGCCGGGGCTGGAGTGAGCGATGCGCCTGTTCTTCAAGCGAATACAGGCACGGCTGGCGAATCGCCCCGATAGCGAGCACAGCCAGGCATTGGTACGAATCGGCGTGTTGTCCCTGGTGCTGATTTACCTGTTGCTGAGTCCAGCACGAAATGGCGACGCTTATGTGCTGGTGCTCAGGATGGTGGCGTCCGGATTCATCGTCGGGACGGTGCTGATCGGTTGGATTCTGAAGCAGCCCCATGTCTCGCACGTGCGCCGGGCCATCGGCATGATGTTCGATTATGGATTGATGGCTGCGGCGATGATTCGCATGGGCGAGCCGCTGGCTTGGGTCTACGTCATCATCATGTGGGTCACGATCGGCAACGGGCTGCGGTATGGAAACCGTTACCTGAAAATTGCCGTGGCCGCGGCAGTGGCGAGTTTCGGCGCAGTGTTGGTGCTCAACGAGTACTGGATGCGCAATCGTGAACTCGGGCTCGGCCTGCTATTTGGCCTCATTGCGGTGCCCTTGTACCTCTCTGGCCTGCTGCGTGCATTGACGCGTGCGACCGAAGCAGCGAGAAACGCAAATGAAGCCAAGAGCCGCTTCCTGGCCAACATGAGCCATGAGTTCCGAACGCCGCTGAACGGGCTTGCGGGAATGTCCGAATTGCTTGCAACGACGAGACTGGATTCCGAGCAGCGTGAGTGCCTCAACACCATCCAGGCATCGACACGCTCGCTGCTGTCGCTGGTCGAGGATGTCCTGGACATTTCAGCGATTGAAGCGGGCAAGCTCAAACTGAATCTTGCCCACTTTTCATTGCATGAACTGATTGATGGGATTGGCCTGATCCTGCAGCCCACGGCGCGCGCCAAGCAGCTGACGTATGAGGCGCGGATCGCGGCCGATGTCCCGGCACAGCTCTACGGTGATGCCGCCCATCTCCAGCAGGTACTTCTGAACCTGGCGGGGAATGCGGTCAAGTTCACCGATCATGGCTCTGTCACATTGGATGTCAGCAGGGCTTCGGCGGACCCGGCCAAGCCGCGATTGCGCTTTACGGTCATCGATACCGGGATCGGCATTTCTGCGTCTTCACGAGCGCGGCTGTTTGAAGCGTTCGAACAGGCCGATGCCACCTTGTCCCGCCGGTACGGGGGTACTGGGTTGGGCACCACCATTGCCAAGGGCTTGACCGAGGCAATGGGCGGCAGCATAGGGTTTGAAAGCGGCGAAAATCGCGGCAGTCGTTTTTGGGTCGAGCTGCCGTTCGATGCCCTCGCACCTGACCCAAAGGTGATTGAATTTCCAGCAGCAGTCCCGACCACAAACGCCGCGGCGAGTATTTCGGGCGAAAACGTCATCGCGTTCACCGATCCGTTCCTGCGCCACAGGGCCCGGGTTCGGAGCATGCACATCCTGATGGCCGACGACCACGCCGCCAATCGAATGGTGTTGGAGCGGCTCCTGCAAAAGGCGGGACACCGCGCGGTTGCGGTGGAAGATGGCGAAGCGGTCCTGAATGCGCTGGAGGCCAATGACTATGACGCGGTCATCGTGGACCTGCACATGCCAGGCGTGAGTGGATTGGATCTGTTGCGCCAAATGCGAGTCATGGAAGCCGGTGGTGGGCGGCGGACACCGGTGCTGGTCCTCAGCGCGGATGTCACGCCAGAGTCCATCCAGCGCTGCGAACAAGCCGGGGCGCGGGCATTTCTTGCCAAGCCTGTGGTGGCCTCACGGCTGCTGGACATCCTTGCGGAAATCACCGTCGCTGGCCATGTGGCGACACCAACCAGGATGACGCGGGTCGAATTGGCATCTTCAGACGGCGTGCTGGACTTCGGCATCCTTGACGAGTTGGCGTCGCTTGGAATGGGTGATGTCTTCGAGCGGGAATTTGTCGCCCAATGCCTCAACGACGCAAATGCAAGCGTGATTGGGTTACAGCAGGCGGGAGATCGTCAGGATTGGGAGCAAGTGCGCGAGCATGCGCACGCGCTCAAAGGGGTCGCCAGCAATCTTGGGCTGGTCAAATTGGCGACAGCGGGTGGGGAGCTGATGCATCTGGCGGATTGGCAGATTTCACGCGAGTGGAGACAGCGCCTGACCGGCCTGCGCGATCGCCTTGCGCAAGGTCAAACCGCGCTGAAGTCTCGCGCAGACACGCGTACCGCGCGCGACAGCGACAGCGACAGCGAGCAGCAGTAGCGTCCGCGCCTGGTCAGGCGGCTTGGGCTCCTGCGCGACGTGTCTGCGCACGGACGATACGATCCATTGTCTTCAGCGACCGATCCCCCAAGGTCAAAGCGGTATCGACCCAGACTTCCGTGATCCCCATCAGTTCGTCATAGCCGACCGGCTGTGCAATTGCCCTGACCGCGTTGAGCGCAAGGTGTGCATGTGGAGCACGCTGCTGCTGGCGCATCAGGTCCTGCACGGCGCGCTCGCCTTCACCCTTGCCTACGAGGATGTCGACCACGCCCAATCGATGCAACTCCTCGCTGGAGTGGATTTCACCACCGAGAATGAGTTTTTCCGCCAATTGCGGTGACACGCGCTTGCACAGGAAAGAATACGCGCCCATGCCGGGGAACAATCCGAACAGGACTTCCGGCAAGCCCATGCCGACGCCTTCTTCGGCGACGATGGTGTGGCATGCCAGTGCGAGCTCCATGCCGCCACCGAGCGCATCACCCTGTACCAGCGCGATCGTGCGGACATCGCCTCCAAGGCTGTTATGCAGATGATGGACGCCGTCCACGCAGCGCCGCGCATAGGCAAGCAGGCGTTCACGGTTGTTTTCGCGTATGAGCTTTGAAAACAGCTCGAGGTCACCGCCAAGATTGAACGCCGGGGCATCCGAGGCGAGCACGACATGCCGCAGACGACCTGGCTCACGTTGCGACTCACGCAAGGTGATCGAGGTGAGGTAGCTCCACATGTCGTCCATCAATGCCGTGCGAAAACACGGTCGCACGCCAGCCTGATGATCAGAGTGCATGTACAGCCAGTGTTCCCGCCCGGCCGGATCGCTTTCGACCCGCATGGTCGGATAGGCATGGACGCGCAGAAGTTTTTCGATCGTGCTCATTGGAGCGGTCCTCGTTGGGCAGCCGTCCGCTGAGTCACGTGGGCGCGGGCGGACCGGTCAGGGCCCACCTGCGGGATGCTACACCCGAAACCAACCAGCAAGAGTCAAGAGACTTCGACCATCAAAACCAGCGAAGGCACGTTATTTGGCTGCGGGGTCGTCCCTCAACTCCCGCCGCAGGATCTTCCCGACATTGGTTTTGGGCAATTCCGCCCGGAATTCCACGTACTTGGGGTGCTTGTAGCCGGTGAGGTTTTCACGCGCGTGCGCCTTGACCTGCTCGGCGGTCAGTGACGGATCCTTCCTGGCGATGACGACTTTCACCGCCTCACCGGATTTTTCGTCTGGAACGCCAACCGCGGCGACTTCCAGGACACCGGGCATCATCGCGATGACATCCTCGACCTCATTGGGGTAGACGTTGAATCCCGACACCAGGATCATGTCCTTCTTCCGGTCGACGATGTAGAAGAAGCCTTCCGCGTCCATGCGTGCCATGTCGCCGGTATGCAGCCAGCCTTCGCTGTCGATCACAGCCGCGGTGTCTTCGGGGCGCTGCCAGTATCCACGCATGACTTGCGGGCCTTGGATGCACAGTTCGCCGACTTCGCCTACTGCCAGTTTCCGGCCGTCGTCGTCCTTGATGCATGCGTCGGTGGATGGCACAGGCATGCCGATCGAGCCGTTGTAACTGGCGAGGTCCATTGGATTGATGCAGGCCGCAGGCGAGGTTTCCGTCAGCCCGTAAGCTTCGATCAATGTACAGCCGGTGGCCTGTTTCCATCGCTCGGCCACCGCGCGCTGCACCGCCATGCCCCCTCCAAGGGTCATGCGCAGGTGCGAAAAATCGATCCGGTCGAAACCTGGTGTATTCAGCAAGCCGTTGAACAGTGTGTTGACGCCAGTGATCGCAGTGAATGGAATCTTCGACAACTCTTTCACGAAGCCGGGCATGTCGCGCGGATTGGTAATCAACTGGTTGAGCGCACCGAACTTCATGAAGACCAAGCCGTTCGCCGTCAATGCAAAGATGTGGTACAGCGGCAGCGCGGTAACGATGATTTCCTCGCCCATGCGCGCGTTCGTTCCAATCCATGCCGCCGCCTGTTGCATGTTGGCGACCAGATTGCGATGAGTGAGCATTGCGCCCTTGGAGACGCCAGTGGTTCCACCGGTGTATTGCAGGAACGCAATGTCCTCGGCTGTGCTGGTGATTTCAGGCAAGGTGCAGTGCTGTCCGCGCGAAAGCGCATCGCGAAACCACACTGCACCTGGCAAATCATGCGCAGGCACCAGTTTCTTGACGTGGCGGATCACGAAATTGACGACGGTGCGCTTGGGGGCGTCGAGCATGTCGCCCAGCCCGCTGACCACGACGTGTTGCAACTCCGTGTCTGCGATGACGTCCTGCACGGTATGGGCGAAATTTTCCAGCACGATGATCGCGACTGCGCCAGAGTCGACCAACTGGTGCCGCAATTCGCGTGGCGTGTACAGCGGGTTGACGTTCACCACGGTCAGTCCTGCGCGCAGGATGCCGAATGTCGCGATGGGGTACTGAAGGCAGTTCGGCATCATGATCGCGACGCGATCGCCTTTTTTCAGGTGCAGGTCGCCAATCAAATAAGCCGCGAGTCGCCCGCTGAGCAGATCTATGTCGGCGTAGGTCAGGATCTTACCGAGGTTACCGAACGCCGGACGATCCCGGAAACGGCTGATCGAGCGCTCGAGCAAGGAAACAATCGACGGGAATTCATCCACGTCGATTTCGGCCGGAACTCCCGCCGGATAGTGCGCAAGCCACGGACGTGCGTCCATCGTTCCCCCTGCTGCAGTGGCGCAAACGCACCGGAAGCGACATACGGTCGCGCATGGATTGGAGCATAGGAAACCCGGGCTGACAAGGCGATCCCGGCATCGAAATTCCAACGCATGGGCGGGAATAACCGCCCATGCGGAGCTTGTCGAAGGAGGCTGCCACCGGCTCGCAATGAGCCGTACTGATTGGCGCTTGTTACGCCGCCTTTGCCGCCAGTTGTCGCAATACGTAATGCAGGATCCCGCCATTGCGGAAGTATTCGACTTCCTTGGGTGTCAGCAGGAGCACCTTGACCTTGAAGGTCTTCATCGTGCCGTCGGGCTTGGTGGCGATGACATTGGCGGTTTTGGATTCGCCATCTTCAAGGCCAGTGATATCGATCATCTCGCTGCCATCCAGCTCCAGGACACGCGCGTTTTCATCGTCCATGAACTGCAAGGGCAGCACGCCCATCCCGACCAGGTTGGAACGATGGATGCGCTCGAAGCTCTCTGCGATGACTGCCTTGACGCCAAGCAGGTTGGTGCCCTTCGCGGCCCAGTCACGCGAGGATCCGGTGCCGTATTCCTTGCCGGCAAACACTACCAGTGGCACTCCGTCTGCCTTGTATTTCATCGCAGCGTCGTAGATCGCCAGCTTTTCCCCGACGCTTCCCGTCTTGTCGAAGTACAGGGTATTGCCGCCTTCCTCGCCACCAAATACCAGGTTCTTGATGCGGATGTTGGCGAAGGTACCTCGCACCATGACATCGTCATTGCCGCGGCGCGAACCGTAGCTGTTGAAATCCGCAGGCTGCACGTCGCACGACTGCAGGAATCGTCCGGCAGGCGAGTCTTTCTTGATGTTGCCGGCAGGCGAGATATGGTCCGTTGTAATCGAGTCGCCGAACAATCCCAGCACCCGCGCGCCATGGATGTCGTCAATGGCGCCCACCTGCATTGTCATCCCGTCGAAATATGGCGGGTTCTTGATGTAGGTGGATGTTGCGTCCCATGCATAGCTTTCACCATCGGGAGATGGAATCTGGTTCCAACGACTGTCGCCCTTGAATACATCGGCATAGTTCTGTGCGAACAGTTCCGGGCCGACGGTCGCGGCGATCATGTCGCCGATTTCCTTGTTGGTCGGCCAGATGTCGCGCAGGAAGACGTCCTTGCCATCAGGCGTGCGACCCAGAGGCTGCGTGGTCATGTCGATGTCGACCGTCCCCGCCAGTGCATACGCGACGACAAGCGGTGGAGAAGCGAGGTAGTTCATCTTCACTTCGGGGTGTACGCGGCCTTCGAAATTGCGGTTGCCCGACAACACCGATGCCACCACCAGGTCGTTCTCCGCGATCCCGCGCGAGACCTCATCGGGCAGTGGGCCGGAATTACCGATGCAGGTCGTGCAGCCATAGCCGACAATGAAGAAACCCAACTGCTCAAGATCGGCGAGCACGCCTGCTTTCTTGAGGTAGTCGGTGACGACCAGCGAGCCGGGCCCGATGGACGTCTTCACCCACGGCTTGGTCTTCAAACCCAGGCGAGCGGCCTTGCGTGCAACCAATCCAGCGCCGAGCATCACCGCGGGATTGGACGTATTGGTGCACGAGGTGATCGCCGCGATGACGACGGAACCGTCCTTCAACTCGCAGTCCTGGTCGCGGATGCGGATGTTGGAGATGGGTTTGGCAGCCAGATGCTCGGCTTGTGGCTGGTCGCCGCCTTCTTCATCGAAACGTTTGATTTCCGACTTCCTGGCCTGGCGGTTGGCAGGCAACAGCCCGTCCAGGTTGGACACGAAATTGGCCTGCATCTTTTCCAGCAGCACGCGATCCTGCGGCCGCTTGGGCCCGGCCAGAGATGGCCGTACGTCTTCAAGGTTCAGTTCGAGCGTGGCGCTGTAGCTGGCATGCGGGGAATCGGGTGAGTGCCATAGGCCCTGCGCTTTCGCATACGCCTCGACCAGTGCGATCTGCGCCTCGCTGCGCCCGGACAAGCGCAGGTAATTCACCGCTTCGGCATCGATCGGGAAAATGCCGCAGGTGGCGCCGTACTCCGGGGCCATGTTGGCAATCGTGGCGCGGTCGGCGAGCGGCAGGTGCTGCAGTCCGTCGCCATGGAATTCAACGAATTTCCCAACCACTCCCAGTGCACGCAGCATCTGTGTGACCGTCAACACCAGGTCGGTGCCTGTGGCGCCTTCAGGCATTTTGCCGGTAAGGCGAAACCCGACCACTTGGGGAATCAGCATCGACGACGGCTGGCCCAGCATCGCAGCCTCCGCTTCGATGCCACCCACACCCCAGCCCAGCACGCCGATGCCGTTGATCATGGTCGTGTGCGAGTCGGTGCCGAAGACGGTATCGGGGAAGGCCAGCAATTCACCATCCACCTCGCGCTCCATGACGACGCGCGCAAGGTTTTCAAGGTTGACCTGGTGCACGATGCCGGTGCTGGGCGGGACCACCTTGAAATTCTTCAGTGCCTTCTGGCCCCAGCGCAGGAAGCTGTAACGCTCCATGTTGCGCTCGAACTCGATCTTGCCGTTCAACTCCAGCGCATCGGCGCGCCCGAATACGTCGACCTGTACCGAGTGGTCGATCACCAGCTCAGACGGGATCAGCGGGTTGATCTGACTTGGATTTCCGCCGAGCTTCGCCACCGCATCGCGCATCGCCGCAAGGTCGACGACGCACGGCACGCCTGTGAAATCCTGCAACAGAACGCGCGCCGGCATGAAGGCGATCTCGGTCTCGGGCTCATCCTTCGGATCCCACTTCGCCACCGCTTCGATGTGGGCTGGCAGCACGGAGACGCCATCCTCATGGCGCAGCAGGTTTTCCAGCAGGATCTTCATCGAATACGGCAACCGCGTCAGGTCGAAACGCTCGCCGAGTTTGGACAGGCTCGAGTAGGTGTACGACTTGCCGTTGACGGAAAGACGAGCGCGGGTGGCGAAGGAATCGGCCATGCAAAAGGCTCCGGTAGAGAAGGGAGGGCGGGAAGAAACACCGCAGCGAGCCCATTAATTATGCCGGAAAGGCATTGTCATCGCAGCTTGGTCTCCGCTGCGCCAAGTAAATCACTCCAGCCAGGAGTCAATAGCCGCGACCATGTCCTTCCTGCGCAACAGGAAATCCCACAGGCTTCCATCCAGTTGTCGCCATAACACCGCCGAGCGTAACGCGGCAAGCAATACGGCGCGTATTTCGGCGACGACGGCGGCTTGTCCGAGATAGTGCGGGTTGCCTTGCACCAGCACGCGCGGACGTAGTTGGCTGACGGTGCTGGCGTAGAGGCTGCCCAGGGCTGCGAGCACCTCCGGGTGTGTATTGCCCAGGCGTAAGGCCGACGGCGCGGCTGCGAGGATGCCGTCGTGCACCTGCTGCGCGATGGGATGGCGATGGAAGCGGCGCTCCAGCTGCAGGACGGCCAGCGCCAATCGCGGCAGCAGGGCGTCGTTGGTCTCGTTGCTGAAATAACTTCGCAACAACAACAGTCCTGGTCGCACGGCACGCTCGCCGCCGTAAACCGCTGCGGGTGTTTCGGCATCGATGCGGAAAACGCTGTCCAGGGCGGTCGCCAGCGCGTCGCCTTCCGCCTGCCCGGTGTCGGCGATGCGGCGCACCTGCTGCAGCGCCTGCACCATGCCGGCAAGGGCGAGCATGCGCTGGCTTGTGGAATGGGCTGAAGTCGGATTCATGCGGCATGTTCGCGTTGGGCCAGCTCGAGTGGCGCATTGGTCGTCGCAATCACAGCACCGCCCAGGCATCTATCGCCGTCATACAGGACCAACGATTGCCCTGGCGTCACCGCACGCTGGGGACGCGTGAAACGCACCTCGAGATGACCGTCATCGGCGACGCTGACCTCGCACGCTTCGTCCTGCTGCCGGTAGCGGGTCTGCGCGCTGCAGGTGAAACGCGATGATGGGGCGCTGCCCGCGATCCAGTGCGCGGATTCCGAACGCAGTGTCGTCGAATGCAACAACGGGCTCTCAAGACCCTGCTCGACGTAAAGAATGTTGCGGCCGATGTCCTTGCCCACGACATACCATGGCGCCGCGGGGCGACCGCGCATCCCGCCAAGCTGCAGGCCTTCGCGCTGGCCGAGGGTGTAGAAGAAGACGCCTTGATGCTCGCCGAGGATGGATCCTTGTGGGTCCTGGATCTCACCTGGCCTGAGTGGCAGGTAGCGAGACAGGAATTCGCGGAAATCGCGCTCGCCGATGAAACAGATGCCGGTGGAATCCTTCTTGGCTGCAGTTGACAGCCCCATGTCGGCCGCGATCCGGCGTACGTCTGGCTTGAGCAGGGCGCCCAGTGGAAACCGCGTCGCGGCAAGCTGCTCCTGGCCCAACTGATGCAGGAAATAACTTTGATCCTTGCTGCGATCCTTGGCGCGTAGAAGCTGCCACTGGGTGCCAACGAGGCCGCCGCTGCGCTCGACCCGCGCGTAATGGCCCGTCGCGATGAACTCTGCACCCAGCTCCCGCGCTGCATCGAGGAAGTGCTTGAACTTGATCTCCCGGTTGCACAGGACGTCCGGATTGGGCGTGCGTCCGGCGGCATATTCAGCGAGGAAGTGCGCAAATACGCCATCCCGGTATTGCTGGGAGAAATCACGAAAATATATGGGGATGCCAAGCCGCCCGCACACCGCGACGGCATCGCGGCGGTCGTCCTCGGCACGGCACTCGCCGCTGCCGTCATCCACCCAGTTCTGCATGAACAAGCCTGCAATCGGGGTGCCTGCCTGCTGGAGCAGCAACGCAGCGACGGAGGAATCCACGCCACCGGACATTCCGACAATAGCGTCGATGCGTTCGCCACTCATGCGAGTTGCTGCAGCATCGACAATGGATGTCGCTGGCCTGCCAGATAATCGGCGACGGCCTGCCATACCAGTGGGCTGCGATGGCGCGCGCGAGCGGCCATCAATTCGTCGGGAGTCATCCAGCAGGCCCGCAGGATGCCTTCATCCAGTTCACGTGCCGGATCGTGCTGCAGGGGGTCGGCGGCAAAGGCGAAGCGCAGGAAGTGGCGCCCGGCACTGCCGTCCTCCTGGGGAGGCGCCTTCCATTGATAGGCGCCGACGAATGCGGTCAGGCGCACGTCCCAGCCGGTTTCCTCGCGGGTTTCGCGCAGGGCGGCGTCGAACAGGGATTCATCCGGTTCCAGGTGCCCGGCCGGCTGGTTGATCACGACCCGGCCGGCGACACGCTCCTCCACGCACAGCACGCGCCCGTCGCGCACCACGATCGTGGCGACGGTGACATCGGGCTGCCAGAAGTGTCGATCGCGATAGCTCATGCGCATATTGTCCGCTGGCGGCCGGCGCGGCGTCCATGCCGGCCCGTGCAGGCATCTTCGCAGCAGGCATCTTCGTATAATTGGTGGATGGCAAATACCCCAGGCAACGAACGCGACCATGGCGTCATGGTCGAAACCAGCAAGCCCGAAGTGGAGCGCCCTCCGCTCTACTCCGTGCTGCTGCTCAATGACGACTACACGCCGATGGAGTTCGTGGTGGAGATCATGGTGCGGTTTTTCGGGATGAACATCGAAAAGGCGACGCAGGTCATGCTTCACGTCCATACCCGCGGGCGCGGCGTGTGCGGCGTCTACACGCGCGAGGTGGCAGAGTCGAAAGTGGCGCAGGTGAACGAATATTCAAGGCTGAACCAACACCCGCTGTTGTGCACGATGGAGAAGGCGTAGAAGGGTTGTAAGCCGGTCCTGGAATCCGGCTGCGAGCCGCCGTTCAGGGCTTGTGCAAGCGGGCTTGTAGAAGTAGCTCGTCCGCCCCACATAGTCGGCAGTGATCTTCCGGAGCATCCGTTCCCATGTTCAGCAAGGACCTCGAATACAGCATCGGCCAGTGTTACAAGCGCGCCCGTGAAGCGCGCCATGAATACATGACGGTCGAACACCTGCTGCTTGCATTGCTCGACAATCCTTCGGCCGAAGGCGTGCTGAAGGCCAGCGGCACCGATTTCCCGCGCCTGCGCGGTGAGTTGGAGCAGGCGATCGACAAGTCCGTCGTCAAGCTCGATGACGATGACGGACGCGATACGCAGCCCACGCTTGGCTTCCAGCGCGTGTTGCAGCGCGCCGTCTACCACGTCCAGTCTTCAGGCAAGAAGGAAGTGACGGGCGCGAATGTCCTGGTCGCGATCTTTGGCGAAAAGGATTCGCACGCGGTGTACTACCTGAACCAGCAGGACGTCTCGCGGCTGGACGTCGTCAACTACCTGTCGCATGGAATCGCCAAGCAGGGCGGGGACGAGCCGTCTGGAGATGATGACAAGACCCGGGCCGAGACTCCCGAAAGCGAGGGCAAGGGCGATGCGTTGGCGGAATTCGCCAACAACCTCAATGAACTGGCGATGGCGGGCAAGATCGACCCCCTGGTCGGCCGCGCCGATGAGGTTGAGCGCACCATCCAGATCCTCTGCCGTCGCCGCAAGAACAACCCGCTGTATGTCGGTGAAGCAGGCGTTGGAAAGACCGCATTGGCCGAAGGCCTGGCCAAGCGCATCGTTGATGGGGATGTGCCCGAGGTCCTCGCCGACGCCGTGATCTACGCACTTGACCTGGGCGCGCTGGTCGCGGGAACGAAGTATCGAGGTGATTTCGAGAAGCGCCTCAAAGCGGTGCTCTCCGCGATGAAAAAGGTTCCCGGCGCGGTGCTGTTCATCGACGAGATCCATACGATCATCGGCGCTGGTTCAGCAAGCGGCGGCACGATGGATGCGTCCAACCTGATCAAGCCGGCGTTGGCCTCGGGCGAGTTGCGCTGTATCGGTTCGACCACGTTCCAGGAATACCGTGGCATCTTCGAAAAAGACCGAGCATTGGCACGTCGGTTCCAGAAGATCGACATCGTCGAGCCGACGGTCGGTGAAACCGTCGAGATCCTGCACGGCTTGAAGCCCAAATACGAAGCCCACCACGGCGTGAGTTATGCCGACGATGCGTTGCAGGCAGCCGTGGACCTGTCGGTCAAGCACATCGCCGACCGCCTGCTGCCCGACAAGGCCATCGATGTCATCGACGAGGCAGGCGCGAGGCAGCGGCTCTTGCCACTGGACAAGCGCAAGACCCTGATCGATGTCGAAGAAGTCGAGATGATCGTGGCCAAGATGGCGCGCATACCAGCCAAACAGGTGAGCAGCTCCGACAAGGACGTGCTCCAGCATCTGGAGCGCAACCTGAAGATGGTGATCTTCGGGCAGGATCAGGCCATCGGCACATTGACGTCCGCGATCAAGCTGGCGCGTTCGGGCTTGGGCGATCCAGACAAGCCGATCGGCAACTTCCTGTTCGCCGGGCCAACTGGCGTTGGCAAGACCGAGGTGACAAAGCAGCTCGCGTTGCAGTTGGGCATCGAGCTGGTGCGCTTCGACATGTCCGAGTACATGGAGTCGCATTCCGTGTCGCGCTTGATCGGTGCGCCTCCGGGGTACGTCGGGTTCGACCAGGGCGGCCTTTTGACCGAGAAGATCGTCAAGACCCCGCATTGCGTCCTGCTGCTGGACGAAGTCGAAAAGGCGCATCCGGACATCTTCAATATCCTGTTGCAGGTCATGGACCGCGGCGTGCTGACCGACACCAATGGACGCGAGGCCAACTTCCGCAACGTCATCCTTGTGATGACGACCAACGCCGGTGCGGCGCTGGCGGCGCGACGTTCGATCGGCTTCACTCGGCAGGATCACAGTACCGATGCGATGGAAGTGATCCGCAAGAGCTTCACGCCGGAATTCCGCAATCGCCTGGACGCGGTCGTTCAGTTCCAGGCGCTGGGGATGGAGCACATCCTGCGCGTGGTCGACAAGTTCCTGATCGAGCTGGAAGCACAGTTGCACGACAAGAACGTCACTCTGTCAGCCACGCCAGCCGCGCGGGAATGGCTGGCCCAGCACGGCTTTGATCCGTTGATGGGTGCACGCCCGATGGCGCGCGTGATCCAGGACAAGATCAAGCGGCCGCTTGCCGACGAGTTGCTGTTTGGCAAGCTGGTGCATGGCGGGCGGGTCAGCATCGATGTCGAGGACGGCGAGCTGCTGGTGGATGCGCAGCCTGAGCCGGAAAAGCTGCTGCCAGTCACCGTTTGACAGCAACCGGCGCAAAAAAGGCGGCCTTGCGGTCGCCTTTTTTTATTTGCTGCCGGAAGGGTGAAACCTACTTCATCCGATACGTGATCCGGCCCTTGCTGAGGTCGTACGGAGTCATTTCGATCTTGACCTTGTCGCCAGTCAGGATGCGGATGTAGTTCTTGCGCATCCGGCCCGAGATATGCGCGATGATTTCATGGCCGTTCTCCAGCTTCACCCGGAACATGGTGTTCGGGAGCGTTTCGGAGATCGTGCCTTCAAATTCGATGACGTCGTCTTTTGCCATGTGTTTCCAGTGGTGCAGCGGGTACGCCGCGCAGATGCGCAGGCGAGCTGCGATTCCAGGCGGGGCCGCCGGGTAAGTCGACCATTCTGACATGCCAGGCCGGATTGGCGCAAAAAAATGGTCAGGACGCCCCGGCCAGTTCCCGAACCTCAATCGCGCCGAAGCGCACGCTCCATGACTGCGCGGGTTCAGGGATTGACGTCAGTTCCGCCAATCGCGATAGGAAAGCCTCACGTGGCAGGGATTCCGCGCCAAGACGAACCAGGTGCGGATTGCCGACCTGCGCATCGATCAATGGCCAACCCCACTCTCCAAGCCGGCGTGCCAGTCCCGCCAAAGCGCATTTCGAGCCCCCGGATTTCCCGCTGTACATGCTTTCGCCAAAAAACATGCGTCCGATGGCGATGCCATACAGGCCGCCGACCAGTTGCTCGCCGTCGAAAACTTCAATCGAATGTGCATGGCCAAGCCGATGCAATTCGCAATACGAAGCCTGCATTTCGGCCGTGATCCAGGTCCCGCGCTGGCCACCACGCGCTGAGTGCGCGCATGCAGAGATCACATGGGCAAATGCAGTGTCGGCACGCACCGTCCATGTCGAATGTCGAAGCGTGCGGATGAAACGTCGCGAAAGATGCAGGGCGTCAGTGCGGAAGACCCAGCGTGGATCCGGCGACCACCACAGGATCGGCTGGTCGTCGGAAAACCAGGGAAAGATGCCGTTGCGATAGGCGTTGAGCAGGCGTGCGGGCGACAGATCACCACCGGCAGCGAGCAACCCGTCGGGATCGCCTAGAGCGCAGGTCGCAGGGGGAAATGGCGCATGCGGGTCGTCATCAAGCCAAGGCAAGGGCATGGTCAAGCACCGCTTGGGTGACCGCCATCGTCTGCACGATACGGCGAGTGTGTGTCCAACAACACCTTGTAACGCAGCACGGAAGCGCGCTCTTCCGCGCACCATGGCGCAAGTGCTTCGGCGAAGGCGGGGTCGGCGATCCAGTGGTGGCTGCGCACCAGTGCCGGCAGGAATCCACGCGCCAGTTTATGTTCCCCTTGCGCGCCAGGTTCGAATACCGTCAGTCCTTCGCGCAGGCAATAGTCGATGCCCTGGTAGTAGCACGTCTCGAAATGCAATCCGGGGATGCGGTCGTGATCCAGCGTGGCGTCGCTGCCCCAATAGCGTCCGTACAGGGTGTCGCCGCCACGCAGGCACAGCGCGCCAGCAACAAGTTGTCCGTCACGCTCGGCAAGCATCAACACAAGCTGCCGGGGCATCGATCGGGCGAGATGACACATGAACTCCAGCGTCAACGTCGGCGTATTGCCGTAATCGGCAAACGTATGCAGGTAAAACCGATGCATTGCAGCAAGCTCTGCCTCGCTGGCCTCGTCGCCATGCCGGATGCGAAAGGTGATCCCGGCCCGTGCGACCTTGGCGCGTTCCTGGCGGATGTTCTTGCGATGCTTGTGATCCATTGACGCCAGAAAGCCGTCGAAATCACGCCAGCCCCGAACATTGCGCCAGTGGTATTGCACGTCGATGCGCGATAGCCATCCATCACCAAACACCTCGTCATCGCAGGCATCGGTGAAGTTGACGTGCGCCGACGACAGATCGGCATTGCGTGTCATTGCCTGGATCGCCTGCAGTAGCAATCCGCGCGCGTCATCGCTTTTGGCAAGAAGTCGTGGGCCGGTCACCGGCGTGTAAGGCACCGCGCACAGCCATTTCGGGAAGTAGTCCTGGCCATTGCGCGCGTAGGCATGTGCCCATGCGTGGTCAAAGACGAACTCGCCATGCGAATTGTCCTTGAGATATCCCGGCGCAGCGGCGATGAGCGCGTCACCGTCCGACAGCGTCACATGACAGGCGGTCCAGCCATTCTGCCTGCGCAATGCGCCATGTTGTTCAAGCCCTGACAGGAAAGCATGGGCAACGAACGGATTGCATCCGTCGTGTAATGCATCCCAGTGTGCCCCTGGAATATCCGACAGCGCGCCGACGATGCGAGCGACAGTCATCGGAGAGGTCGCATCACGCGTCGTTGTCGAGGAATTTTTCCGCGTCCAGTGCCGCCATGCAGCCAAAACCAGCCGACGTGATCGCCTGGCGATAATGCTGGTCGGCGACGTCGCCGGCCGCGAAGACTCCCTTGACCGAGGTTTCCGTCGCACCACCGGCCAATCCGGATCTGATTTCAAGGTAGCCATTGTTCATGGCCAGCTGGCCTTCGAACAACGAGGTGTTGGGCGTATGTCCGATCGCGACGAACAGTCCGTGGATCGGCAGCTCGCGGGTTGCGTCATTCAACGTCGACCGCACCCGCAGGCCGGTCACGCCAGCCTCGTTACCCAGCACCTCATCCACGACGTGGTGCCATACAGGTACGATCTTGCCGGTCTGGATCCTGGCCTGCAGCTTGTCCTGCATGATTTTTTCTGCGCGCAACGTGTCGCGCCGATGCACGATGTAGACGGTGCGCGCGATGTTGGCCAGATACAACGCTTCCTCGACCGCGGTATTGCCCCCGCCGATGACCGCAACATCCTGGTCCTTGTAGAAAAACCCGTCGCAGGTCGCGCAGGCGGACACGCCTCGGCCCTTGAATTTTTCCTCGGATTCCAGGCCCAGGTATTTCGCCGTCGCGCCAGTGGCGATGATCAGGGCATCGGCGGTGTAATCGCCGTTGTCGCCCTTGAGCCGGAACGGACGCTGCGACAGATCGGCGCTGTGGACATGATCGAAGATGACTTCGGTGTCGAAGCGCTCGGCATGCGCCTGGAGCCTGTCCATGAGCGCCGGCCCAAGTAATCCATGTGCGTCACCGGGCCAGTTGTCGACCTCGGTGGTTGTCATCAGCTGGCCGCCCATCTGCAGCCCGGTGACCAGCACTGGTTTGAGGTTGGCGCGCGCCGCATAGACCGCCGCGGTCCAGCCAGCGGGACCGGAACCCAGGATGAGAAGACGGGAGTGCTTGAAAGGGGTCATGTATATAATCGTGGGCTATGTGATGCGCCGGAATCGACGCGGTACAGAAAGCGAATAGCGGGCAAGATGCCGCCCGGCGTCTAGGAGCGACATAGCTTGGAGGCGACGTCGCGGCAACACAAGGCAACAGCGCGATGGCGGATGCGATCGGCCTGTCGCCATGGCATGACAACACCCAGACCACTTGCCCTGGACGCACCGCAATGCGGTTCAGGGCGCAACGGAGATTGGCAATGCGTATCGGTGTACCCAAGGAAACCAAGACTCTTGAAGGGCGCGTTGCGCTCGTTCCCGCGGCTGCGGGCGATCTGGTCAAGCGTGGACATGAGGTGTGGGTGGAGCAGGATGCGGGGATCAAGTCCGGGTTCAAGGATGCCGACTACACCAGGCTCGGCGTCAAGATCGCGCCCGATGCGGCATCCCTGTATGAAAAAGGCGAGTTGATCGTCAAGGTCAAGGAGCCGATCGAAGGCGACCTGGCGCTGCTGCGCAAGGACCATCTGTTGTTCTGTTACCTCCACCTGGCACCGCTGCCGGTGTTGACCAAGCGGCTGCTGGACATCGGTTTGACCGGCATTGCCTTCGAGACCGTCGAACTGCCCAACGGCGACCTGCCATTGCTCGCCCCGATGTCGATCATCGCCGGCAAGATCGCGATCCAGGTCGGCACGCACCTGTTGCATCAGCCAATGGGCGGGAAGGGCAAGCTGCTCGGCGGATTGCCGTCGACCGAGCGCGGCAAGGTCGTGGTGTTTGGCGCGGGCGCTGCAGGCGGTCATTCCGCCGCACTGGCGGCTGCGGGTGGCGCCAATGTCGTTGTCTTCGAAAAACGCCAGGACCGCATGGACGAAATGATGCGCCTGGGCAACAACGTCACCGCGCTGTATCCCTATGACGAAGTCGTCGCGCGCGAAGTCGCCTCTGCCGACCTCGTCGTCGGTGCCGTTCTCGTTACGGGCGCGGTCGCGCCACATGTGCTGACGCGGCAGATGATCGCCGCCATGGAACCGGGAAGCGTCGTCGTCGATATTTCCATCGACCAGGGCGGTTGTTTTGAGACCTCGCGACCGACGACATGGAAGGAGCCAACCTACATCGAGGAAGGCGTGATCCATTTCGCCGTCACCAACATGCCCGGCGCGGTGCCGCAGACCTCGTCGCAGGCCATCTGCGCAGCCATCCTGCCTTGGGTCACTAAGCTGGCTTCCGGCAATTGGCGCGACAGCGTGCCCCTTGTGCGGGGCATCAATATCGAGGGTGGAAAGATCGTGCATCCTGCGCTGCAGGGGATGAAGCTCTAAAAAAGCCGCCACTTTTTCTCTTTCCGCCGTATATTCAACCACTAACAGCCCCTAGCTGAGGAAGAACATCACGGTGGCGCAGGCGTCCATAGCGAGCCGCAAACGGGTTCCGGCCACCCAGAAGGCTGCGCCGAATCCACGCCGCCAGCGGTTGTGGCGTGACATTGCGTTGATCCTGATTGCGCCGGTCTTGTTCTACCTGTTGGCCAGCCTGGTGACATTCTCCCCGGCAGATCCTGGCTGGTCGCATTCGGGCAGCGTGACAGCGCCGCTCCACAACGTCGGTGGGCGGGTCGGGGCGTGGTTGGCGGATGTGCTGTTGTACCTGACCGGCTATGTCGCCTTCCTGCTCCCGGTGGTCCTGGGTGGCCTGGCGTGGATCGCCCTGTTCGGAAAGGACTTTGATCGCGATGCCGAGCTTGGGCCTGCGTTGCGGCTGGTTGGAATCGTCGGTTTTCTGGTGTCGGCGACCGGCCTGCTGGAATTACGGGTGGGGGAGGCCGCCAATTTTTCCGCGCGCAGTGGCGGCATCCTGGGGCAACTGGTTGGACATTCGTTGTTCCGCGGATTCGGCCCGGTCGGTGGCAACCTGTTCCTGCTTGCCTTGTTATTGGTGTCGATCACCTTGGCGACTGGCCTGTCGTGGTTGGCGGTGATGGATCGGATCGGGCAGGGCGTGCTCGCACTGGGTCCGTTGTTCCGCCGCCGAACGCAGCAGGCCAGCGACTGGCAGCAGGCGCGCGCGATGCGGGGAGAACGCGAGGAAGTCCGCAAGTTCGACAGTGAGCTGCGTGCCAAGCGCCCACCGGTCAGGATCGAGCCCCCAGCACCAGCGCAGGTCGAGAAAAGCGACCGCGCCAAGCGCGAGCAGCAGATCCCGCTGTTCCATGTCGGCGACGGTTCCGGCATCCCACCACTGGCACTGCTCGACGACCCGAAGCCGCAGCAGAAGGGCTACAGCGAGGAAACGCTGGAAACCGTCTCGCGCCAGATCGAATTCAAGCTCAAGGATTTCCGCATTGACGTGCAGGTCGTCGGAGCCTATCCGGGCCCGGTGATCACGCGCTTCGAGCTGGAACCCGCGCCGGGGGTCAAGGTCAGCCAGATTTCCTCGCTGGACAAGGACATTGCACGCGGCCTGTCGGTGAAGGCCGTGCGCGTGGTCGACGTCATCCCAGGCAAGTCGGTGGTTGGGCTGGAAATCCCCAACTCCCACCGCGAGATGATCTATCTCTCCGAGTTGCTGCGCTCCAAGGAATACGACAAGTCCGGCAGTCCGTTGACACTGGCGCTGGGCAAGGACATCGCGGGGCGCCCGACCGTCGCCGATTTGTCGCGCATGCCGCATCTGCTGGTCGCGGGCACCACCGGATCTGGCAAGTCCGTCGCCGTCAACGCAATGGTCTTGAGTCTGCTGTACAAGGCGTCCGCGAAAGACGTTCGCATCTTGATGATCGACCCCAAGATGCTGGAACTCAGCGTCTACCAGGGCATTCCACACCTGCTGGCACCGGTCGTCACCGACATGAAAGAGGCTGCCAACGGCCTGCGCTGGTGCGTGGCGGAAATGGAGCGTCGCTACAAGCTGATGTCGGCGGTCGGCGTTCGCAACCTCGGCGGATTCAACAAGAAGGTCAAGGACGCGCAGGACGCCGGCCAGCCACTGATGGATCCGCTGTTCAAGCCCAATGCGGAGCTTGACGAAGTGCCACGTCAGCTCGAAGCGTTGCCGTTCATCGTCATCTTCATCGACGAATTCGCCGACATGATGATGATCGTCGGCAAGAAGGTCGAAGAACTCATCGCGCGACTGGCGCAGAAATCGCGCGCTGCCGGCATCCATCTGATACTGGCCACACAGCGGCCGTCGGTCGACGTCATCACCGGGTTGATCAAGGCCAACATCCCGACGCGAATCGCCTTCCAGGTGTCCAGCAAGATCGATTCGCGCACGATCCTCGACCAGTCCGGCGCGGAAACACTGCTCGGCCACGGCGACATGCTCTACCTTCCGCCAGGTACCGCGATGCCCGAGCGCATCCACGGTGCCTTCGTCAGCGACGAGGAAGTGCACCGCGTCGTCGAGCATCTCAAACAAAGTGGTGGCGGTCCTGATTACATCGACGGCGTGCTGGATGAAACCCAGTCACTCGGGGATGGAGTCGTCGTCGGCGCAGGTGGAATGCCCGAAAGCAGCGGCGGGGCAGGGGACGAGTCCGACCCGCTGTACGACGAAGCCGTCCGCATCGTCACCGAAACCCGGCGTGGCTCGATCTCCGGCGTACAACGCCGGCTGAAGATCGGCTACAACCGCGCCGCACGATTGATCGAAGCCATGGAAGCGGCAGGGATCGTGAGCCCTCAGGAAACCAATGGCGATCGCACCGTACTCGCGCCGCCCCCGCCCCGTTCGTAACGCAGATTTTGGGTGGCTTAACCGGGCAAGCTTCCCGGCAGGCTCACTGGCTTCACTGCCGTCGAAACCGCATTCAGCTAGATGCCGTCAGACTCCTTGCAACGTTTCAGGAGTCAACACCATGCGCGTCATTCAATCCGCAACCCTCGTCCTCGCCATGTTCGCCACTACTGCGTTTGCCGGGGCGCGCGATGACCTGACGAGCTTCACCAAGGGACTCAAGGGGCTCGACGGCCAGTTCACGCAGCAGGTGTTCGATGCCAACGGCAAGCTCAAGGAATCCTCCAGCGGCCGGGTTGCATTGACGGTACCGCGCCTGTTCCGCTGGGAATACACCAAGCCTTATGAACAATTGATCGTGGCCGATGGCAAGCAGGTCTGGGTTTATGATCCTGACCTGCAACAAGTCACGAAGCGACCGCAAGGCAGTGAAGAGCAAAACAGTCCGCTGGCTGCGTTGGTCGATCCGGCCAAACTCAATCGCGACTACGTGATCAAGGAAGCCGGCATGCAAGCGGGCTTGGACTGGCTCGAGCTCGCTCCTAAAACCGCGACGGAAACCGGTTTCAAATCGGCACGATTGGGATTCGGCGCGCAAGGGCTGGCGATCATGCAGGTGATCGATGCCCTTGGGCAAAAAACCCGCATCACGTTCAACAACTGGAAGCGCAATCCGACTTTTGCCGATGGTACGTTTCGCTATGTTCCCGGCAAGGGCGTCGATGTCGTTGGCGGAGGATGAGCACCCAACACTGCACTCACTGAGGCCACAGGTGAATCGCGTCATGGCGAGTTCAGTTTCAAGCTGGAGCGTCACATGACTTCGACGACATCAGCGCGAACCTGCGTGCAACGAGGGCTGCCGCCTTCCAAACAGGGCAAGCAAATGCGCCGTACGAATCTGCTCACCGCCAGTCTGGCGACTGCCCTGATCGGATGCGGCTTGCTGGGTAACAGTGTGTACGCCGAGGGCACCGGTAAGCATGGGCAAGTTGTCGGCACTTCGCTTGCCGCTCCGCAATCCCGCATGCAGGCTCGTCAGGCAATCGACGATGCCACGGCGGCAGCATTGATAGGCGCAATCTCCTCACAACTCGACGAGCCCAACGTCGTGGTCAAGCTCGATCACGTGGAAGCGAGCCCGGCAGGGATCATCCAGCGTGAGTTGCAGGGGGCAGGCCGGCTGCAGATCGGAACTGATCAAACCTGGATCCCGTTCGCCTTCCAGGCGCTCTACGACAGCGAGCAGTCCAGCGTCGGAAACCCGAAACTCACATTGGGAGATGCGTCATCTGGCCAGGGTTCCGTTGCCGACGCCGCGATGACGAAAAAATTAACGGCACTAGTTTCCCAGCGCCTGCATCAGGAATTTGCCCAGCAGCCAGTGCGCGTCGCGCTGGAGTCGGTTCGCACCGTGGCGGCAGGCAAGAACTACCTTCAGGTCCAGGCGCGCGGCACCGCCAGCTTTGGCAAAGAAGGAGCAACCGATGCAGACGTCCATGGACTGTATGACGTCCGCAAGAATCAATGGGTGCAGCTGGACTACGAGCTGGGAGCATCACTGGATTCAACAACACCAGGGCAATCCGTCGCCAGTCTTTGATCATCAGGCGTCACGGAAAATTCCCCCTAGCTCCGCCTTGTTAAGCTGACCCTTCTTGCAGGGGAGTCGGTTTCCTTGGTTCGTCGCAACACATCCACCACCCCAAACGCGAATTCCGATCTGTTAAGCACGGATCGCGACGCATTGCGTCCATTAGCCGAGCGCATGCGCCCGCGGGCTCTTGATGAAATGGTCGGTCAGCGGCGTCTACTGGCCCCGGGGTCTGCCTTGCGACGCGCGATCGAGTCTGGCCACGTCCACTCGATGATCCTCTGGGGTCCTCCGGGTTGTGGGAAGACCACGTTGGCGCTGCTACTGGCCAAGTATTCGGATGCCGAATTCCGTGCGGTGTCCGCCGTGCTGTCAGGCCTTCCGGAAGTGCGTCAGATTCTGGCCGAGGCCGCGCATCGTTTTGCGGAAGGTCGCCGCACCGTGTTGTTTGTCGACGAAGTCCATCGCTTCAACAAAGCGCAGCAGGATGCGTTCCTGCCACACATTGAGCGCGGAACGATCTTGTTTGTTGGTGCAACTACGGAGAACCCATCGTTCGAATTGAATTCCGCATTGCTCTCGCGCTGTCGCGTTCATGTCATGGATGCCGTGTCGGTGGACGACATCACGGCGGCACTGCAGCATGCGTTGTCCGACGAAGAACGCGGATTGGGAGGGCGGGGACTGCGCATTTCCGGCGACGCACTGCGTGAGATTTCCGGCGCAGCCGATGGCGACGTCCGACGTGGATTGACGTTGCTTGAAATTGCATCAGAGCTCGCGGAGGGCGAGGGTGGTGACATCAGCGAATCCACGCTTGCGCAGGTGCTCGCCGACCGCACGCGTCGGTTCGACAAGGGTGGTGAACAGTTCTACGACCAGATCTCGGCGCTGCATAAATCGATGCGCAGCTCCAATCCTGATGCCGCGCTGTACTGGTTCATGCGCATGCTCGATGGCGGCGTCGATCCAAATTACCTGGCGCGACGCCTCACGCGCATGGCGGTCGAGGACATCGGATTGGCGGACCCGCGCGCATTGCAGATGGCGATTGACGCCTGGGCGGCGTATGACCGCCTGGGCAGTCCGGAGGGTGATCTCGCGTTGGCGCAATTGGTGCTGTACCTGGCCAGCACCGCGAAAAGCAATGCCGCGTACGTGGCCTTCAACGCCGCCAAGCGTGACGTGCGTGAATATGGCACACAGGAAGTGCCACTCCATATCCGCAACGCGCCAACCAAACTGATGAAGGATCTCGGCTATGGAAAAGGCTATCAGTACGATCCCGATGTCGAAGGCGGTATCGCCCTGGATCAAACCGGCTTCCCCGATGCAATGGGCGAACGCATTTATTACAAACCCGTGATGCGCGGGCTTGAGTTGAAGCTCAAGGAAAAGCTGGATGCGCTGCGTGCGGCGCGCTCAACGGTACAGGACGACAATCCACCGGAAGACGATCAGGATTTGCCTACAAAATAACAGGCGTGCGTTTCAGGTATCCCGCATATTAAAGTGCAGGCCTCAACAAGGAGACCCTCATGCGAAGGATCGCAGTCGTCGTTGCATTGCTCAGCCTAATCACGCTATCGCACCTCGGGACAGCGCGCGCACAGACGCTATACAAATGTGCGTCCGCCAAAGCCAACAGCTACCAACAGATCCCATGCCCGCGATCGGCACGACTGGTGCGCACCATGGAAACCGTTCCCGAGCCACCGCCGACCGCTGCCCAATTGGCTGGGCAAGCGCTGAAAGCCCAGCGCGATCGCGAAGAGTCTGCCTTTCTTTCACACTTGGCAGGTACCGATCAACTGAGGTCGATTTCGAGATCGCGATATGTGTCAGGCACAACGCGGTCGTCCAGGAATCGCTTTTCCGGCGATCGGTACTCGAGTCGGACGTCATCCCAACCCGATACGCAATCCGCGTGCGTGGCGGCAAAGGCAAGACGTGATAACACACTTCGCAGTGCAGGGCTGAATCGAACGTTCGACTTGCTCCGCCAACTTGATGCCGACGTTTCGGACGCCTGCACTCGGGGCTGATCTTGATCATTTGGATCGGATTCGTGCCCGTGCATGACTAATGCATCACGGACGACGTCGCACCGCATCCCTGCGGCAATCGATGCATAGACCAAGTAGCACTGGACCAAACCCGTCGAAAATTGCAAGCTCAGCCGACTAGCGTGAGTTCTGGAATGTCAGGGTCCAAGCCCGGTCATTACCGTACAAGCCGCCATAGATTCCCAGATATTGCAGGTTGAGCGTCAGCCACCGGGTGTTGAAGACGACACCCAGTTCGAGGAGACGGCGATTGCTGCCCTCATCCTGTGGGACGAGGAAGTACTGTGGGCCGTCCGGCTGATCCACGTATTGCACCCAAGCGCCGCCCTGCGAATGGAAATCGTGCAGGAACTCCACTCGCATGCGCGGCTCGACCATGCCCCAGCGCGTCTTGTGTTTGAACTTCCCTCTCAGCCCGAATGTTCGCGTGCGTGTCGCGATGGACTCGTCGCCATATCTCAACGCTTGGCTTGGATCCCCATCCTCGGAATAGCCGCCGAGGCTTGCCTGCGCGACGTCCATTCGCCCATATGCGGCGATTTCCCAGACTTTCTTTTTCCAGCGGTATCCGCCAGTCCACGAAGAGAACGTCTGTTCGCCGGACCGTTCACCTTGTGAGATCGCCTGGCTTGCAGGCAAGGCACGTTTCGTTTGCAGGTTGATCCGCTGATGGCCGGCGCTTCCATCGAGGAAGAAGGGAAGTGGTGGATGGAAGCTGCCGTAGACGATGCCGCTGGTGGCGCGCGCGTCGAGGTGACTACCGCGTACGCCGATATCCTGATGGTTCCGGTCGTAGCCCAATGCCACACCAAACGTGAGGTGATGGCTGGTGGGGCAGTCCCCTCCAAAGGTCACTCCATTGATCCGGAAGGATTGGGAGGAACCCTCGGCATCGGAACTGCGGCTGCCGCTGCGGGTCGTGTCACTGACCCAAAAACCACAACCATTCGCCAGGTCATGCAGGGTATCCATCCTCCGGTCGACGTTACGGCTTGGGTTTTCGGCAAAGATGCGGACTACGCTGTCGGTCGCTGTCTCGATGCCCACTACGTCGGGATCCTTGACCGGGTTTGGACGTGCGCCGACAACGAACGTGATCGTGGCCACGGCGGACGGACCCCAAATATTACTTAGTGTGTAATTGACCTGGACGCTGCCGACGAATCCACCGGCCGGCGTGAATGTCAGGACTTCGCCAGGGCCCACGGTGGCGCTCCCGCCCGGCCCGACGGAAATCACGCTAGCCAAGGTGAAGGGGCTACCAGTTGCACCCGCGGTCAGATCAACCTGCACCGGGATATCCATCTGAGTGCTGACCTGCTTTGATACCGCAACCGGTACGGGGCCGTTGGCGATCGACAAGCTATAGCTACGGTTGCCAGTGGCGCCGTTTTTATCGGTCGCGGTAATCGTGAACGTCGACGCGCCTGCAGCTGTAGGGGTGCCGGACAACGTCCCATTGGGGGCTAGCGTCAGCCCGCCCGGCAACGTCCCCACAGTCACGGCGAAGACATATGGGCCGATGCCGCCACTGGCAGTGAGAGTCTGCGAATACGTGCTGCCGGCTTGTCCAGCGGGCAGTGCAGCCGGTGCCAGCACAATCGCGGGAGTCACGACGACGACGCTGTAAGCTTGCGAGCCGGTGCTACCGAATGCATCCGTAGCGGTGATGGTAAATCCATAGGTGCCGGCAGCCGTTGGCGTCCCGGACAGCACGCCAGCGCCGGTGAGGGCGAGGCCTGCCGGCAAACTCCCGGTGGTCAGGGCGAAGCTGTATGGCGTCGTTCCGCCGCTCGCGGTCACTACCTGGGAATAGGGGACGCCAGTCGTTCCGCCAGGCAATGTGCCCGGCGACAGAATGATTGCAGGAGCAGCAATGCTCACGCTGTATAGCTGCGATCCGGTACTGCCAAATGCGTCGGTTGCGGAGAGGGTGAAGCCGTAAGTCCCCGCTGCCGCAGGAGTTCCAGACAGCACGCCTGCACTCGTTAGCGATAGCCCAGCGGGCAAACCGCCGGTGGTCACTGCGAAGGTATAAGGCGCACTGCCACCACTAGCCGTGATTGTCTGCGAGTACGGCACCCCAGCGGTACCGCCAGGCAATGTCGGCGGCGCCAGGGTGATGATTGGTGCTGCAACTGAGACGATGTATGACTGCGAACCGGGACAGCCCGTAGAGTCGGTCGCAGTGATAGTGAAATTGCTGGTGGAGACGGTCGTCGGGGTGCCACTGAGAGTGCCGTTCACCGCCAGTACCAGACCGGCCGGCAACGTGCCTGCGCTTACGACAAAAGTATTCGGTGCGGATCCACTGGCGGTTACGGTCTGGCTGTATGTCACGCCGACCGTACCATTCGGCAGCGTGGCTGGTGAAACGGTATTACTGCACGCCTGGGCGAGCACAGCACCTGAAAAAAGGAGCCACAATGCCGGTGCCAGTAACCATGCAGTCCAGCTGCCGCCCAGGAAACGCGCGGGATACCTCATGACCAGATGGTTGCAATTGTCCAAAGTGGATGTACCTGCTGCGCTGCCCACACTGAGTCACGTTGAAGCGAGCCCAATCCGGTCACGGCGACGATGCCAGCACATGAGCGAAGCACTCGGCTCCGTACTTCGCATAATGCATATTATGTGAGATACCATCAATGCTAGGCTACCAATTAAAACGGTTGCAGTCGGAGTCGGTAAGCCCGATATAACCCCTCTATGCGCGGAGCGTATGATCGCGACCATGTTTCTGCGCTTCCGCAATCGTTTCCGCGTCATCCTGACACTGGTCTTGTGTCTGTTGTTCCAACAGCTCGCAATGGCTGGTTATAGCTGTCCGGCGGTGAGCGCGCCTTTTCCGGCGGCTGCGATGGCGAATGAATGCGCCGGCATGAGCACCGCGCACACCCAGGACAATCCAGTCCTGTGCGGAAAGCATTGCAGCCCTGACAGGCCCTTGCTGACTGACCATGCGTCACCGGTCGTGCCTGCATTGGCGCTCCCACCAATTCTGTTCGCAGTGCTTTCGCAATCCGGCACCGGAACAGCACTGCTGGCGACACAGGTGCCGGTCGATACGTCCGACCCGCCTCCCCGATTGCGATTCTGTAGCCTTCTGATCTAGACCCCGAGCATATTTGCGCCCGCTGCCGTATTCGGTGGCGTTTCGTCATGTGTGTTCGGAGGTTCCATGTCTGCTTCGCTGCTCCTGTGCCATGTGCGCAGCCATCTTTTTTCCACAGCGCTTGCCGTGTCGGTTTTGCTGGCTGCAGATCCTTGCTGGGCATCGACGCACGACCTGGGTCTTGAAGACGCGGTACGCATTGCGGTCGAACGGGCTCCGGCTATCGCCGCACTGCAGTCGCAGGTCGAGGCGGCGCGTGAAGATGCTGGACGTGCCAGTGCCCTGCCCGACCCAAAACTGACATTCGGGATCGACAACCTGCCGGTGACGGGCACCGATGCATT
The DNA here is from genome assembly GCA_038236935.1 of Lysobacterales bacterium. Classification (GTDB taxonomy): domain Bacteria; phylum Pseudomonadota; class Gammaproteobacteria; order Xanthomonadales; family Xanthomonadaceae; genus Cognatiluteimonas. The sequence goes on from JBBRZH010000004.1 coordinate 86,939, forward strand.
CAGCGCGGGTGCCGATTTCATGACGATGAAGCGCATCGGCCTGATCCAGGAGTTTCCAGCACGTGCCAAACGTCAGGCACGACAGGCACTCGCCGACCGAACTGTCGAACAGGCCGAGGCGTTAACCGCCGCGGACCAGTTGCAAGTGCAACGCGATGCGGCTACCGCGTGGGTGTCACTGTGGGCAGCCGAGCGCGAACTTGATGCTCTAAAGGACCTTCGCAAGCAGTCCCAGCTCGCGGTCCGACTGGCCAAGGCCCGCCTAACGGGAGGCTCTGGCACCGCCGTCGATGCCATGGCCGCACAGGCCACAGCACTCGAACTGGAAAATCGCATCGAGACGGCCACTGCCGACGTGGAAGACGCACAGGCTACGCTCGGCCGCTGGCTGGGCGAGGCGCCTTCTGAACTCAGGACCAAGGACTCGCCGCCGGATTTCACAAGACTGCCAGTGAACGAAGCGACGTTGCTGGCGACGATAGATCGCCAGCCTTCGTTGCTGCCATGGCGCTCCCGCGAAGATGTCGCCGCTGCGCAGGTGGAGGTGTCATCCGCCGAAAAACATCCTGACTGGAGCATCAGCGCCAGCTACGGTCAGCGAGAGCGTGGTCGCAGCGACATGTTGGCGGTGCAGTTCGCGGTCGGCCTGCCGTTGTTCACCCGCAACCGCCAGGATCGCGGCATTGCCGCCCGGCGTGCGGATCTCGATGCGGTGATTGCATCGCACGAAGATGCCCGTCGCATGCAGACCGAACTGGTGCGCCGCAGTCTGGCCGAATGGGCCGGCTTCAAGCGTCAGATCGCCCGCGATGACGCGCAATTGCTACCGCTGGCACGCGATCGCGCCCGGACCGCATTGGCCAGTTACGGCGCCGGCAGCGAATTGCAATCTTGGCTCGATGCACGCCGCGACGAACTCGATATCCGCGTCACCCACGCCCGGCGGTTAGGCGATCTGGGCCGCGCCTGGGCGGCGCTCGCTTATCTGTTACCCAACGAAGAGGTCAGGCCATGAATCGCATGCATCGCGGGGTCATCGCTGCCTCGTCAGTTGGACTGCTGTTGATCGGGCTCGTTGGCGGCTACTGGTGGGCCAGACGCGCGGACGGCAGTGTCCACGCGATGCCGTCGAGCACCGTGGTCCCACCGCGAAAAATCCTTTACTGGTACGACCCGATGGTGCCAGAGCAGCATTTCCCCAAGTCCGGGAAATCGCCGATGGGCATGGACATGGTGGCGAAATACGCCGACGGCGGATCGGAAACAGGCATCACGATCGATCCGGATGTTCAGCAGAATGTCGGCATCCGTACCGCGCTCGTCGAAACAGGGAGCCTGTCGAGTGAAATCCGTGTGCCAGCCACGCTGACCTGGGACCTGCGCCAGGAATCGGTGGTTAGTGCGCGCGTTGACGGCATCGTGTCGCGATTGAACATCAAGGCGCCATACGATCGCGTGCATCGTGGTCAGCCACTGGCAACCGTGCTCGCCCCGATGTGGAGCAGTGCGATCGCCGAGTCCGCCGCATTGGCGCACGCGACCTCGGACGACGCACGCAGCCTGCAATCTGCGTCACTACAACGACTGCATGTGCTGGGACTTTCCGGTAGTAGCGCAAGCGGTAATGGCGGCGTCATCCTGCGCTCGCCCAGCGATGGGGTCGTCAGTGAAGTGCTGGTGCGCGAAGGGCAGACGACGATGGCCGGCACGCCGATGTTCCGCATCAACGGCACACGCACTCTGTGGCTGGAAGCGGACATTCCGCAAGCGGGCACGGCAGGCATTCGCCCCGGCACCAAAGTCACTGCCACGGTCAGCGCGGTGCCCGGCAGGACCTTCGAAGGCGAAGTCGAGACCCTGCTACCGCAGATCGAAGCGGCAACGCGCACGCAGCGTGCGCGCATCGTGTTGCATAACGACGAGGGCTTGCTGGTCCCGGGCATGTTCGTGGAATTGATGCTGCATTCCGAAGGCGGTGACAGCATGCCGCTGATTCCGAGCGAGGCGCTGATCGCGACCGGAACCGACAGCCAGGTGATCGTGGTCGGCGCCGATGGCCGCTTCAAGCCAGTGCGCGTGCAGACCGGACGCAGCAGCGGAGGCCGCATTGAAATACTGTTCGGCTTGAAGGGCGGAGAACGCGTGGTGACATCAGGGCAATTCCTGATCGATTCCGAGGCGAGTCTATCGGGTGCACTGGAGCGGTTGGACTCCGCACCTGCAACAACGCCGAAGACCTTCCCGACTCCATCAATGACGCAGTCGACGACCTCACCAACGCCACGCGCGGGCAAGATAGAACTGCCTGCACGTGCGAGCAAAGGCATGCAGATGGATGCAGAGCCGCAGCGCGATGCGCGATCCATGAAGGATCGTCCGTGATCGCACGACTGATCCGCGCATCGATCGCCAATCGAGGATTGGTGCTGATCGCCGCAGTTCTCCTCGCGATCGGCGGCATATTGTCGCTGCGCATCATGCCGCTGGATGCCCTTCCCGACTTGTCCGACACGCAGGTCATCATCCGCACCCAATGGGCGGGGCAGACGCCAAGAATCATTGAAGATCAGGTCACCTATCCGTTGACCACGACGATGTTGTCGGTGCCCGGCGTAAAGGCCGTGCGCGGGTTTTCGTTCTTCGGTGATTCGTATGTCTACATCCTGTTCGACGATGCTACTGATCTGTATTGGGCGCGTTCACGCGTGCTCGAATACCTCAGCCAGGTGCGCGATCGCTTGCCGCAAGGCGTGAGTCCGGCGCTTGGTCCTGATGCCACGGGCTTGGGTTGGATCTACGAATACGCGCTGGTCGATCGCACCGGGCAACACGACCTTGGACAGTTGCGCGCGATCCAGGACTGGCTGTTGCGATACGAATTGAAGACCGTGCCCGACGTCGCCGAAGTCGCCAGCATCGGCGGCATGGTGCGCGCCTGGCAGATCGTGCCCGATCCGCAGGCGCTGGCCGCACGCGGCATCACCGTGGCGCAGTTGGTTTCTGCAATCCAGTCCGCCAATGGCGCCACCGGCGGCTCGGTGATCGAACAGGGCGAGGCCGAGATGCTGGTGCGTAGCGAGGGCTACCTGAAGACCCAGCAGGCCTTCGAACAGGTGCCTGTGATGACCAGCGCGAATGCAGTGCCGGTGCTGCTCGGCGAAGTGGCAAGCGTACGACGTGGTCCGACGTTTCGCCGCGGCATCGCAGAGCTGGATGGGCAAGGCGAAGTCGCCGGTGGCGTGATCGTATTGCGAACAGGAAAGAACGCACTGGCGACCATCGGTGCGGTCAAGTCCAAGCTGAAACAACTGCAGTCGAGCCTGCCAGCTGGAGTCGAGATCATCCCCGTGTACGACCGCTCCGGACTGATCAATGAGGCGGTCAGCAATCTCACCCATAAACTTGGCGAAGAGTTTCTCGTCGTCGCGCTGGTTTGTGCACTGTTCCTCTGGCATCTGCGCTCTGCTTTGGTCGCGGTGATCACGTTGCCACTGGGCATCCTCGCCGCGTTCATCGTCATGCGGTACCAGGGCGTCAGCGCGAACCTGATGTCGCTTGGCGGCATTGCTATTGCAATCGGCGCGATGGTCGATGCCGCAGTGGTGATGATCGAGAATGCGCACAAGCACCTGGAGCACTGGCGTGAAGCAAACGGACGCGAAGCCGTCGGTGAAGAGCGCTGGGAGTTGATGGCGCAGTCGGCGAGCGAAGTCGGCCCTGCACTCTTCGCCAGCCTGCTGGTGATCACCTTGTCGTTCGTGCCGGTGTTCGCGTTGCAGGCACAGGAAGGGCGATTGTTCTCGCCGCTGGCCTTCACCAAGACTTACTCGATGGCCGCGGCCGCAGGCTTGTCGGTGACGCTGATTCCGGTGCTGATGGGTTATCTGATCCGCGGGCGCATCCGCCCGGAGGCGGAAAATCCGATCAATCGCGTACTCATCGCCGGTTACCGGCCGATGATTGACTGGGTGCTGCGCTTTCCGCGCACCACGTTGGCGCTCGCCGGACTCGCGTTGCTGTTAACCATCATTCCGTACTCGCGGCTGGGTAGCGAATTCATGCCGCCGCTGGATGAAGGCACGTTGCTGTACATGCCCACTGCCCTGCCCGGCCTGTCTGCCGGGAAGGCATCGGAGTTGTTGCAGCTCAGCGATCGCATGATCAAGACCGTGCCCGAGGTCGCGCACGTGTTCGGCAAGGCCGGTCGTGCCGACACTGCGACCGATCCGGCGCCGCTGGAGATGTTCGAGACCACCATCACGTTCAAGCCGCGCGATCAATGGCGACCCGGCATGACGATGGAGAAACTCAAAGACGAATTGAATCGCGCGGTGCAGATCCCTGGCCTCACCAATCTCTTCGTGCCACCGATCCGCAATCGAATCGACATGTCCGCCACTGGCATCAAGAGTCCGATCGGCATCAAGGTATCGGGGCCGGATACGACGGTCATCGCGCGCATCGCCGACGAAGCGGAACAAGTCGCAAAGACCGTGCCCGGCGTGAGCTCCGCGTTGGCCGAACGCATCACCGGTGGTCGTTACGTGGATGTCACGATCCGCCCCGGCATGGCCGCGCGTTACGGGCTGAGCCAAGGTGACCTGCAGCGCCTGATCGCCACCGTCGTCGGCGGTCAACCTATCGGAGAAACCATCGAGGGCCGCGAACGCTATCCGATCGTGGTGAGATATCCGCGCGGGGAACGCGACTCTCTTTCAGCGCTGGCACAGCTGCCACTGATCGCACCGGGCGGAGTGCAGCTGACATTGAGTCAGGTCGCAACGCTGTCATTGAGTCCGGGGCCGCCGATGCTCAAGAGCGACAACGGCCGGCTGGTGAGTTACGTTTATGTCGACGTGGCCGGGCGAGACCTTGGTTCGGTGGTCAAGGACCTGCAGCAGGTGGTGAGCCAGAAGATCAAGTTGCCAGCCGGTTATGCCATCGCCTGGTCAGGTCAGTATGAGTTCCTGCAGCGTGCGCTGGAACGGCTCAGGTTGGTGGTCCCCGCGACGCTCGCAATCATCTTCCTGTTGCTGTATCTGGTGTTCCGTCGCGTCGGTGAGGCCGCGATCATCATGCTCAGCCTGCCACTGGCCCTTGTCGGCGGCCTTTGGTTCATATGGCTGCTGGGTCACGCCGTGTCGATCGCCACGATGATCGGATTCATCGCGTTGTCCGGCGTCGCCGCCGAATTCGGCGTGATCATGCTGCTATACCTGCGCAACGCATGGGATGCGGCACTCGTTGCGAATCCGGCTGCAGGTACCGCAGAACTGGACGCGGCGATCCGCGAAGGCGCTGTCATGCGCGTACGTCCGAAGGCCATGACAGTGACGGTGATACTCGCCGGCCTGGTGCCGCTGTTCATCGGCATGGGGGCAGGCTCGGAGGTGATGCAGCGGATAGCCGCACCAATGATTGGCGGAATGATCAGTGCGCCGCTGCTGTCGATGCTGGTCATTCCAGCGGCGTACCGCCTGCTCCAGGCCCGGCGTCTGCGTCGGGCTTCACGCTCCTTGAACGCTATCGAATCCCCACTGAAGTAAAGTCGCCACACAATGTCGCCCTTCCCACTCCTGCTGCGCATACTTATCAGCATCAGCCTGATCCTCGACGGGACAGGCACGGCTGTGTCGGCGACACGCATGCTCGTCGAGCATGCGGCGACAACGCATTCCATGCCGGTCCAGGCCAACGTCAAGGTCACTGCCACTCGCCCGTGCCATCAGCAGGGCAACAGCGTCGTCGCTGCCGAGATGACGGATGCCGCAATGGCAGGCATGCCAGTGTCCGCAGTGAAATCAAGCCATCGGACAACTGACTGCTGCCGCTCCGGCGATTGCGGTTGCGCATGCCTGCAGGCCACGCCTGCTTCGATGGTCGCGTTGACAATGCCACGCGGAGTGATTAATCACCTTGCAATCGCGTCGCCGATAAACCCCGGGCATGCATCGCCCGCGCTTCCGCATCTGATCCGACCTCCGATCGGCTGATTCCCCGGCACCGATTGCCGGGACTCCTTCAGCGCGCGTCAGTCTCCCTTGCGGGAAGACCTGAGTCGCCCTCCCCGCGCCTGCAATGCAGACGCCATCCTTTGATGTTCCCACGGAGCTTTCCATGTCTTCCGATTCTTCCGGTTCTGGACCGGGCAAGTTGCTGCAGCCATCGCGGCGGCGGTTCGTACAAGGTCTTGCAGCAGGTGGCGCCGTCGCCAGCCTGGGCCTGTGGCCGAAGCAGAGCTGGGCGATGAAATCGCCCGGACAACCTACCGTGCTGGCAGGCACCGACTTCAACCTTGCGATCGGCGAAACACCGATGAACTTCACCGGTGCCACGCGCAACGCCGTGACGGTCAATGGTTCGCTGCCGGGACCCATCCTGCGCTGGCGCGAAGGCACGACAGTCAATCTGCGCGTCGCCAACCAGCTGCCAACCGGCTCGGTCCACGGCAACGCCACTTCGATCCATTGGCACGGCATTTTGCTCCCGGCTAACATGGACGGCGTACCGGGAATCAGTTTTGCCGGCATCTCTCGTGGCGAGGCCTATCAATACCGCTTCAATGTCCACCAGGCCGGCACCTACTGGTACCACAGCCATTCGGCCTTCCAGGAGCAAGCTGGGTTATACGGCGCGATCATCATCGATCCGATCACGCCCGAGCCTTTCAGTTTCGATCGCGACTACGTCGTGTTGCTGTCGGACTGGACTGATCTGGATGGTGCCGCGTTGTTCGCGCGCCTGAAAAAAATGTCGTCCTATGACAATTACTACAAGCGTACCGCCGGGGATTTCCTGCGTGACGCTCAGCGAAATGGTCTCCACAACACGATTGAAAACCGGGAAGCCTGGGGCAAGATGCGGATGACGCCGACCGACCTGTCGGACGTCAACGCCAACACCTACACGTACCTGATGAATGGCACGACCGCACTGGGCAACTGGACCGGCTTGTTCCGCTCCGGCGAAAAGGTGCGTCTGCGCTTCATCAACGGGTCATCGATGACGCACTTCGACGTGCGCATTCCCGGATTGAAAATGACGGTGGTCGCGGCCGACGGCAACTATGTGCATCCAGTCACCGTAGACGAATTCCGCATCGCCACGGCGGAAGTGTTCGATGTCATCGTCGAGCCATCGGGCCAGGATGCTTTCACCATCTTCGCGCAGGACCTCGGCCGTACCGGGTACACCAGCGGCACGTTGGCCGTCCGCGAGGGACTGCGTGCGCCGGTTCCAGCGTTGGATGCCCGACCACTCCTGACCATGGCCGACATGGGCATGGGAGGCATGGGCGAGATGGGCGGCGCGGTTTCGGACGGAATGGCTGGAATGGCAACGCCAGCGCCGATGGCACCCATGAACGGCATGGCCGGGATGGACAGCAACCACAACATGCCAGGAATGACTACTGGGCAGCCGATGCCCGGCATGGCGCATGCAGGAAGCGCCGATGGTGCGTCGATGTCGATGGGATCGGTGAGCGGCATGCACATGGGTCCGCCGGGTGGCAATCCGCTGGTCGACATGAAGACCATGTCGCCGGTCGCCAAACTCGACGATCCCGGTATCGGCCTTCGCAACAACGGTCGCCGGGTACTGACCTACGCCGATCTCAAAAGTACGTTCGAAGACCCTGACGGTCGCAACCCCGGCCGGGATATCGAACTGCATCTCACCGGCCACATGGAAAAATTTGCCTGGACGTTCGACGGCAAGAAGTTCTCTGACGTCGGGCCCATCCGCATGACCTACGGCGAGCGTCTGCGCATCGTGCTGGTCAACGATTCGATGATGACCCACCCCATCCACCTGCACGGCATGTGGAGCGACCTGGAAGATGCGCAAGGCAACTTCCAGGTCCGCAAACACACCATCGACATGCCGCCAGGCAGCAGGCGCACCTATCGCGTGCGCGCCGATGCATTGGGTCGGTGGGCATATCACTGCCACCTGCTCTACCACATGGAATCCGGAATGATGCGAGAAGTGGAGGTGAAGGAATGAACGGCCTCCGTTCCAAATCCTGGCGTTCCCGCGTGGGCGTGCTCTGCGGTGTTGCTGGTCTGTTGGGCGCGACCGGCGTATCGGCCCAGCAGATGGATCCCAACATGAAAATGCCGATGTCCATGCCCATGCCGATGCCCATGGCGCCAAAAAAAGCAGCTGTGAAAAAACCCACTCCACCTGCAACCGTAAAAAAGAAAGCTGCAACGACGGCGACAAAGAAGGCCGCTGGCGTGCCCAAGCCTGCCGCGCCCGCCTCGCATGCCGCGCATGACACGACCATGCCTGGCATGCAGATGGATTCGTCCGGCATGCAGCCAATGCCCGGAATGGCGATGCCTGCAGATCATTCGGCGATGCCGGGAATGACAATGCCCGCGGATCATTCGGCGATGCCGGGAATGGCAATGCCCGCAGATGAATCCTCAATGCCGGGAATGGCCATGCCGATGCCGGTGACGCAACCTCGCGAACCGATTCCGATATTGACCGACGCCGATCGCGCTGCGGCCGTGCCCGCCGTCGGCGGACACACGGTCCACGACAATTCCATCCAGCACTACGTGTTGTTCGACAGGCTCGAAGCGTGGAATGCCGACAAGGGTGCCGGGCAGGAATGGGAAGGTAAAGCCTGGATCGGCACCGATCTCAATCGCGCCTGGCTACGCACCGAAGGCCAACGACTGGACAACAAAACCCAGGACGCCGATCTGGAGGTGCTGTACGGCCACAGCGTCGCCACGTGGTGGGATGTCGTGGCCGGCGTGCGCCACGATTTCAAGCCCGGCCGTTCGCAGGACTTCGCTGCGATCGGTGTGATGGGCATGACGCCTTACAAGTACGACGTCGAGGGCACGGCCTATATTGGTCAAGGTGGGCAGACGTCGGCGAGACTGCAGGCTACCTACGAAACACTGATCACAGGCCGGCTGATCCTGCAGTCGCTGGTAGAGGTCAATCTGTTTGGACACAACGACCCTCGACGCGGCATTGGCTCCGGATTGGGCACGCTTGAATCAGGTTATCGACTTCGTTACGAATTCACCCGCCGCTTTGCGCCTTACATCGGCATCGTGCAGGAGCGCGCCTTCGGCAAGACAGCCGTTTTCCGTCGCGCAGAAGGCAACCCCACCAAAGACACCCGGCTCGTCGCCGGCATCCGCATCTGGTTTTGACAGGAGATCCCATGAATCCACACACTCGCCACGTAGTTACCGCATCCGTTGTCCTGGGCATACTGGCCGTAGGCGCCGGCGCGTTCATCTGGTCGGGCATGTACAACATCGGGGCGGACGAACCGCACTGGATGCCCACCATGATGGCCGTCAATACTTTGCGTGAGCGATCAATCGCATCGCGCATGGCCAATGTAAAAGTGCCAGACCTCAACGATCCAAAGCTCATCGCGGCTGGAGTCGAGGATTACAGCGGCATGTGTACCGGTTGCCATCTGGCTCCGGGCGTCTCCGATACCGAAATCCGCCCGGGCCTCTACCCGATGCCACCCGACCTGACCACGATCGGGTCGAAAGACCCCAAACGCACTTTCTGGATCATCAAGCACGGCATCAAGATGAGTGCGATGCCCGCCTGGGGCAAGACGCACACCGATGAGCAGATCTGGAGCATGGTGGCCTTCATCCAGAAACTGCCGGGCATGACGCCCGCGCAATACGCGGCGCTGGGCGGAAAGCCACCCGCGCAGGACGAGGATCACATGCACATGGACGGCGATTCCGGTTCCACGTCAATGCCTGGGATGAAGATGGATGAATCACAGCCGCACGCGCATATGCATGCTGATGGCGCGGCCGCCCAAGACAAGCAATCGCAATCAACCGCGTCAGCTGCTGGGCAGATCCAGCATCGGCATGCCGATGGCACCATCGAATCGCATCCCGCTCCGATCACCCAGCCCGAAACCGGACATGAGCATCATCACCCATAACCTCTCCATCACCGGAAACCACACATGAGAAGCAGTCAATCGAAGTTCCTGGTTGCCCTGACCATTGCAATGGCGTGCTTGCCTGCGGCTTCCCGGTCAGCGCCTGCGCCTCATGCGCCGGAAGTAGCAGTAACGATCCCGCAAGCAAAACTCGACATTCCTGCAGACGCGCAAGCGGCCGTGCTGGTGGTCGACAATTTCGGCAAGGCGTTGGCTGCCGTTGATTTTAAAACGGTTGAGAAGCTGCTTGACCCGAGCGTGATCATCCTGGAGAGCGGCGGCGCCGAGCGCAGCCGCGAGGAATACATGGGCCATCACGCGGTTGCCGACGCGTTGTTCCTCGGCAACGCGCATGTGGCCTTGCAGCGACGCACTGCGCGGGTCGACGGCACCACCGCATGGGTGGCAAGTGAAAGCGAAATCAATGCCAGCGAAGAAGGAAAGCCGATGACGCTGCTCAGCACCGAGACCATGGTCCTGCACAAGCGCGCCGATGGATGGAGGATCGTGCATATCCACTGGTCGTCCAGGAAAAAGAAGGACGAGTGAGTTTGTACTTGGAAAGGAGTGCGTATCAAACGCGTCAATGCTTGGCATTGATGCACACGCGCCTGTATCAATCCACATTACTGGAGAGACTGGAATGAACATTCAGATGTTGTCACTGGGCTGCGCGATTGCGCTGCTGACGTCGAGTTGCGCAGGGCCGGACAAGGCCTCTGCAGGGCCGGTGGAGTCAGCACCCACTTCTTCGCAAGTCTCGACTTCTACTCCCGACGCTCACCCGCTCTCCGGCTGGTACCTTCAAGGCGCCGGTGGGAATCGCCTGCAGCCTTGTGGTCAATCCGTGCAATGGCAAATTGGCGATATGGCTGATCTGCAAGCACGTGCCAAGGCATTCGGTTTGCAGGACGACACACCCGTTTACGTGAAACTGCTGGCCCGGATATCGACTGCCGGCAACAACGCCGCGAAAAAAATCGACGTCGTGCGGGTCGAGCAGTTCGGCTCGCCCACGCCGGTCCGCGATTGTGCAATGACAGGGGTCGTAATGCCGGCACCGGCACCCTGATGGCTGGCATTGGCGGAAGTGGGCTGGTGAAACCAGTCCACCCGATGCTGGTGCATTTTCCGATCGCCCTGTTGGTGTTTTCGGTCGCGGCCGATCTGACAGGGTTTTTCGCCGACATCGCGTCGTTGCGCAGTGCCGGTTGGTGGGCTCTGCTTGCTGCTGCACTCGGCGGCACAGCCACTGTTGCTGCAGGTGTTTTCGACATGCGCAGGGCGGTCCTCGCCGAGGGCGTGCACGAACGCGTACATCGGCACATGCGGGTTGGTCTCACGCTGCTTGCCGCCATCGTCGGCTTGACGATCTGGCGCTGGCGTATCCAGTCCTCACCTGTCGGCACCCTTCCGGTTTTTTACCTGGGCTTCGCCGTGCTGACTGTCGCGCTGGCTGCATTCCAGGGGTGGTTGGGCGGAGAGTTGGTGTATGCCGATGGCGTGTCCGTCAAGCAAGAAAAAAACCGAGTGCCCGTGACAGGACGTAAACCCGACCCGCCCGCCCACCACTGAACGCTTTGGGCAAGAGCGGAACCGCCGCTGAGGCTTTTGGCGGTTGTACGCAAAAGGAAATGCAACATGTTTATCCAACCGTACGACATCTTCGTGCTGATCTGGCTGGTGGTCGCCCTGATCTCGGCCGCGTACGTGGCCTGGGACCAGTTCCGCGGCAACCCCGAGCCGGCCGTGATGAAGTGGGGCTTCGTGCTGGTAACCCTGTATATGGGTCCAGTCGGCCTGCTGCTCTACGTGATGGCCGACAAGGAGCCTCGACCCGGCGAGCACGAAACCTTCATCAAGCCCCTGTGGAAACAGGGTGTCGGTTCGACCGTGCACTGCGTTGCCGGTGACGCGACGGGGATCATCACGGCTGCCGTGATCGTCGCCGTGGTCGGGTTGCCGATGTGGCAGGACCTGATCATCGAATACCTCGCTGGCTTCCTGTTTGGCCTGCTGATCTTCCAGGCGCTGTTCATGCGCAAGACCATGGGCGGAACCTATCTGCAAAACGTGCGCCGCAGCTTCCTTCCTGAACTGATTTCGATGAACTGCATGATGGCCGGGATGGCGCCGGTCATGGTGGCGCTGATGATGGGTCGCGACATGCGCGCGATGTCGCCTGGCGAGCCGCTGTTCTGGATGGTGATGTCGATTGGCGTGATCGCCGGGTTCGCGGTGGCCTATCCGGTCAATGTCTGGATGGTATCGCGCGGCATGAAACATGGCCTGATGACCGTGCGCATCGATGACAAATCGAAGGGGACTGCCGGCAAGGCGAAAATGAAGTCCGATCCCGCGCATGCGAAACCTGCGGCTTCAAGTGCCAAGTCGTCAGGTGATTTACCCGCGGCGTCGATGGGCGGCATGGACCACGCATCGATGGGACATGCGGCGATGAAACATGACCCCACCTCAAGCAACAGCGCCGACGTGATGAATGCTGACGTCACCCGCCCGCAACTGGTGGCAGTGACGGTGTTCACCGCCCTGATGCTGTTGCTGGGGATGACGTTACCCTCCGCGTTCTACAACCTGTCGCTCAGCGCGCACGACGTCGGCGGCACGATCATGCCGCCGGGGATGATCGTGGACAACGACACACCCGCCTCTGCCATGCGCGACATGGCCGCAGTGGATCCACGTGACGTCACCCGGAGCTTCGGCCTGGCCACGCGTGGGGCCCGCGACCTCGTCCCGCGCACCGAAAACGGAGTGAAGATATTCGATCTGGAAACGTCTGTGATTCGCTGGCAGATACTTCCCAACACCTGGGTGAATGCCTACGCATTCAACGGACAGGTACCAGGTCCGACGCTGCGCTTCAAAACAGGCGACCGTGTCCGCATCAACGTGACCAATCACCTGCCAGAGACCACCACGGTCCACTGGCACGGACTGATCCTGCCGAACGTGATGGACGGGCCAGCGCACGTCACACAGGCGCCGATCAGTAACGGCGGCGTCTACCATTACGAATTCACTGCCGTGCAGTCGGGTACCTATTTCTACCATTCCCACGACCACGTCGATCGGCAGCAGGGGCTGGGGTTGTACGGGGCGTTGATCATCGACCCAGCCACACCGGATGCATCGCTGCACGCCGACCACGAATACACCATCCAGTTGCAGGAGTGGCTGCTACGCGAGGGGATCACCTACCCTGCCATGCCGATGGAAGGCGCGATGCCCAATTACTTCACGATCAACGGGCGCGCATACCCTTCCACCGACACGATCCACATGAAAGTGGGCGAAACCGTCAAAGTGCGATTCATCGGGTCCAACAGCGGCTTCATCCATCCGATGCATATCCATGGCGGGCCGTTCGAAGTCGTGGCGCGCGACGGTGAGACGCTCGCTCCGGCGGCACGCTTCATGGCCGACACGATCAACGTTGGTCCAGGACAACGCTACGACGTGATCTGGAAAGCGCGCAAACCGGGCTTGTGGATGATCCATTGCCACATCTCCCACCACACCACGAACAACAACACGGAATCTCAGGGAGGCGGTGGCCTGATGATGCACATCAAGGTTGATGGCGACCCAAACATCTGACAGGTCTGTGCGCGGGCTGAAGGTGCAACGCGATGCCGCCTATACGTGCGGTTGTCCGCTCGGCAAAGATCACCTGACTGGGGTGCCAGACCACCGGACGTGTACGGCCGGCAACAACATGCCTTATGGGTGGGAAATTCAACACGGATTCATCGGTTCGGTTGCATGGTCGATACATTCCCGCAAGGTGCGGGCCTTGAGGAGTAGCGAGATGACAAGTGCAACCCGTTGGACCGCACCCGTGGCACTCGCTATCGGGCTGGGCTTTGGCTCCCTGAGTGCGCCAGCCCATGCGCAGGACTCGCTGACGCGCGCGCTGGCCGATGTCGCCAGCGTCGTAATTGGCTCGGATAACTCCTACTACGGCGGCAACCAGCGCGTCGTTCAGTACGACGCCTACGGTCGACCTGTGTACCAGTCGGCTTACGGCAACGGTTACTACGGCAACCAGCAATCAGGCAACGGCTATTACGGCAACCAACAGTACGGCAACGGCTATTACGGCAAACAACAATATGGCACCCGCTACTATGGCAACCAGCAGTACGGCAATGGGTATTACGGTAACCAGCATTCGAATTACGGGAACCCGCCTTACGGAAATGCCAACGGCTATTACAGGAACGCGTACAGGCACGAAGGTCGTGGATACTCAAGCCAACAGCATCGCCAGCACGACCAGTACGACCAACACGATTGCGTAGTGCACGGGGAGTGTGACGATTGATGGACAGCTCGCAGGAACATTGCCTGGGGACGACGCCTATTGGCGTCGTCGCTTTTCGGCCATATTTTCCAGCGATTCCGGTGAGCACGACCTTGTTCCGCGCATGAACAGGACCTCGACAGTTGCACAGCGCAATGAGGTGTAGGCTTCATTGCATGCATCCAACCCGATCACCAAGGTGTGCGAAAGCGTTTGCAGCAACCATCGCGCAACACCATGGCGATCGGTCAGCGTCATGAGCGGACCATCTGCCAAACCAGCTTCCGATCATTGCGCCGCGAGCTGCGCCGAGGCTTCATCGATGGAAGCCCTCAATCGAGAATGCTTCTGCGTGGCAGTCGACCCGCTGGCACTGCACGACCAGCTGGACGTGATCCTCGCGAGCCACGGAACATCCTCTGCTTCGCTGATCCAGTCGCACCCGCACCTGTTCTCTGCGCTGCCTGTGTACGTTTCTCGAATCAACATCGAGCAAGTCGCCCGTGTCGTCGACGCCATTCACCAGATCTCGGGATTGCCGACGTATCAGGCGGCAGTGATGGCTTGGGCACCCGGGATCGCCAGCTTCGATCCAGGCTCGCCAGGGGGCTTGCTGGGATTTGATTTTCACCTCGCCCCGCAGGGACCGCGCCTGATCGAGATCAACACAAACCCCGGCGGTGCGCTGCTCAATGCAATGCTCGGCCGCGCCCAGCGGTTGTGCATGCCCCAGATGACGGTTCCACCCACCGATGCGACACGGACGGAGGATGCAATTCTTGAGGTGGTGCTGACCGAATGGCTGCTTCAACGCGCAGATGCGCCGCTGGGAATGATCGCCATCGTGGATGAAGCACCCGAGCAGCAGTACCTCTATCCGGAATTTGTGTTGTATCGCGAGTTGTTCCGTCAGCACGGCTTCGACGCACGGATCTGCGCCCCGGAGGATCTCGTCCACCATGACCACCGCCTGTGGCTCGATGGAACCGCGGTGGACTTCGTCTACAACCGGCTGACAGATTTTCCCTTCGCGCTTCCAGCGCACCAAGCGCTTCGGTCGGCCTATCTGGATGGCGAGGTGGTGGTAAGCCCTCACCCTAGGGCGCATGCCATCCATGCCGATAAGCGCAACATGAGCTTGCTCAGCGACAAGGAATTCCTGTGCACCTCGGGCTTAAACCAGGCATCCATTGATTTGTTGCTTGCGGCAGTTCCGACCACCGTCATGGTGACTGCAGAGAACCGTGACGCGTTATGGGCACGGCGCGGCCAGCTGTTCTTCAAACCAGCGGCCGGGTTCGGGAGCAAGGCCAGCTACCGCGGCGACAAGCTCACCCGTCGCGTCTGGGAAGAGATCGGGCAAGGCGCATACGTGGCGCAGGAACTCGTCCGCCCAAGCGAGCGACATGTCGCCGCAGAGGCCCCTCCCCTCAAGGTCGATATCCGGTGTTATGCCTACGCAGGCGAGGTGCTGCTGTATGCGGCGCGAATGTACCAAGGGCAAACAACCAACTTCCGGACGCCGGGCGGTGGCTTTGCACCCGTATTGACTGCGAGACATTGAACGGAATGGCATGAAAAAAGCGCCGGACATTCGTCCGGCGCTCTTGGAACTGAAGCGAAATTGGAATCGCTTTAAAGCTTTATGTGTTCAAACCCCGGAGCCAGGATTACGTCGTGGATCCAGATTCCGCCATGGCCATCGGGAGCGACGTAAGTTTCATTGAAATGGTCCTTGTGGACCAGGACGCCGAGACCTTCACCGCCTGCCATTGCACTCTGCGCAGCGGAGAATGCCGTACTGGTGCTGTAGCTGTTGTAACTGTCTGTGTGCGAATAAATGGTCACCAGTTCGTCATAGTCATGCGTATTCGGACGCGTGCTCGTGGAACTGCTGGAATAATCCATGCAGGTGTTTTGACTGCTGCCATCGGTGCTCTGATGGTCGAGACCGAAGGTATGCCCTACTTCCTGGCACATGACGTGCCGCGCTTCGTTGGAGTCGGTCGTCCACGTTGACGCATAACTGTCATTCATCTTCGCCGTTCCCTGCGAGATGTGACCGTTGCTGTCGAGGTTGATGGATGCCAGACCCAGCCAGCCGTTGTTTCCATAGGAGGCATTGCACACGCGGATCTTGCCGGCGACGGCGGTGCAACGCTTGCGCGAGGTGCTGGTGTTGGAATAAGTGGAAACGCGCAGATCGAGCTTGGTGGACTGCGTCCAGTCGCTGGCGGCAAGGCCGAGCAGCTGCGGCCAATTGGCGTTGCCGTTGGCGACAGTGCTATTGAGCGTCTGCAGCGTGAAGGATGATGTGGTGCGGGCCCAGTGATACCCATTCCAGCTGTGAGTAGCATTTGCGGTGAGCGAAGCGGCCAGCATGACGCCACCAGTGGCGAGAGCTGTGGCTAGACGATTGAGCTTCATAGTGATGGTTTCCCCGTAAATAAGATGGACCGGCGTACCGGGCATTTAATGGAGCGACTCAACGGTGACGCCCCCCGGGCACAATATGACCGTTTACGCATTGCTCGATCTAAATTTACGAAATCCGCACAATTCTGCACAATTCCGCACTTTAATGTGACCACCGTCACATTATTTCTTGACTTTATGCTGCGTAGCAGCATCACTTAAGCACTTCAGACGGGAAAACCGGCATGAGCACCGCAGAACAGCACCACCCATCAGCGAGTTCAGAGGCGATGGTCATCGATCCCGTCTGCGGCATGCAGGTCGATCCGTTGGTATCGCCCCACCACGCCGCGCATGCAGGAACCGACTATTACTTCTGTTCGACGCGGTGTCATGAACGCTTCGTTTCCGATCCGGAAAAATACCTCGCGCCCTCGCCTGCTGCCTCAATCGATGTCCCTTCAGACACGATTTATATCTGCCCAATGCACCATCAGATCCGACAATCCGGCCCCGGCTCCTGCCCAATCTGCGGCATGGCGCTCGAGCCGGAAATGCCGACACTGGGAGAAGACGAAAATCCCGAGCTGCACGACTTTTCACGACGCTTCTGGTGGACGTTGCCGCTCACGCTGGCGACGTTGTTGCTGGCGATGTTTGGGCATTACCTGACTGGAATACCAGTCGCGGCCCGCACCTGGGCGCAACTTGTGTTGAGCGCTCCGGTCGTGCTGTGGGCCGGTTGGCCGTTCCTTGAGCGATGCGTGCAGTCGATCCTCAATCGCAATCCGAACATGTTCACCCTGATTGGGATCGGCGTGACCGCGGC
Source organism: Lysobacterales bacterium (assembly GCA_038236935.1). Lineage (GTDB taxonomy): Bacteria > Pseudomonadota > Gammaproteobacteria > Xanthomonadales > Xanthomonadaceae > Cognatiluteimonas. The sequence continues at coordinate 104,465 of JBBRZH010000004.1, forward strand.
ATTCGGTTACAGCGTGGTTGCCACGATCGCCCCGCAGATCTTCCCGGCATCATTCGGCGAACACGGCCGTGCCGGTGTCTATTTCGAAGCTGCGGCCGTGATTGTTTCGCTGACGCTGCTTGGTCAGCTGTTGGAACTGCGTGCGCGGTCCCGCACTGCCGGCGCCATCAAGGGCTTGCTCGGCCTCGCACCAAAACAGGCGCGCAGATTGCACGAAGATGGCAGCGAGGAGGACATCCCACTTGAGCACGTGCATGTCGGCGATCGCCTGCGCGTGCGGCCCGGGGAAAAAGTCCCGGTAGATGGTGAGGTGATCGAAGGCCGTTCCAGCATCGACGAATCGATGCTGACCGGTGAACCCATCCCCGTGGAAAAAACCACCGGCGACAACGTGATCGGCGCCACCTTGAACGGCACTGGAAGCCTGGTCATCCGCGCGGAGAAAGTGGGTTCGGACACCATGCTGGCGCAGATCGTGCAACTGGTCGCCCAGGCGCAGCGTTCGCGCGCACCGATGCAACGGATGGCCGACAAGGTCGCATTCTGGTTCGTGCTGGCAGTGCTGGCGTCTTCGGTGGTGACGTTCCTGGTATGGGGAATCTACGGGCATGCGTGGACCTACGCCATATTGAATGCGGTGTCGGTCTTGATCATCGCCTGTCCATGTGCGTTGGGCCTGGCGACGCCGATGTCGATCATGGTCGCGACCGGGCGCGCCGCACAGGCCGGCGTCTTGTTTCGCGACGCCGAAGCCATTGAACGCCTGCGCACGATCGATACATTGATCCTCGACAAGACCGGGACGCTCACGGAAGGCCGACCTGCGTTTCGCGACGTGATTGCGGTCGAAGGCTTCACGCAGGATCAGGTCCTGCAGCTCGCCGGAAGTCTTGAACAAGGCAGCGAACACCCATTGGCTGCCGCAATCGTCGCCGAAGCACAGTCACGCAAGCTGCCTCTTGATCGCGTCGAAGAGTTCGATTCAATCACCGGCATGGGGGTAAGCGGCCACATCGCCACCCAAGCCTTGGCGCTTGGCAACATCGCGCTGATGTCGAAACTTTCAGTCGATGTCTCAGCCCAGGTCGATGCCGCCGAAGAACTGCGCAAACAAGGCGCGAGTGTGATGTTTCTTGCTGTTGATCAGCAATTGGCCGGCCTCATCGTCGTCGCTGATCCGATCAAACCAACCACGCGCGACGCATTGGCTGAGTTGCGATCTGCAGGTCTGCGGATCGTCATTGCCAGCGGCGATGCGATGACCACCGTGCAGGCCGTCGCGAGCACGCTTGGTATCGACGAGGTGCATGGTGGAGTCACGCCGCAGGGCAAAGCCGAACTCGTGCAATCCCTGAAATCCCAAGGCCGGCATGTCGCGATGGCCGGCGATGGCATCAACGACGCACCTGCGTTGGCAGCGGCCGACATCGGGATCGCCATGGGAACCGGCACCGACATCGCGATGTCCAGCGCGCAGGTCACGCTGGTCAAGGGTGACCTGCGCGGGATCTTGAGGGCGCGAACGATTTCGCGATCAACCGTCGCAAACATGAAACAGAACCTGGCGTTTGCGTTTCTCTATAACGCCATCGGTGTGCCTATCGCAGCTGGCGTGCTGTTTCCATTTTTCGGAATACTGCTGAGCCCGATGATCGCGGCGGTGGCGATGAGCCTGAGTTCGGTTTCGGTCGTGACCAATGCGCTTCGGCTGTCCAAGGTTCACACGCGTTGATGGCCATGGCATGACGCAAACCAATTTTTCGTCAATGACTGGATGCTAAGCGGACTCTCTGGCGACAATGCAGGCCGCAACACGCCATCGTCTTGAATCCCCGCTCCATGCGCGGTCGGCGTGATCAAGGCTTGACCTTCCCCAAGCCGGCCCGCTAAACTTTGTGGCTGCCAGCGCGTGGGGCCATAGCTCAGCTGGGAGAGCGCTACAATGGCATTGTAGAGGTCGGCGGTTCGATCCCGCCTGGCTCCACCAATCGTTAGGCCGGCAACACGACCCAAAACGCAACACCCGTCCCCATCGTCTAGAGGCCCAGGACATTACCCTTTCACGGTAGCGACAGGGGTTCGAATCCCCTTGGGGACGCCAATTGATTCGACCACTCAGGCTGCCGCAAGGCGGCCTGTTTTGTTGATGGCGTCACCCTTTGGCACGTCAGCGTGCGTGGAGGATCAATCGCTGATCCGATGGCTCTCGTGCGGCACGCAATGTGGCCACGCCGTGGCCGCCTTCGGCCAGGTAATGCAACCATTTGCCCAGAAACGTGTTCATGCGCATACGGTGATCCAGGACCGCTGCGGGCGGCGGATACATGCCGATGACGTCCTGCCAGCGACGGCCGATATAACAATGCGTGGCTTCCACCTGGCGCGCATCACTGTAAAGCCGCAGGAATGCCGACGGATCCGGCTCGCCCGTGAGGGGATCGGACATGAAATACGTGATGCGCAACTCGGTGGTGTAAGGGTGCTGGCCGATCACGTCGACGCTCAGGTCAAGGCCATCGCCGATGCAGGAAAGATACCGGCCCGGCACAAGATCGGCAGGCTCGAACAGACGCGTCAGCAAGATGAAATTTTCGGCATACAAGCCCATCAACCAGCCAAATCGACTGAGCTTGGGGAGTTGCGCGATGCGGGAGCGTACCTGGGGCATGTGTCGATCCTACACGCCAGAAAGTGTTCCTGGCAGCATTGACGGAATGGAATCGCAGGCCTAACGTGGGGATTCACCAGCGACCGATTCATCGGGGCCGGAACAGCCACTCCCTGAATCGCAGACAGTCGCCGTACAAACCAAGGCCAGCCGTCAGAACATTTCCCGGTTGATCCCCAGCGACTCCAGCACCCGGCTTGAAATTTCCTCGATCGATGCATGGGTCGTGCTCAGCATCGGGATACGTTCGCTGCGCAACATTGCTTCGGCCGCTGCGACCTCGCGCTTGCAGGTGTCCAGTTGTGCATAACGTGAATTCGGTCGGCGCTCCTGGCGAATCTGCTGCAGGCGGATGGGCTCGATCGTCAACCCGAACAGCTTGTTGCGAAACGGCCGCAGTTTCGCCGGCAACTGATCCGAGTCGAGATCTTCCTCGGTCAGTGGGTAATTCGCCGCGCGTACGCCGTGATGCAACGCCAGATACACGCATGTCGGCGTTTTCCCCGCCCGCGAGACGCCCACGAGGACCAGGTCGGCGTCGGACATGTCCATGCTGACGCCATCATCATGCGTCAATGCATAGTTCATTGCGTTGATACGTCGGTGATAACTCTCGAAGTCGACCATGCCGTGTGCCTGCCCGACGCGGGACTGGCGTTGCGTGCCGAGTTCGCGCTCCAGTGGCTCGATGAAAGGCGCGAACACATCCAGCATCAGTGCCCCGCTCTCGGCCAGCAATGCGTTCAACGCCGGGTCGACGCTGGAATTGATCACGATCGGCCGCACCCCATGCTCCTCGCCGACACGCCGGATTTCCGTCGCCGCCTCCCGCGCCTTGTCCAGGTCGTCGACAAAGGGGATCCGGTCAGTGACGAAGCGTGTCTCCGCGAACTGCGTGAGCAGGCTGTGGCCAATGGTTTCGGCCGTGATACCGGTGCCGTCGGAGATGTAAAACACCGGGCGTATGGCACTCATGTGCAATCTCCATGCAATGCGGCAAGCGCCGCGGCGGGCTGGGTTGCTAAAATAGACGCTTCGACCGGTCTTTGTCCGATTCTGCCCAGTCGCGAACCCTGGAGTGTCCATCTTGAGCGTCCCCGCTTCGATCAACAGCATCCTGTGGCTGCACGACCTGCGTCTGACCGACCTCGCGCAGGTCGGCGGCAAGAATTCGTCCCTCGGTGAGATGATCGGCGAGCTCTCCGCGCTCGGGGTTTCGGTGCCCGGCGGCTTTGCGACCACCGCCGACGCCTTCAAGGCCTTCATCGCGCACAACACGCTTGAGAAGCGAATCTTCGACAGACTGGCGATGCTGGATGTCGAGGACGTCGCATCGCTCCACCAGGCCGGCGGGGAAATCCGCGGCTGGGTGATGGACGCGCCGCTGCACCCGGAACTGGATCGCGACATCCGCACTGCGTATGCGAAGTTGTCCGCCGACAATGGTGGTGGTGCGGCTGGCGATGGAGGAGTTGCCGTCGCGGTTCGCTCTTCGGCCACGGCCGAGGACCTGCCCGATGCGAGCTTTGCCGGCCAGCAGGAAACCTTCCTCAATGTCACCGGCGCTGATGATGTCGTGCGCAAGGTCAAGGAAGTCTTCGCCAGCCTCTACAACGATCGCGCGATCGCCTATCGCGTGCATCACGGATTCAAGCACGAGGATGTGTTCCTGTCCGCTGGCGTGCAGTTGATGGTGCGCTCGGATGTCGGCACGTCTGGCGTGCTGTTCACGCTGGACACCGAGTCTGGATTTCGCGACGTCGTCTTCATCACCGCAAGTTATGGCCTGGGTGAAAACGTCGTGCAGGGCGCGGTCAATCCCGACGAGTTCTATGTCTACAAGCCGACGCTGCGAAAGGGCTTTCCCGCGATCCTGCGCCGCTCGCTGGGCACCAAGCAGATCCGCATGGTGTATTCGGACACGCCCGGCGAGCGCGTACGCAACGAGGACACGCCAACGGAACTTCGCAGCACGTTTTCGATTTCCGACGCCGACGTGCATGAACTGGCGAAGCAGGCGCTCGTGATCGAACAGCATTACGGTCGCCCGATGGACATCGAATGGGCCAAGGACGGTGTCAGCGGAAAACTCTTCATCGTGCAGGCGCGACCGGAGACGGTGAAATCCCGCGGGCATGCCACACAGATCGAGCGTTATGCGTTGCTGCAGCACGGCGACGTGATCGCCGAAGGCCGCTCGATCGGCCAGAAGATTGGCAGCGGCACCGCGCGCGTGGTGCGCAGCCTGGCCGACATGGCGCGCGTGCAACCCGGCGACGTGCTGGTCGCCGACATGACCGACCCCGACTGGGAACCCGTCATGAAGCGCGCCGCAGCCATCGTCACCAACCGCGGTGGACGCACCTGCCATGCCGCGATCATCGCGCGCGAACTGGGTGTCCCTGCCGTGGTTGGCACCGGCAATGCGCTGGACCTGATCCAGGATGGCAGCGAAGTCACCATCAGCTGCGCGGAGGGCGACACCGGTTTCATCTACGCAGGCGCCCTCCCCTTCGAGCGCACGACCACCGACCTGGAGAACATGCCGCCGGCGCCGTTGAAGATCATGATGAACGTGGCGAATCCGGACCGCGCGTTCGACTTTGGCATGCTGCCCAATGCCGGTATTGGTCTGGCGCGGCTGGAAATGATCATCGCCAGCCACATCGGTGTGCATCCCAAAGCGCTGCTTGAATACGCGCAGCAGGATGCGGCGACCAAGCAGAAAATCGATGCGCGCATGGCTGGTTATGCCAGCCCGGTCGATTTCTACGTCGACCGCCTCGCCGAAGGCATCGCCACGATCACTGCATCGGTCGCGCCCAATCCGGTCATCGTTCGTATGTCCGATTTCAAGACTAACGAATACGCCAACCTCATCGGTGGCAGCAAGTACGAGCCGCACGAAGAAAATCCGATGATTGGGTTTCGTGGCGCCAGCCGTTACGTCGATCCGTCGTTCAAGGATGCGTTCGCGCTGGAATGCCGGGCGGTGCTCAAGGTTCGCAATACCATGGGGCTGACCAACCTGTGGGTCATGATTCCATTCGTGCGCACACTCGGTGAAGGCCGGGAGGTGCTCGACGTGCTGGCTGCAAACGGCCTCGTAAAGGGCGTGGATGGACTGAAAGTCATCATGATGTGCGAGGTTCCGTCGAATGCACTGTTGGCCGATGAATTCCTCGAACTGTTCGATGGGTTCTCGATTGGCTCCAACGATCTGACACAACTTACGTTAGGCCTGGACCGTGATTCTGCGACTGTCGCCCACCTGTTCGACGAACGCGACCCGGCGGTCAAGAAGATGCTGTCGATGGCGATCAGCGCCGCGCGCGCCAAGGGCAAGTACATTGGCATCTGCGGGCAAGGCCCGTCGGATCATCCCGATCTTGCCGAATGGCTGATGGAACAAGGCATCGAATCGGTATCGCTCAATCCTGACACCGTGGTTGATACGTGGCTGCAGCTGGCGAAGTCGAAAGCGCGCAGCGAATAAACTCGCTAACGAACGTCTTCGCCGCGCCGCCGCGCGCGCTGTAAAACCATATTGCGGGCTGTGTGCCGCCGCTACGGAGTCACGAACGCCGCGAGATGCTTGCGGTAGTAACGTAACTCATCGATCGAATCGCGCACATCGCTCAATGCCGTGTGCGCCGATTCCTTGCGCATGCCATTCAATACCTGCGGCGCCCAGCGGCGAGCCAGCTCCTTCAAGGTGCTGACATCCAGGTTGCGATAGTGGAAATACTGTTCGACCTTCGGCATCAACCTGTGCAGGAACCGGCGATCCTGGCAGATCGAATTGCCACACATCGGCGACATGTGCGCAGGCACCCACTCGGCGAAAAACGCGAGCGTCCGCGCTTCCGCATCCGCCATGCCGACACCTTCTTCCAGGACACGGTTCCAGAGGCCCGACTTGCCGTGCTGGGTCCGGTTCCAGTCGTCCATGCCCTCAAGCGTGGCGAGCGAATGTGCGATGGCAAGCTCCGGCCCTTCGGCGAGCACGTTGAGCTGCGCATCGGTCACGATGGTGGCGATCTCCAGGATCGAATCCCGATCGGTATCCAGCCCTGTCATCTCCAGGTCGATCCAGATCAGGCTGGCGTCGTTGTTGAAGGTTTCAGCCATGCGCTCGCAGTCGTTGACGTGTCGCGGCATGATATCCCAGCATTCGCCAGGGACTACCGCCATGCCGCAGAACGCCGCACTGACCCATTACGCGATCCTGACCGCAATGCTGGCGCCTGCCTTTTTCCTCACCGCGACCTCGTCGCTGCTGATGTCAGCCAATACGCGGCTGGCGCGAATTATCGACCGCACTCGCACACTGCTGAAGGAGCTTGCGGAGGCCGATGACCCGGAGGAAAGCCAGCACCTCGACCGGCGCATCGCATTGCAGCGGCGACGCACGCTCCTCGTCATGCGTGGGAGCCAAGCCCTGTACCTGGCGATCAGTTTTTTCGTCGCCACCAGCCTGACCGTTGCCGCTGATTCGCTGGTTGGTTACCGGCTCGGAACTACGCCGACCATCCTGGCCGTGCTAGGCGTCTTGAGCATGTTCACCGCAAGCGTGCTGCTGTCGCGCGAATCCGCGCTGGCGGTACGGCTGGTCAATGACGAAATGGATCACGCACACGCACGCGCTAGGCGACGCGGCTGAATTATTCGCCCGGCGACTTCGTGCCTGGTGGCCGGACACGTTTTCGACGGAAATAGCTGCTCAGTCGGGCACTGGCCTCTTCGGCGGATACTCCGCCGCGAACTTCGATTCGATGGTTGTGGCGCGGATCGGCAAGCAGGTCGAACACGCTTCCAGCAGCGCCCGTCTTGGGATCGCTCGCGGCAAAGACGACGCGCCCGATCCGCGCATGTACCATCGCCATCGCACACATCGCGCACGGCTCAAGCGTCACATACACCGTGCAGCCGACAAGGCGGTGGTTGCCGAGCTTCGTACCTGCCTGCCGCATCGCCACGATCTCGGCATGGGCGGTTGGGTCATGCTCGGTGATGTTGCGGTTCCAGCCTTCGCCGATGATCGTCCCATCTGGGCCGATAACAACGGCGCCGACCGGGATTTCATCGTCTTCGCGCTCGGCCAGCTCGGCGAGCGCGAGTGCGTGGCGCATCCAGTGCTCGTCCGCGCTGTCCGTCATTCCCACTCGATCGTGGCGGGCGGCTTGCCACTGATATCGTAGACCACGCGTGACACGCCCCGCAGTTCATTGATGATGCGATTGGAGACCTTGCCGAGGAATTCATACGGAAGGTGCGCCCAGTGTGCGGTCATGAAGTCGACCGTTTCGACCGCGCGCAGCGCGATCACCCACTCGTATGCGCGCGCATCACCGACCACGCCCACGGACTTAACCGGAAGGAAGACCGCAAACGCTTGGCTGGTCTTGTCGTACAGGTCGGCCTTGCGGAGTTCGTCGATGAAGATATCGTCGGCACGAGCCAACAACTCGGCGTATTCGCGCTTCACTTCGCCCAGGATGCGGACGCCCAGGCCCGGTCCGGGGAATGGGTGGCGGTGCACCATCTGCGCCGGCAATCCAAGTTCGACGCCGAGCCGCCGCACTTCATCCTTGAACAATTCGCGCAGTGGTTCGATCAGGCCAAGCTTCATGTCGGCAGGCAGGCCGCCGACGTTGTGGTGGCTCTTGATGACGTGCGCCTTGCCGGTCTTGCTGCCGGCCGACTCGATCACGTCGGGGTAGATGGTGCCCTGCGCGAGCCACCTGGCATTCGACAGCTTGCCGGATTCCTCGTCAAAGATATCGATGAACAGACCACCGATGATCTTGCGCTTGGCTTCAGGATCGCTGACACCTTCCAGCGCCTTGAAACAACGGTCGGCAGCATCGATCCGGATGACCTTGATGCCTAGCCCGTGGGTGTCGGAGGCACCGGCGAACGTTGCCATCACCTGGTCGCCTTCGTTCCAGCGCAGCAGGCCGGTGTCGACGAACACGCAGGTCAGCTGATCGCCGATCGCCTTGTGCAGGAGCGCGGCGACCACGGACGAATCGACACCACCCGACAAACCGAGGATGACTTCGTCAGCGCCAACCTGTTTGCGGGCGCGTGCGACCTGGTCATCGATGATGTGCCCGGCCGTCCACAACGTCCGGCACCCACAGATGTCGACGACGAACCGGCGCAGGATCGCCTGCCCGGATTTGGTGTGCGTGACTTCGGGATGGAACTGTACGCCGTACCAGCGCTTGTCCTCGTTGGCCATTGCTGCGACCGGGATACGGTCGGTGCGCGCGGTGACGATGAAGCCGGGCGGAGCCTTCGACACATGGTCGCCATGGCTCATCCACACATCGAGTTTTGGTGGCGCACCCGGGTGATCCTTGAGTCCGTCGAGCAGCGCGTCCTGCGCGACCAGCTCGACCTGCGCATGGCCGAATTCGCGCGCGTCGGCGGCCTCGGTTTCGCCCCCAAGTTGCGAGGCTAGCGTCTGCATGCCGTAACAGATGCCGAGGATCGGAAGATTCGCGTCGAAAACTTCCTGTGGTGCCTTGGGTGCACCGAACTCGGTGGTCGATTCAGGGCCGCCGGACAAGATGATGCCTTTCGCGCCGAATTTCGCAATCTCGCCAGGATCGTGGTCCCACGCCCAGATTTCGCAATACACGCCGATCTCGCGAATGCGTCGAGCGATCAACTGCGTGTACTGCGCGCCGAAATCGAGGATGAGGATCTTGTCGGAGTGGAGATCAGTCATATGGCCGGAGCATGGGAGTGGGGGTCGGGAATCGTCTACAGGCGGTCATCGATTCCCGACGCTCGATTCCCGGTGACCGGCGTTCAACCCATCCGGTAATTCGGCGGCTCTTTGGTGATCTGCACATCATGCACGTGGCTCTCGCGCTGCCCTGCCCCGGTCACTTTGACGAATGACGGCTTGGTACGCATGTCTTCGATCGTCGCGCAGCCGACATAGCCCATCGTTGCGCGCAGGCCACCGGCAAGCTGATGAACGACACCGCTCAACGGGCCGCGATACGGGACGCGACCTTCGATGCCTTCGGGCACCAGCTTGTCGGCATCTGATGCGTCCTGGAAATAGCGATCCTTCGAGCCCAACTCCATCGCACCCAATGAGCCCATGCCGCGATAACTTTTGTAGCTGCGGCCCTGGAACAGTTCGATCTCGCCTGGCGCTTCCTCGGTGCCGGCGAACAGCCCGCCAACCATCACCGTCGACGCGCCGGCGACGATGGCCTTGCCGATGTCGCCGGAAAAACGCACACCACCATCTGCGATCAACGGGATGCGATCCTGCAACGCCTCAGCGACCATCGATACCGCGGTGATCTGCGGCACGCCGACGCCGGCGACAATGCGGGTGGTGCAGATCGAGCCCGGACCCACACCGACCTTGACTGCGTCCGCGCCCGCATCCATCAACGCCAGAGCGGCGTCTCCGGTGACAATGTTGCCGCCGATCACCTGCAACTTCGGGAAGCGCTTCTTGGCCCATCGCACGCGATCGATCACGCCCTGCGAATGACCGTGCGCGGTATCGACGATGATGACGTCCACACCCGCCGCTGCCAGTGCTTCGATGCGCTGTTCGGTGTCGCCACCGACACCGACCGCGGCGCCAACCAGCAGGCGTTCGCTGCTGTCATAGGCGGCATTCGGGTTGTCGGATTTCTTCTGGATGTCCTTGACCGTGATGAGGCCGCGCAGCGCGAATTCATCGTTGACGACCAAGACTTTCTCGATGCGGTGCTTGTGCAGCAACTGGATCACTTCGTCGTCCGACGCGCCTTCGCGCACCGTCACCAGGCGGTCCTTCTTGGTCATGATGTGGCGGACCGGATCATCGAGCTTCTTCTCGAAGCGCATGTCGCGCCCAGTGACGATGCCGACCAGATGGCCGTCGCCGTCGACTACCGGAACACCGGAAATGTTACGTGCACGCGTGAGCTTGAGCACCTCGCCGATCGTGGTTTCGGGACCCACAGTAAACGGCTCGCGGATCACGCCGGCCTCGAACTTCTTGACCCGCGCAGCTTCGGCAGCCTGTCGTTCGACGCTCATGTTCTTGTGCAGGATGCCGATGCCGCCGAGTTGGGCCATGGCGACGGCCAGGCGCGCTTCGGTCACCGTATCCATCGCGGCGGCGAGAATCGGCAGGTTCAGGTGCAGGTCGCGCGTCAGGCGCGTGGTGAGCGAAACATCCTTGGGCAGGACGGTCGAATGCGCCGGGACGAGGGAAACGTCGTCGTAAGTAAGCGCTTCAGCCTGGATGCGCAGCATGGGCGGGTCCGGGGAGATGAAGCGCGCCATTGTAACGCGTCGCGGCTACCGGACGCTGGTGTCCGCGGCTTCGGCCGCTTCCAGTGTGTTCTGCATCAGGGTCGCTACCGTCATCGGCCCGACGCCGCCGGGCACTGGCGTGATCCAGCTCGCCCGCTCAGCCGCAGCCTTGAACCCCACATCGCCCACCAGTCGTCCGTCGTCGAGACGATTGATGCCGACATCGATCACCACTGCGCCAGGCTTCACCCATTCGCCCGGAATGAGTGCCGGGCGGCCGACCGCCACCACCAGGATGTCCGCGCCGCGCACGCTGGCTTCCAGCACCTCGGGCGGCGTGAACTTGTGGCAGCACGTCACGGTGCAGCCTGCGATCAGCAGCTCCAGCGCCATCGGGCGCCCGACGTGGTTGCTGACCCCAACGATCGTGGCGCTGGCTCCGCGTACCGGGCGATCGGTCCAGGCCAGCAGCGTGGTGATACCGCGCGGGGTGCACGGGCGCAGGCCGAACTGGCGCAGGGCGAGATGGCCGACGTTCTCGGGATGGAAGCCGTCGACATCCTTGCGCGGATCGATGCGATGGATCAGGGCCGTGGCGTCGCGGCGGTCCGGCAAGGGCAATTGCACGAGGATGCCGTGCACGTCGGGATCGGCATTGAGCCGGTCGATCAGCGCCAGCAGGTCTGCATCGTTGGTGTCGGCCGGCAGGTCATGATCGATCGCCCGGATGCCGACTTTTTCAGCAGCGCGGCGCTTGTTGCGCACGTACACGCTGGACGCGGGATCGTTGCCGACCAGTACCACGGCCAGTCCCGGCCGCGGTTTTCCCGTGGCTACCCGTGCATCGACCTGGGTCTTCAACACGTCGAGCAGCTCCTCGGCGATGCGTTTACCGTCGAGGATGCGTGCCTGGTGGGCGGATGCCGTCATGTGTTCTGGACAGTGCTGCGCTACAGTCGAAGTTGGGCATTATCCCCTATCCGGGCACATCGTCATGACCGAACCTGACTTTGAAACAACCCGCATCCAGGCGGCGGTGTTTCGCCGTCTTCTGCAGCATCTGGTGCAGGCGCGACCAGATGTGCAGAACATCGACCTGATGATCCTTGCTGGCTTCTGCCGCAACTGCCTGTCGGA